>NZ_CP163435.1:9662500-10013981 GCF_041051975.1 Streptomyces sp. R21 | reverse complement strand
TCTACGGGCCGGGCTGGCCCGTCGCGACGCCCCACCGGCATAGCAAGAAGCCCCGGCGCTCACGCCGAGGAGGAGTCACCAGGTCAGGAGCGAGGGGAGGGCAGGGGGAGGGGGCTTGGTGGGCGAGGCAGAGGTGGCTGCAGCCATGGGCGCCTGAGCGCCGGGCGGGGCAATGGAGGCGGGCCGTGGGGGCGGATCCGTAGTGCGCCGCGCCGCCGCGTGCCGCATGCCGCGTCCGAAGGCAGCCGCGACGGCGTGGGCGATACGGCCGACCTGAACGTGGTCGCGCCGCATGCGGGACGGTGTGCACCCCCGTCCGCGTGCCCCTTTTCACGTGGGGTGTGGCGTACGCGGGCAGGGGGTGCACACCGGGGAGTCACGCGGACTCTTCTTGCGGCAGCGCGCGGCTGCTGATCGCCTCGGTGATGGCGTAGGCGGTCTCCACGAAGGACTCCGCCTGCTGCTCCGACAGATGCCGGGCGGAGGTCTCCTCCAGGGCCTGCCACAGGGCCGCGATGGGCTCGCGCATCGCCCGGCCCTTGTCGGTGAGGTGGACCACCATGACGCGCCGGTCATGTGCGGCCGGCTCCCGGATGACCAGGCCGGCGTCCTGCATGCGGCGTAGCGCCTTGGAGATGGTGGAGTGATCCACGCCGAGGCATTCGAGCAGCTCGGACTGGGACTGGCCGTCCCGGTCAAGAAGGTGCATCAGCAGCAGTTCCTGTCCGGGATGCAGGTCCATCTCGCGCAGCAGGGTGGCGGCGTAGGCGCGGTGGGTGCGGGCGAGCTGGAAGATCGCGTAGCTCATCGGTCCTGCGCCGGCCGTCGTGGGGATGCGGGGGTCGGGGGTGGGCATGGTTCGGTTCCTCAGCCGGTGTGGGTGGGGTAGTCGGTGTAGCCGGCCGCTCCGCCGCCATAGAAGGTCGCCGGGTCGGGAGTGTTCAGCGGCGCGCCGGCGCGGAGCCGCTCGACCAGGTCCGGGTTGGCGAGCGCGAGGGCGCCGACGGAGACGAGGTCGGCCGTGCCGTGATCGATGTCCTTCGCGCGGGTGGGCAGGTCGGTGCCGGCCCGGTTGAGGATCAGCGTGGTCGGCCACAGCGCACGCAGGGTGCCCAGCAGAGCCTCGTCACCCGCGTGCATCACGTGGAGGTAGGCGAGGCCGAGCGGGCTGAGGGCGTCGAGGAGCGCCGGATACAGCTCGGCGGTGTCGGACTCGGCGATGTCGTTGTAGGGGTTTGCGGGGGAGATACGGATACCGGTGCGCTCGGCGCCGATCTCGTCGGCCACGGCTGCGGCGACCTCGACGGCGAAGCGGATGCGGTTCTCGATGGACCCGCCGTAGAGGTCGGTGCGCTGGTTGGTGTTGTCGGACAGGAACTGGTGCACCAGGTAGCCGTTGGCGCCGTGGATCTCCACGCCGTCGGCGCCTGCCGCGATGGCGCCCGCCGCGGCGCGGCGGAAGTCGTCGACGGTCGCCGCGACCTGCTGCGTCGACAGAGCACGAGGGGTCGGCATCTCCTGGGGTCCGGACGCGGTGAACATCGCGCCCTGCGGCCTGATCGCCGAAGGGGCGACCGGCTGGCGGCCGTGGGGGGTGTTGTCGGGGTGGGCGATGCGTCCGGTGTGCATCAGCTGGATGACGATCCGGCCGTCGGCCGCGTGCACGGCGTCGGTGACCTTCCGCCACCCGGCGATCTGCTCGTCGTGGTGGAGGCCGGGGGTCAAGAGGTAGCCCTGGCCGTCGGCGGAGGGCTGCGTTCCCTCGCTGATGACGAGCGCGTGCGAGGCCCGCTGGGCGTAGTACTGGGCGTTCAGCTCGGTCGGTACGCCTTCGGGTGTGGCGCGGTCACGGGTCATGGGGGCCATGACCAGGCGGTGCCTCAAAGACATCCCGCCAAGAGTGGTCGGCGTCCACAGGGAATCCAGCATGAGGGGTTCCTTCGATCTAGCGGTGACCGGCCGGTCACCGTAAAGGCAGCAAGTGGTCGTGGGGAGGCGGTGGGCGGGCGTGCTCAGTCGACGGTCAGCACGAGCTTGCCCCGCACATGCCCGGCGTCGCTGACCTGCTGGGCCGTGGCCGCCTGGTCGAGCGGATAGGCAGTGACGGTGGTGACGAGCTTGCCGGCCGCGGCATCCTGGGCCAAGGCGGCCAAGCGGGCAGACGAGTATTCCTGGGCCCCCTGGGAGAAGGTGATGCCCAGCTGCCGTGCACCGAAGTCGGCGATGGTGACGATGCGGTCGGTGCCGCCCCGCAGGGTGATGGAGTCCTCCAGGGCTCCCTTCCCGGCCAGGTCGAACACCGCGTCCACGCCGTCGGGGGCCAGCGCTCGCACCCGCTCGACCAGACCGTCGCCGTACACGGTCGCGGTTGCGCCGAGCGAGGTGAGGTAGTCCTGGTTGGAGGGGCCCGCGGTGGCAATCACCCGGGCTCCGCGGGCCGTGGCGAGCTGGACCGCCAGGGTTCCGACCGCTCCGGACGCGCCGTGCATCAGCACGGTCTCCCCAGCGGCGACTCCCAGCAGGCTCAGGACCCGCTCGGCCGTCTCGCCGGCCACCGGCAGCGCGACCGCGTGCTGCCAGTCGAGGCCGGCGGGCTTGGCGGCCACGGTGGTGGCCAGCGCGTACTGGGCGTACGAGCCGGTGTCCGACCAGCCCACCACCTCATCGCCAACCTGCACCTCACTCACGCCCTCCCCCAGCGCGTCCACCACGCCCGCGAGCTCGCCACCGGGGACGGCAGGGAACGTCGTCGGACGGACGGCCTCCAGCATCCCGGCGCGCATCTTGCCGTCCAGCGCGTTCAGCCCGGCGGCCTTCACACGGACCCGGACCTGGCCGGGGCCGGGCCGCGGGACCTCGATATCCGCCTCGCGCAGCACGTCCGGGCCGCCAAACCGGTCGAAAACGATTGCTTTCATGATGACTCCATTCCCTTCGGCCACCAAAAGCGTGGCTGGCCACATAATCAAGGTAACAGCAATCATGTGGCTAGCCAAGTAATGCCGGACACGAGGCGAAGGCAGGCGCCTGGGTCGCTTCAGGGTGCGCCACGGGCACGGCTGGTCGAGATCGACGACAACCTGATCGCCCGCATCGCCGAAGCCGAGCGGGAAGGCCGGCTCGGCGAAGTCGAAGGACTCAAGGTCAGCCTTGCCGGCGCCGCGGGGAAACTCGCTCAAATCGACCGGGGGTCGCAGCCCCACACCACAACCGACCTGGGCGCCCCATCGCTACGATCACGACCGTGAGCGACAGTACGATCACCGCCGCGGAGCTGACTGCCTCGACCGAAGAGACATCCGCGCGGGCGGCGGCTGTCGCCGGAAGGCGGTGACCGGCACGGCACGGCACGGCACGGCACGGCACGGCACCGCACCGCACCGAGATCGTCATTGCAGTAACTGACCTCAACGCGAGCTGGTCGGTGGCGCGAAGAGGTATCGATCCATCATGAGTGCTGCGTCGGCCAGGATTTCCGCGTCTCCCATGGGGTCATCGCGGAAGGCGAGGTCAAGCAGGTTGCTTCCGACCTCGACAGCAAGTCGGCCCCGACGACGCGACTCGTCAGTGTCCGGCATCGCGTACCCGCGCACGAGCGCCCCGTGCACCCGGTCAGCGATCTCCCGGTCGGCCTGCTGAGTGTCGGCTCGCAACGACGCGATGCGCGGCCCCTGATACCAGACCCGGCGGTAGCCGGGCTCCTTGCGGAAGCGGTCGGCGTAGGCGGAAACAAGCTTCTCCAGCAGGTCCTGTGAGCGTTCAGGCAGAGGCCCGGTTGTGACCCGCTCGGCGATCTGCACGTCCAGCTGCAGCCAACTGCGCACCAGCGAGGCGACGATCGCTTCCTTGTCAGCGAAGTACCGGTACAGCACGCCGACCGATACCCCCGCCTCGGCAGCGATCAGCTTGGTGCCCAGATCGTCGTATGAAGTCGTCTCCAACAGAGCAGCTGTCACTTCAAGGATGCGGGCGACCTTCTCTCGACTGCGTTGCTGCTGCGGCTTGTTCACCTGCTCAGCCATCGAACTCCTTGACATGTTCCCAAAACGCGAACCAGAGTCTAGTTCATGTTCTTACCCAGGGGCACCTCCCGTACGAAGCTCGGGCCGAACTTCCAGCGCATCTGGGCTTCGGTCATGGTCTCCAGCCTCGGCGACGGAATGCGCTTCGTCGCTCTGCCGCTCCTCGCGGCTCAGCTCACCTCCGACCCTCGCCAGGTCGCCTTCGTGTACGTGGCAGAACAACTGCCCCTCCTGCTGTTCGGCCTCCTCTCGGGCGCCATAGCGGACCGCTTCGACCGTCGCCGCATCCTGTGGGTCGTCGACGCTGCCCGAACCGTGATCGTCGCGGTACTCGCCATCGCGGTGGCGGCGCACGGGATGACAATCCTCTTGCTGACCGGCATCGGTTTCCTTCTCGGCCTCGGACAGACCCTCTACAACGGAGCCTGGTCAGGCATCGTGCCGTCGCTGGTCGCCTCCCATGAGCTGACGCTCGCCAACGCCCGTCTGCAGTCCGGTTCTCTCATCACCGACACCCTCCTCGGCACCCCACTGGGCGCGCTGCTCTTCGGCATCGCTGCCGCACTTCCCTTCGCCGTTGATGCGGTCTCCTTTGCGGCCGCTGCCTCACTGGCCCTGATGCTGAGCGGAGACTTCCGGCTACAGCCGCAAACCGCACCGAACCCTGGGAGGAGGTTGCTCGGTGACACGACTCAGGGGGTGCGCTGGCTCTGGCAGCAGCCACTGCTGCGTCGCCTCTGCCTGACGTCCGGGATCAGCAACCTTGTAGGCGGTGGCCTCATCGCCATTCTGGTGCTCTACGCCCAGCAGATCCTGGGCCTGACCAGCATCGGCTTCGCCCTCTTGGTCGCCTCCTTCGCCATCGGAGGAATAGCGGGGGCGATGGCGACCCCTCGACTGAACGCCCGCTTCGGAACCCCGAGAGTTCTGCGGCTGACTGCCACGGCCACTGCTGGGACCGCAGTGGCCGCCGGCGCGGCCTCCTCGGGCCTCCTCGCCGGAGCGTGCATTGCCGCGTACGGAGCGGCGAACCTGGCATGGAACGTGACAGCAGTGTCCCTCCGCCAGGCAATGGTGCCGACTCACCTACTGGGGCGCGTCGGCATGGCCTACCAGATGGTCATCGGCGCCGGCACCACGCTCGGCGCAGCCCTCGCGGGTCTAGAAGCCGACTCCTTCGGGCTGCGCGCCCCCTTCTACATCGGGAGCGCTCTGCTGCTCGTCGCCAGCCTGGTCAGCATGCGTCCCAACGACACGCCCACGCCCCCAAGAGAGACGGCATCAAACGTTCATGCACGCCGACGACGCACAGGAGATACGAAAGCGACCGGACCGGAAACTGACGGATGAGCCGTACCGCAAGACCCGCGCGCCCCCGCTGACCAGTAAATGGCGACGGGCCATCCAACCGGAAAGGTCGCCGGGTACGCACAAATGCGTGCTCTCCGCGAAGACCCTCACAGGGAGCAGTTGCCGTGGTTCCGCTGGCGATTCAGCCCGGGACACAGAGAGAACTCAGCTGCTGGTTCAAAGAAGTGACCAGGCCAAACGAGATGGCGCCTGACCAGGTGGTTCGGGGCATGGCAGACCTCCGCGATGTGCCCCGAGAAGGCCAGCTGCGGGATCTCAGATTCCGTGGCCAAATCCCACGACTGATGGCCGCTCGGTGGCCCATCGACCCTCAAAGAGGAGCGGCCCACGCCCGGAGCCGTGGCGGACACCCATGTGGACAGCACGCCCCCGGCGACCCGAGCCTCGTCCCCGAGCCACGAAAGTGGCACCATCCACCCTCCTACGCACAGCGTCGGACCCCCGAGGAAGCAGGCGCATCCAGATGACCGACGACGAAACGGTCTCGCACCGACACCATCCCGTCGTGGCCGCACATCGGTCCCGGCGGGCGAGCGACGCCCAGCTCCGCATCGCTGACGCAATCACCAAATTCGCCGGCTCGATGACCTTCGTCTACCTCCACGCGATCGGCTTCCTGCTCTGGATGCTATTCGCCGAGTCCGACCCGTGGCCCACACTGACCCTGATCGTGTCGCTCGAGGCGATCTTCCTGTCGACGTTCGTCATGATCGGCCAGAACCGCCAGGCGGAGTTCCAACAGGCAAAAGCCGACCACGACTTCGTCGAGCAAGAACTCGAACTCAAGACGAACACGGAACTGACCCGGGCCATCCACGCCATGACGACAGAACTCCACCGTCGGCTGGTGGAAGACCCGGGACAGCGATGACACCCCGGGCAACTCCTCGCCCAGGACTCGGTCGGGCACACCCCGCCCGGTGGATCGTGTGAGGCATGGTCACCGACGGCGACCGCTCCGACCAGTTCGACATCATCGACGCCCTGGTCCACCTCGCCGACATCGCGGTCACACGGACGCTCCCCGCAGCCACTGACCCAGCCCCACCGGCTCAGGCCAGCGCCTGGGCGGCGGGCACCGCACCAGAGCCCGGGAGGATGGCCCTCATCCATGAGACAGCCACCCGGGCAGCCATGGTGGGACAGGACAGAAAACGGCAGGTCACGAGGTCGAGGAAGTGACCCTGCGGCTGAGATCCCACAAACGTGTGGGATCTCAGAAGCCGTTGTCTTTCCGAGCTTGAGGACTGTATTTCCCTTGGTCAGGTATAGGGGCGATGGTTCCGTTGCAGTGGTGACCTGTTGTGTAGTCGCTCCGGTGGAGGTCAGGGATGCCGTCGGTCGTGGGACTGCAGGAACAGCGCGAATGCGCCGCTGACCGTCGTGTGGATGAACTGCGGGAGGAGGCCGATCGGATCCAGGCCGAGCTGTCCGTGGCCGAGCGTGATTGGAACGAGTGGGTAATCGCTTGCTCGCGTGTCGGCCAGGTACTGGCCCCAGGTGACGTCGCCGGTCCTGATGTCGCTGTGGACCTGCCGGATGGCGGTGAACAGCCGGTACCCGCCGGGGCTTCAGAACCGGCGAAGTCGAAGTCGGTAGTGCCAATGTGGCGTGCGGGGCTGGCCTGGTCGGCGCTGTCGGCGGACTACCAACGTATCCTGCCAGTCCTTGCCGACCGCCGCCGACTAGGTCAAGGTCCGTTTTCTTGCCAGGAGATGGCCGTCTGCTTCGGCCTGGAGGTGGCGCCGGCAAAGGTGAAAACGTTGCGGTCGAAGGCGAAGCGGATGGTGGCCCGGGGGTGGCTGGTCGAGCCGGTGCCGGGTAGGATCTCGCTCTCGCAGGCGTGGCCGGACACGGCGAGGGATTGTGAACGGCGACCGTCAGACCCGCAGGGTTTCTCCCTGGGGGTCGTAGCAGACGAGTCCGTGCTCGCGTGCCAGGGCGGCCGCATATTCGGAGACTTCCTCCGCCCTGCTGTAGGACATGAGCAGATAGACGATCGGGCCCGAGGCCTCGCCCATGACGGGCGGTGACGCCCAGGGGCTGCCGGCGACATCGTCCGGATACCGCTCGACGAGTGCCTCGACGTAGGCCTCGATGCGCGGCGACAGCTCAGCGATCTCGTCGTCAGAATCGAGGTAGCGCTCGTAAAGCTCGTCGAAGAGAGTGCCGGCTTCGTCGCCGCGCGGCAGCTCTCCGTCCCACACGGCCAGGTCGTAGCTCATGGGCGAATGATCTCAGGTGCCAACCTGGCTTGGGCCAAAAGCCCAGCGGCGGACCGGTTCACCCTCGTGAGGGGCAAGGCCGGGCAAGGCGGCGGGTCATGAGCAGGGTCATGGCGTCCGCGTCATCGCGGTCGCCTCGGGGCGCAGCGATGAGGCGGCGCTCCGGGACGCCGGCGCGGAGACAGTGCTTTGCGACCTTCGCGACACCGAACTCCTCGTCAAGCTCGTGCGCGGCGAGGATCAGTGAGGCTGCCGACGAGCGGGGCGCGACGCTTCCTTCCGAGCCTCGGGCCTCGTACCCGCCCGCGGCAGGCCACGATGCGATGCCCGTCCAGATTCACCGGGCCGACACCCCGCAATGCGGCCCCCGCGTGCTGGTCCATTTCCGGCTGTGGCTCTTCGGGAGAGTGACGTCGAGTCCGCCCTACTGACACCGACGGTAGGTGCCGCCAGGCCGGCGTGCTGCTACTTCAGGGTGTACTTGCACATGTGCTTCCCCTTGGCGCCACCCGGGTCCTCGGCGACCTTCTTCCCATCGACGGTGATGGAGCAGGGAGCAGCGGCGGCCTGGCCGTTGGCAAGGATCACCGGCCCTGGCACGACGGACACGGTGATCCCGACCTTGCGTTCGGTGCTGTTCAAGGTGAGCTTGTCCGACTTCTTCCACGGCAGCGTGACTTGCTCGGCGTGGTTGGTGTCGAGGTTGTAGTAGACACTGGACTTGCCCTTGCCTCCGACTTCGAACGAGACCTCGTAGGTCCTGTCCTGGCCATCGGAGGCCGGCTTCGACGACGACGTATGCGGGCCCTTGTCGGCGCGGTCCGTCTTGTCGTCGTCGCCGCTGCTGCCGCACGCGGTCATCAGCCCGACTGCCGCGATGAGTGCCGCGATGGTCCTTGCCCCGCGCATGCGTGTACTCCCCGTCGTACGGATGTGACTTGCTGTGGTGAATGATCCCATCCTGACTGGGCGTTCGGTCGGCGGGGACTCTTCTGGCCGCACGTCAGGCCGCCGCAGTCTCGGTCTTCGCGGCCTCTTTGAGTGCCAGGCGTCCGCCTCGGGCTCATGGACCGGGCGAGCGGCGCCCGCCAGCGGGCGAAGGGCAAGTGCAGCGGTGCTCACGAGCGCGGGCGCGTTAGCCGCGACTGGCACAGCTCAGGGCGATGGCCTTGTGTGCGAGGCGGGAGAGGTCGGTGACTCTGGGGTCGCGGCGCAGGGGGACATGGCTCGCACGACGCCGGCGAGGTAGTCGGTGGCGCGGGTGGAGCGTACGTGGCTGAGGGCGATCGCGCGCTGTCCGTGGACGAGAGCCTGGTCGAGATCGCGGTTTTGGATGTGAGCGGTGGCCAGGACGGTCATGCGCAGCCCGACGGAGCGGGTGAAGTCGTTCGTGGACATGGGGGCGGACCGGTTGTTCCAGCGCAGAGCCGCTGCGGGCAGGTCCAGGTCCCGGTGGACTTCTACGGCGTCGGCCGCCATCCGTGCCGGCGTGTAGTAGGTGATCCACGTAAATTCGTCGTCGCGGTCGGCGTCGGCGCGCTCCAGAAGCCGCTCGGAGGAGGCGAGCGCGCCGGTGGCAGCTCCTGCGTTGCCGAGGCCGGCGTGCGCGCGGGCCTCGATGAGCTTGGCGAAGGCGAGGACGCGGGGTGCTGCCTGGTGGCGGGCGCGGTCGTAGGCGCCCTGCGCCATGTCCACGGCCTCGCTGGGATAGCCGCGCAGGATGGTCTGGAGGACTATGTTGGTGAGCACGTGGCACCGATGTCCAGACGGCCTCCGGCGCGGGCCATGCGCAGGGCCTGGATGAAGTGCCGTTGAGCGAGGGCGTGGTGGCCCATGTCGAGCGCGCTCCATCCCGCGACTCGCGCCAGTTCGGCGGGGCCCGCAAACAGTTCCTTGCCCACGGCGTCGGCGTAGTCGGCGTGCAGGAGGGGGATGGCACGCTCGGTCAGGAAGGCGGCCACCGTCGAGGCCGTGCGAGTGCCGCCGCCGTACCTCGAGTCCGAGTGTTGGGCGTCTGCGGCAGCCGCCCACAGCGCGGCCAGTTCCTGGCGGCCGACGCGTTTTCTGCCGGCATGGGCGGCGTCCGGGTCGGCAGGGACGGCCAGCCACCGGGTGACCGGTGTGCTGTAAGCGCCGACGGCGAAGGCGCTGGTGGCGAAAGTACGGCGGCGCACGGTGCTCCAGAATCGTGTGGCGGTGCGGACGGCATCGTGAGCATCCCGGTGGAAATCCAAGCCGACGTGGTCGGGACTCTCGCGCACCTCGGGCATGCCGATCTCGGCCGGGTCGACCGGCCGTCCTAAGCGTTCTGCCAGCGCTTGGGAGATGAATGCGGGGGCGGGCTGGCGGGGGACCATGCCGCGGCGGGTCCAGTTCACGACACTCGTATGGGTGTAGGAGAAAGCGAGCCCAGCCCGCTCGGCCAGGACATTGACGCGGCGAGCCAGCGCGTGATGGCTCATCCCGGCCGTCTCGATCAACCCAGCCAGGGTCTCGTTCGCAGTCCTGGCCGGTCGGTTGCTGAACCCCATGGCAGACACCTCCCTGGGACTGAGCCCTGCCGGATACGCGTCGTGATCACCGAGGCCAACGCGAGGTTCGACGACGGCTTTCCGACCGCCGAAGCCGCGGGCACCGACCTGATCGGCCAGTTCCTGAGCGGCCTGTTCGGCCGCCGGGTCGAGCACGACCGGCTCCGCTACAAGGACAACGTCTGCCTCACCAAGACCTACGAGACGCTCGCCGTCACCGAAGGGATCGCCCCGCGATGACCTCCACGCCTCTGCCGCCGCCGCAGCCGCCAACGCCCGCCCCTACTTGTTCGGGCCGGAAGACGACGCGCTCGTCACGGCCCTGCACAGGTGCTACTACAACCACTCCCCCGTCTGTGGCCAGTTCGAGAACTCCATCGCCGACTCCTCGGCGTCCCCGACACGGTCGCCGTCTCCTCGGGGACCGCCGCTTTGCACGTGGCGCTGCTGGCCGCCGGGATCGGGCCCGGCGACGACGTGATCGTGCCCTCCTTCACGTTCCAGGGCGGCGGCCTGGCCGCGAAGCGGTGTGGTCAGGGAGACCGCGCTGACCGGGCCGGTGCCCAAGGTGGTGAACTTGTTGATCAGCAGGTGCGGGTTAACGGTGTCGGGCCAGCGGCAACGTCGGTGGTCCAGCCACTCGCGGGCGACGTGCAGTGTCAGCGCGTCCAGAGGCCGGGCCCGGCCGTCGATCACTAGCTTGCGATTGCCGATGTCGCGGTCGTCGAGTTGGATGCACCGGATCGCACCGGATCGCGCGGCGTGCACTGCGGCGAGCGCGAGGACCAGCCGGTCCGTCGACTGGTCCTCGCGCTGTCTGGCCATGTCAGCCGCGAAATCGTGCGGCACTTCGAGATCTTCCCGGCCCTGCGATCCCGCGGGCTCAGCGTCAAACGCACAGTGGAAGTACTCGCCGACATCGCCGTCTTCCAATACGACCGCCGGCCTCCGTGATCGCCGCCTCGGTCCGGCGGCGATACCCGCACGTCTCACACAGCCCGGCCGACCGCTGCTGCCCGCAGTCTCCGCACAGCAACGGCTGGCGGACCGCTTCCGCGACCGCCGTGGCAGCCGTACGTAGTGATTCAGGAGACGTCTGGCCGAGTTGGGGGCGGCGTCGTCGGCGTCAGTTCGCGGGCTCCCTGCCAGAGCGTCTCGAAGAACTCCCGGCAGCGGGCGAGGTTCTTCCGGTCTTGTTCGCCGTTGTCCAGGGACCAGCGGTCCAGCCGAGAGCCGCCGAGGATGTCCAGGAGATCGCCCTCAGCCGTGTCCGGTCCGGGAGCTGCAGCACAGTCCGGGTCAGGGCGCAGATCCAGCTTGTCGTAGAGCCCCTCATACGCCACGCCGGTGTTGATGAAGTAGAGCTTGCGCAGGGGTGACACGTGCAGCACGCGGAACTCGACCGTGAGTGTTCCCTGGCCGCGCGCGGCCATCCGCCTTATGTGGGCCTTCAGTCTTAGCTCGTGCTCCACGACCATGCGCCTCAGGTGCTCACGGAACTCTGGAGCGTCGCAGATCCTGCCTCCGGCACCCACCTGGCCGGGAACGTCGATCTCCTTGGTGAAGTCCGGTACCAGAACGCGCACATGCACACTCCGTGCGGGATCCCTGCTCAGGTTGTACAGCATGGACTTCACCGGATTGACGAACGTCTCTCCGGTGAAGCTCATCGCCGCCAAGTGCACCTCTCCCCCGGCTTCGACCGCCTGCCGGATCTCGGTTCGCAACGCCGCGGGCGTGACCCGAGGACGCAGAACCTGGTTCAGTCGCTGCAGTTCGTCTTCGAGGCGACGCACCGTGGCGGCCAGGGACTGCTCTGTCTCCTGGTGGGTTGTGTGCACCGCGTTCAGGCGCTGCACCTCGCTATAAAGCACGTAGCCCACCGCGGTGAGTAGTGCCCCGCCCAGGTAGACCTTGTCCTGCAACGCGTCACCGACGGGCTTCACGAACTGGGCGACCAGACCCAGAGCGAAGACAACGACGAGAACAATCTTCGTGACGGTCGACTCCGCGCGCCCCCATATGCCAGCCAGTCTCGCGCTCCACGACAGCCCCGTATCCGACACAGCTTCCCCCTGGCGAGCCACCGATATCGCCTTCCTGCACCCAGAGTGCCCGCCAGACCAACAGATGCGTCCGGATAGGACGCGGCCGACGGCCGCCAGCGTGCACAACGCCAGCTCTGCCTCCTCCTGCTCACCGGCCCCCGCCGCCAGCAACGCCTGCGCCAGCATCGCCCGCAAACCGTCGATCAGGGCGCGGACGCCGCAAGGCGCGCATGACCGCTCGGCCCGCTGCTTTGTTGGCGGCGTCGACGATGCGGGGCTGCGCCAGGCGCGTCTTCGTCGCTCAGGCCGACGACTCCGGGCACACGGTGAGCTGGCCGGCGTCGCCGGGGCCGCTCGGCCTCGGCTCTTCCGGTCTCCCTACACCTCGTATGGCAAGTGCCGTACAGTGCGGTGTATGGGTGAGAAGACAGAAAAGATCACCATCCGGGTCAGCCCGGAGACCGCCGAGCGGCTCAAGCTGCGCGCCGAGGCGGAAAAGACAACGGTCACCGCGCTGCTCACGGAGGCAGCCGAGCGCGACCCGCGCCTGGAACTGGCGGCGGCACGCTTCCGGGAGCTGATGAAGTCCGACCTGGTCGACGAGTTCGCGGCCGCGTTCCCCGATGAGGAACCCGACACCACCGCGCACTCCGGGACGAGGGCTGCCTGAGCAGTGCCGCCCGAGCTCTATATCGACGTAGCGTGGCTGCTCGAGCAGCAGGCCGCCTTCCTGCCCAAGGCACTGGAGGTCTCCGACTTCTCCGGCCTGGTCGCGGCAGTCGCCCGGCACAAGGTCAACACCCCGAAGCTCGGGTATCTGCCCGACGCCTCCTGGCGGGCGGCCGCGCTCTTCCACGAGATCGTCAGCGTCCGTCCGCTGCCCGCGCGCAACCCCACCTTCGCCGCGCTCGTGGCGATCTCCTACATGCAGGCCTCCGGCGAGGGCCTCGCCGAACCGTACGGTGGCTTCATCGACCTTGCCCAAGAGGTACGAGCCGGTCACACGGACGCCTATGCGTGCGCCGAACGCATCCGTAGCTGGCGAGTCTGATCACGTCCGGCCACGCCCCTTCCAGGACGGCGGCCGTCAACCACAGCCCGGCGCGCTACCCCTGCGCGGGGCGATTACCTGCCCGAGTGCCCTGCACCCTGCTTAACACGGGGCAGAATGTGCATCAGGCAGCTGCTGCGGATGGGGAGTTCATGGACACGCGTACGTGGGACGCACTGACGGAGTCGATGAAGAGCGCGTACGTCACGGGTCTGAACGACGGAGCCGTGCCCCGCCCGGTCATCATGCCGCTCGTGCGCGGCCAGTTGGTCGGCCTGATCTGGCTGCGCCCGGTCAAGACCGGTCATGACGCGCTCACCGGTATCGCACAGCTGTCGAACATCGCCGCGGCGGCCGGCGCCGATGAAGTCGTCCTCGCCTGGGAGAGCCACGACGTCGCCACCACCTGCGAACTGCCCGCCGTCGGCCCGGCACCCTGCCTCAACATGGTGCATGCCACCAAGGACGGCCATACGCTCCACCAGTTCCCCTACACCGAAGGCACCCTGGCCGACAGCCCCGAGGGCTCGGCATCGGTTCAGCCGTGCTGGCAGCCCGCCCCGGCTCCCCAGCCCGGCGGCGAGCTGACACCGCCCGTCAAGGCCGCCGTCGACTTCGCCTTCACCCCCATCGAGCTGGATCATCCCTCCCCGTTCGGCGTCACGGTCGTCCTGATGGAAGAGGACGGCTACGAGGTGCGCCTGACCGAAGCGTTCGCCTTCTGACCAGCCGCCGCCCCGGCCACGCTCCTCAGCCCAGGCCCAGCCTGCTAAGCGACCGGTGAATCTGTGGGCGGTTCACCTCCGCTCAGGCGAAGAGCAACTCGTGCTCCTGATGGCAGTCCGTCAGTGTCCGTTCTGCACAAGCGCAGCCAGGAGCGCAGTGTGGCGGCGTGCCCGCAGCCCGACTCTGGGGCTGGAAGTGATCAACCCCCAAGCGTGCCGACCCTGCGTTCCCAGGTCCATGTGGCTCAGCGCGTAGAACATGTCCTGCCGGTGCGCGGTTCGCTCGACCTTCGGCATCCACCACGCGCTGTCTGCGGCTACGATCTTCGGCACATACTTCCCGGAGAGAACTAGCCACAATGCTGGGGCGGTAGCGCCTCCAACCATCATGCCGGCGAGGACTTCCTCGCGGCTCGGGACCTACAGGAGGTAGGCCACCAGAGCGCGGTGGCGCTCGCCGCAGAGCGCGTAACTCCGTAGAAGACTATGTTTTAGCTGCTGCCATCTTGCCGGAATCGCCGCCAGACGCTACATACTTCAGGCAGCCGACGAAGATCATCAGCAGCGTCATGATCAGGACACGTCAGAGTGCCCCGGCAGAAGTAGGAACCCTCCGAACGCGCCGCCTCTAGACAAGACGTCGATCATCGCGCCCGTCCCCACTTGAGCCAGCCGGGAACCCAGCGGCCCTTCTCCCCGTCTGCGCCCGCCATCTGACGTGCCGCGGCCTCTGTCTCCACGAAGACCTCGGCGATGCCGCCCTGGGCGCCGTCAGCAAGTGTGTAGGAGCGGCGGATGTGGTCGCCGAGCGGCTCCTCGTACTCATGGAGCAAGCCGGCGACGACAAACTCGCGCAAGACCTGGCTGGGCCCGCCGGTCAGTCGATGCCTTCGATGATGCGGAAGTCGCGCTCGACGCCGTCGGGGAGGGCCACCAGCGCCTTCTGGTATGCCTCGCTCTCGTATGCCGCGACGGCCTGTTCAAGGCTGTCGAACTCGATCAGAACGGCGCGTTGCGTGATTCCGGCCTCGCGGGCGACGACTCGACCGCCACGGGACAGGAGGCGCCCGCCCTCAGCCCGGACAGCCGGACCGGCCAGCTTGTCGTAGGCAGTCAGCCCCTCAGGGTCGGAAATGGCGGGGTAGACACTGACCCAGTAGCCCTTAGCCATGGAAACCTCCTGTGTTCGGCCGGACACGTCCGACTTCGAATTGGCACTCAGATCGATCGATCCCGGCGACGGGTACTGCGGTCAGTGGAATCGTCATATGCGCAGGCTAGGGCTTGATGTGCGGTCGAGGGAAAGACCGGTACGGGATAGACTCAGAACGGATCGTTATCAATCGGCAGGGAGGGCACGTGGCGCCGGATACGGTGAGCCTGCGGTACTTCCTGGTGCTGGCACAGGAGTTGAACTTCACCCGCGCGGCCGCACGGATCGGTATCGCACAGCCCGCACTCAGTGCCCGGATGCGCCGATTGGAGGCGGAACTCGGTACGGCCCTGCTGGTCCGCAACACGCGTAGCGTCGTATTGACCACGGCCGGTGCGGCTTTGGCGGAGTCCGCGCCGCCCGCGCTGGCGGCGCTGGACCGGGCGTGGGACACCGCACGGAGCGCGGCAGCCGGTGAACTGGGCACGCTGCGCATCGGATACAGCCTCAGCGCCGGGGCCGAGACGGCACCGGCCCTGGTGGACAGGCTGATTCGCGGCAACAGCGGACTCGAGGTCGGCGCGGTCCCGATGGCGACACCGGAGATCTCCCCCGCGGTCGCCGACGGCCGCATCGATGCCGGGATCACCCGCGGTGAACAGCCGGGCCGTGGCGTGCGCCGGTTCCTGCTGCGGCGTCAGCGCATCGGGGTCCAGCTGGCGCAGCACCATCCGCTGGCCGAACACCCGGAGATCGAGATCGCCGACGCGGCCGCGTATCCGCTGCGACTCCCGGACCGTGCGGCCAACCCCGTGATCCACGATCAGCTGTCCGCACTGTTCCGAGACACCCGACCACACCCCCGATTCCACACGCCCGCAGTCTCTTTCGACATGTCTCAGCGCGACCTGCGCGACGGGGTCACCCTCGCCCCGGCCGGAGAAGCCGCGGCCACGGCATCACCGGCCGGTCTCACCTGGCGACCGCTGCGGGGCGCGCCCAGCCTGACGATCCACCTGGTCCTCCCGCGCGAGCAGTCGCCGCTACACCGCCGCATCCGTGCCGTCGCCAAAACCCTGGCGCACGAGCTGCATTGGCTGCCGGACTGACGCGCAAGGAGGCCTGGGATCCAGTAATCGCGTACGAGTTCCTACGGCCTGACGTCCCGGAATCCTGGACCCGCGCGCCTTACTGCGTGGCGCCGCCGTGGCGGCGTTGGCGTCGGCTGTATTCGGTCATGGCCTGCCACAGATCACGCCGGTCGACGTCGGGCCAGTAGTTGGGGGTGAAGGACAACTCGGCATAAGTGGTGTACCAGGGAAGGAAGTTGGAGGTGCGCTGTTCGTTGCCGGTGCGCCACAGCAGGTCGACGTCCGGCATGTCGGGGTGGGGCAAGTGGCGGGCGAAGTCGTCTTCACCGATGAGGTGGGGGTCGATGTCGCCTGCGTGGGCTGCCTGGGCGAGGGCTGCGGCTGTCCGTGTGATCTCGTCGCGGCCGCCGTAGTTGATGCAGACGGTGAGGGTTAGGCCGGTGCGGTTGCGGGTGCGGCGCTCCTCGCGCAGGAGAGCCTGGACGAGTTCCTCGGGCAGTCTGTCGGGGTGGCCCAACCAGCGCTGGCGTACGTCGAGGTCACGGATGGGTCCCTCGTCGAGGTCGCGTCGGATCGCTTCCAGGATCGTGGTGATCTCCTCGGTGTCGCGTTTCCAGTTCTCGGTGGAGAACGCGTAGAGGGTCAGGTGGCGCAGGCCGATCTCCAGGGCGCCGTAGACCATCTCGTGGCCGGCGGCCGTGCCGGCGCGGTGGCCCTCCGGGCGGGGCAGACCGCGCTGCTCGGCCCAGCGGCCGTTGCCGTCCATGATGACCGCCACGTGGGCGGGCATCCGGTCGGCCGCAATCTGCGGGGGCCGGGCGCCGCCGGGGTGCGGTGGCGGGGGCCGAAGAGTGGTGCTTTCGGCTTCAGGGCTCGGACCGCTCATGGTCACCGCGGGTCGTCGGGGTCCGGGTACGGTCAGGGGCGTCAGGCTCCAGGCCAGTTTCGAGCGAATGCGTGCGGGGGCGAGGATGCGGGTGCGGGCCGCGAGAGATAAGCGCGGGGCACGCTTGAGCAGGGCGTGGCCGGCCGCGTCGACGGCATCGAGCTGGGCGCGCATCAGGCAGGCGGCCGTGTCGAGCACGGTGGCAGCGCCCGGGTGCATACCTCTGGTCATCGCGGGCCTGGTCACCCATTGACGGGCCAGAGCCGTCAGCTCCCGGATCAAAGCCGCTGTGGCCGGGCTCCAGCTCCCTTTCCGCAGGTCGTCCTCGGCGCCGGGGAAGGCGTCCAGGGCTTCCTGCGGCAGGAGCAGGTCGCCCTGGGCGAGGTCGGCGCTCAGGTCGGTGAGGATGTCGGTGAGCTGGGCGCCGTCGATGAACCGCTTGAAGTCCTGCTGCCGGTCCAGCCGGAGCGTCATCGGCGCTCCGGCCCGTTCGAACAGGTGCCGTACCTGGTCGACCCAGGGCACGACCTCCTCGCTGCACCAGGCCCGCCACGCGGCCCAGTCGGCGAAGTGCCGGCCGCGGGTGTCATCGCGTGTGCTGTTCATGGCGCCTCGTAGGCTGGACAGGTCCAGGCCCCATCGCAGGGCGGTGTCCACAAGGGCGTGCCGGACCGGATCCCTGCTGATGCCGGCCGCCAGGTCGCACTGCAGGGCTTCTGTCCACGCTTCGACGCGGGCCGCACGTTCGGCCGGCTCCGCATCCTGCTGGTCGGCCAGGTCGTCCAGGACGGTCGCTGCCGCCCACAGGGTCCACCCGGCCGGGCGCAGCACGGTCGGCATCAGCTGGATGAGGATGTAGATCGCGGGATCGTGCTGTCGCGTGGTGCGTCGGCACAGCCGGTACGCCGCCCGCAGAGACGGGTCTTCGCCGGTGGGCGGGCGGTGGGTGGGTCGCCCTCGTTGTGCTGGCAGAGAGGCGTCGAGGTCTGCCGTAGTGGAGTGTGTGGTGGGGCGCATGTCGGGAGCCGGCACCTCAGTGTGCTTCCGTGTCGGACGCCGTGGCCGATGGGCTGGCAGTTTGGCGCGGTGCGGGAATGTCGGCCTTGCTGCTTCCCGGCCCGGGCGGCGAAGTGGAGGCGGTCGGCAGGCAGTTGCGGGTGCTGTTGCGGAAGCCCAGCAAGGCGACGAGGGCGGCCAGCCCGGACCAGGTGAGCTGGAGGGCCAGATGCCCGGGGACCGGGCTGGTGGAGAATCCGGCCGCCGTACTGGCCTGCATGGCCCCATACGAGGGCAGGTAGCGCATGACCGGGTTGTCAGCCCCGGAACTCGTGATGGGGTTCTGCAGCGCGAGATCGATGATGCTGGTCATCACGATGGCGAACATCCCCTCGACTTCCCGGCGTAGCAGGGACCCGAAGCCGACTCCCAGAGCGCCGTAAGTGAGTCCGGCGCAGAACAGGGAGGCGGCGAGCAGGAGAGGCTGGCGGGGGGTCCAGGCCAGGCAGATGACCGCGGTGGCATAAGCGGCCACCGCCGCCGAGACCAGAGCCAGAGCGGTGACTTTCGCCAGGACGAGGTGGGCGCGTGGGTAGCCGGCCATCGCCAGGCGGCGGTCGAAACCGCTGCCGGAGAAGGTGGCGGCGAACATCATGAAACCGGTGATCAGGGTGACGGCGTTGAGCGCTCCGCTGATCGCGGTCAGTTCATTGCCGTGCGGGGCCAATGCTTCCCCGGTGGCGCGAAGCCGCATCCGGGCCGGGGTGTCGGGCGTCGCCAGGTACGCCAGGGAGGTCCAGACCGGGACGAACAGGATCACCAGAATCATGGCGAACCGGTTGCGGCCGTGTTCGATGAGCGTGAACCGGGTGGCGACAGCGAAGCGGGTCAGGTGAAACCTCACGCGGCGGCCCCCGCCTTGTCCGCGCGCAGCATTCCGCTGTCCAGGCGCCACAGCTCGTCCAGGCGCTCGGTGTCATACGCGAGGTGGGAGACGACCAGGACCGAGCCTCCCGCATCCCGCAGCCGCGCGGCCAGATCCCAGAACCGCTGGTAGGTGTCCCAGTCGAAGCCCTGATACGGCTCGTCCAGCAACAGGACCTGCGGATCGTGCATGAGCGCCAGCGTCACGTTCAACTTCTGCCGCGTGCCGCCGCTGAGAACCCCGGCCCGCTCATCGGCGTATCCGGTGAAGCCCAGCACGTCCATGATTTCTTCGGCGTAGCGCACATCGGTGAGGCGGTAGGCCGTCTGGAAGAACGTCAGGTGCTGACGGACGGTCAGCGCGTCATTGAGGACCACGTGCTGTGGGCAGTAGCCGAACCGGCCGCTATGACGGACCGATCCATGCGTGGGCCGTAGTTCGCCGGACAGAATTTTCAGCAGCGTGGACTTGCCGGCGCCGTTCTCCCCGACGATCCCGCACAGAGTTCCGGCCCGAAGCCGCAGGTCAACGCCCCGCAAGACCACACGCCGACGGTAGGCATGATGCACATCCCTGATCTCCACGCCCCGCCTCCTCCCCCGTGATCCTGGACCGACCGTGACCGAATGGCCTAACGCTCGCGACGCGTCACAGACACGGGGCCCATGCCGCCGGGCGTCGGCGCCAGAGGCATACAAAGCACTTCGGACAGCCAAGCCCACGGTTCGCTCCTGGGCGAACCCGTCCGCGCCGCTTACTTAACCGGCGCCCGGCGCGCGGGTTCATTACCTGTGCTCGCCAAGATTCTGGAACCCGCGCGCTTTTAGGTGCGGTGGCGAGGAAGAGGAGCGCGGCGAACAGGTTGGCCGAGCGTCCCTAGCAGAGGCCAACCGCGGGCGGGGAGACACAGTGAGTAACTCTGCGGGGCACCCCGAGTAGGGTGGCGAGATCAAAGAGCCCATCACTGTACTGGCTGTACGGGCAGGTCACGGCCCCGCTCATGACCGGTGTCCGCCGACATCGAACCAACCCAGGGGCGATCCTTGCCATCCAATCCAGTCGCCGCAGGTCAGCGACTTCCGTCGGGCTGACTTCATTGGCGACGCACAACCGGCGCCTGGATGGAACTCTGCCCAGCCTGTGTCCCGTTGTCCTTTGACAGCGAAGCTAGAGGGCGTCTGAAAAGCCTGTCAGCGGGCTGATCTTGCGAGGCGCCGCACGAGGAGCATGGCCATGGTGAGGTAGATGGCGTTCTCCGAGCAGACGCGCAGGTACTCGTAGTCCCTCGATAGGCGGCGGCACCGTCCCAGCCAGGCGAATGTCCGCTCTACCATCCAGCGCCGCGGGACCACCGCGAAGAGGGGCACAGCCGGAGACGGTGCTCCCACCCGAGCCCAGGTCGAGCGGAATCCTCCATGACGGCGTTGCACGACGTCCACGGAGATGCCGGTGGCTTCCCGGGCCCAGGCGTGGAAGTCAGCGCCGCGGTACCCCTGGTCCGCCCACACATGCCGCAGACGCGGAAAGGCATCGGCAGCCTGGGAGAACAGCACCACGGCGCCGTCGCGATCGCCGATGCTCGCCGGGCTCACGCAGGCCACCAGGACAGTGCCGCGGGTATCGACGAGCAGGTGGCGCTTGATGCCGCTGACCTTCTTGCCGCCGTCGTACCCGTGCAGGCCACCGCGCTCACTGGCCCGGACACTCTGACTGTCCACGATGGCCGCGCTGGGAGTGGGATCACGGCCGAGCTGCACCCGCTCGCGTTCACGTAACGCCGTCAACATCCGCTCCCACACGCCTTCTTGCTGCCATCGCCGCCAGTAGTGATAGACGGTCTGCCACGGTGGCAAGTCATGCGGCAGCAGTCTCCAGGCACAGCCAGCCCGCAGCCAGTACGCCAACGCGTTGAGGATCTCTCGCCGCGTATGTTTCGCCGGTCGTCCACCCGGCCTGACCGCCGGAACCAGCGGACGAAGGATCTCCCACTCCGGATCGGACAGATCCGTCGAGTAACAGGTACGCAGCCCGCACACCCCAGCCCCCGAAAGCGCGCCACCACCCCGCTACCAGGCGACTTGCCCGCTGACAGGCTTTTCAGACGCCCTCTAGCCGCTCGAAGACCGACCTCTTGCGGTTGACCCCGCCGGCCGCCCGCGCCCGGGTGTGTGCCTGCGCCCTCCGCCACGGCGACGTACGGGCCCCTTGGGGGCGGTAGCTCCGCGCGGAAAAAGGTACCCAGCACGACTGGGCTCATGGCGCCGGTACGGCACCGATCTGCTGCATCACCCCGAGGAGATCGGGCTGGCCCCGTTCGCCGACGATCCGGCCGTCGGCCAGGTAGTAGAAGTTCATGGCCTGCACCGAGATCTTGTTGCCGCTCGCCGGGATCCCGAAGAATTCACCGTCGTGGGTTCCCAGCATGGTGAACCGCGCGGCCACAGTGTCGCCTTCGGCGACTGTCTCCTCCAGCGTCCACTGGACGTCGGGGAAGGCGCCGCGCATCATGCCGATGACTTCCAAGTACCCATCGGGCCCCCGCAGTGGTTCCGGGTGGCTTGGCGCGTGGAACACCGCGTCCGGAGAAATGACCTCGCGGGCGAGATCCTCGTTGCCCGTATTGATGAATTCGACGAAACGGTTCATCACTGACTCGGTGGACTGCGACGGCATCTTGCTGTGCCTCTCCAGAGACGTTTGGGCGGATACCTGAGAGCGTAACATCGAATCGATGTTCACATCGATTCGATGTTCGCGTGCGAAGATGGACTCATGCTGGAACTCGCGATACTCGGCTTCCTCGCCGAGGGACCCCTGCCCGGACACGAGCTGCGCCGCCGCGTCTCACAGCTGACCGGCTATACGCGGCCGCTCAGTGACGGCAGCCTGTATCCGGCGATCAATCGTCTGACCAGGGCGGGCTTGATCGAGCGGCGCGCAGACCCGGCTGCGGGGGCGGCCCGGTACGTGCTCAGCCTGACCGCGGCCGGACGGGCCGAAATGCTTCAGCGTCTACGCAAGCCCGCCGACCACGAGATCACCGACTTCACCCGGTTCTACGTCGTCCTGGCCTTCCTGTCCCACCTGCCCGACGTGGCCGAGCAGCACGCGGTGCTGCGCAGACGGTTGGAGTTCCTGGAAGAACCGGCGAGCTTCTTCTACGACAGCGAGCGGCCCCTGCGTGCCGAGGAGGTCGCCGACCCCTACCGGCGGGGCATGCTGCTCACCGCCCGCGCGACCAGCCGCGCCGAACGGACCTGGCTGCGCGAGACCCTCGGGGAGGAACCGCCCGCATTCGACACCGCATGCACCGACAGCGATCCGCATGCGCCCGCCGCTCCCGCGAGCTGACCGCTCACGAAGGTAGCCCCATGCTTGCTTCCTGGTACGACGACCAGGGCCCCGCCGCCGATGTCCTGCACGTCGGCGAACTCGCTGATCCCGTCCCCGGCCCCGGCCCCGGCGAGGTCCGCGTCCGTGTCACCGTCTCGGGCGTCAACCCCGGCGACACCAAGAAACGGCGCGGCTGGCTCGGCTCGTCCATGCCCTTCCCGCGGGTGATCCCGCACAGCGACGCCGCCGGAGTCATCGACGCCGTGGGCGCCCAAGTCGACGCCCGCCGCGTCGGACAGCGGGTCTGGGTATACGGCGCCCAGTCCTACCGCCCCTTCGGCACAGCTGCTCAGTACACCGTCGTACCCGACCACCAGGCCGTGCCTCTGCCAGATCATCTGAGTGATGAGCTGGGGGCGAGCCTCGGCATCCCCGGCATCACCGCCCACCGCACCGTCTTCGCCGACGGCCCGGTCGACGGCCGGCTGGTCCTGGTCCACGGAGTCCTTGGCGGCGTCGGCTCCCTGGCCGCCCAGCTCGCCCACTGGGCCGGCGCGACTGTGATCGCGACCGTCCGCCGCACCGCGGACCTCGACCGCGTCGACCCGGCCGTCCTCTCCCACGCCGTCGCCCTGGATACCAGCGAGCCCGCCACAGTCATCCGCTCGAGTGAAGTTAGTCGTGCGCAGCGCGCTGACCTGCGTCGACTGGGTTGGATGTCAACACGGCGGTCGATAGCGTGGATCATTGGGTCGGAGGAGATGCTGGATGCGGACGGTGCATGACATCTGCCGTGGGTTGGCTCTGGACGCTGCCCACGTGTCCGCGTCAGCCGCTGCGTCGGCGGGCGCGCAAGGCGTTCCAGTGCCGTAGACGTTCGCTGATCTGGGCTTCGTAGCCGTTGCGGGTGGGCTGGTAGTACGTCTCGTGGTCCATGCCGTCGGGGAAGTAGTCGTCACCGGAGAAGCCGTCGGTGGTGTCCGGGTCGTACTGGTAGTCCTTGCCGTAGCCGAGGTCCATCATCAGCCGGGTCGGGGCGTTGAGGATGTGGGCGGGCGGCATGAGTGAGCCGGTGCGGCGGGCAGCGCGGTGTGCGGCGTTGAAGCCGCGGTAGACGGCGATGGACTTGGGTGCGGTGGCGAGGTAGACGACGGCCTGGGCGATCGCCAACTCGCCCTCGGGGGAGCCGAGTCGCTCGTACACGTCCCAGGCGGCGAGGGCCTGCTGGATGGCGTGCGGGTCGGCCATGCCGATGTCCTCGCATCCGAAGCGGACCAGACGGCGGGCCACGAACAGGGGGTCCTCGCCGCCGTCGAGCATGCGGGCGAGCCAGTACAGGGCCGCGTCGGGGTCGGAGCCGCGCATCGACTTGTGCAGCGCGGAGATCAGGTTGTAGTGGCCCTCCTGCGCCTTGTCGTACAGCGGGGCCCGCTGCTGGATGTGGTGGGCGAGCCCGGCGGTGTCCAGGGGGGTCTCGGTGTCCGGGAGGGCCTGGAGCTGTTCGGCCATGTTGAGGAGGTAGCGGCCGTCGCCGTCCGCCATGGCGATCAGGGCGCGGCGGGTGTCGTCCTCCAGCGGCAGCCGGTGGCCGGTGAGCTGCTCGGCGCGGTCGAGGAGCGTGGACAGTGCGGCTTCGTCGAGGCGTTTGAGGACAAGGACCTGGGTGCGGGAGAGGAGGGCGCCGTTGAGTTCGAAGCTCGGGTTCTCCGTGGTGGCGCCGATCAGGGTGATCGTGCCGTCCTCGACGTAGGGAAGGAAGCTGTCCTGCTGGGCGCGGTTGAAGCGGTGGATCTCGTCGACGAACAGCAGGGTCCCCTGGCCGATGCCCCGCCGGCTGCGTGCGGCGGCGAACACTTTCCGGAGCTCGGCCACGCCGGAGAAGGTGGCCGACACTGGTTCGAAGGCCAGTTTGCTGCCGTCGGCGAGGAGCCGGGCGATGGTGGTCTTCCCGACGCCGGGCGGCCCCCACAGGATGGCGGAGCTGAGGCGCTGCTGGGCGACCATGCGGCCCAGTGGAGCGTCCGGGGCAAGGAGGTGGTCCTGCCCGACGACCTCTTCCAGCCGGGTGGGGCGCAGGCGGTCGGCGAGGGGCCGGGCGGGCTCCTCGCCGAAGAGCGGCAGAGTCGCTTCGGTCGGTTCCATCGGTCTCCCGGGTGGTGGCAGGCGGGCGTCTGCGGATGTGACGAGCCTTGCACGGGACGCTGACAGGCGGGGGCTCAGCCGCTCGCGGGGAAGCTCGCGGCGCTCATCGGGCACCGGGACGGTCGCGTTGCGGCAGCCGCTTGGTGACCAGGTCGTAGGAGTTCTCGACAACGTCCGTGACCAGCCGCTCGGTGATGCCGGGACCAGGACCGAGGGAGATCCAGTGCCGTTTGTCGAGGTAGTGGCCCGGTGTGATCGAGGCGTAGCCGCGTACGTGAGCGCGGGCGTGTTCGGGTTCGCACTTGACCGTGATGATCTGGTCGTCCGGGTCGTCGGTGACGATCAGGAACACTTTGCCCGCGACCTTGTACACGTCGAGTCCGGGAGTGAAGGGGTATCCGTGGCTGACGTCGGGCAGGGTGCGGGCCGCCCGGCGGGCGGTGTCTTGGAGCCGGTCACCGGCCGCGCTCACCGGGCCGGCCTTCCGCTGCCGTAGGTGTGCGGGTCGACGGGCTGCTCCGCCTTGGGCAGGTGAGCGACGACGAGCCGGTATGACTCGGTGACGAGCTCCCCGACGAGCTCCTTGTCGACGCCTGCCCCGCCCTCCAGCGTGATCCAGTGCTTCTTGTTCATGTGGTAGCCCGGGGTGATGTGGCTGTACTGCTCCCGCAGGGCGTGGGCCTCGCCGGGGTCCGCCTTGAGGATCACGACGGGACGCCCCGGGACCTCGGTCATCAGCATGAACACCTTGCCGCGCACCTTGAAGACCTCCCAGTCGGGGCCGAAGGGATGCTCCAGCGCTGCTCCGGGAAGTCCTTCGGCGCAGTCGACGGCGGTCTTGTGCAGGTCCGTTCCGTTCATGGGGCGGTGCCTTCCTCAAAAGGGTGGTCGCGGCGGCACGTCCCATACTTCCCTCGAACCCGACAAGGAGGGCGGTAGGCTGCGGACACGTGATGGTCGACAAGCGACACTCCGGGCCGAGCAGGCAGGCCGGACCAGCTGCGGTTCCGCTGTACGGTTTCCAGCCCCCGGTCGGTACTCCCTACGGCCTTGAGGTGAGTACCGTCGAGGATTTCTTCGCCCAGCACGACGACTGGCCGTGGAACCCGCCCCGTCCGGGCCGTGCCACCTTCCACTACCTCATCGCGGTCACCGAGGGTGAGTTGCGGCACGACGTCGACTACGTCACGCGGACCGTCGCCCCCGGCCAGTGGCTGTGGGTGCGTCCCGGGCACGCGCAGTGCTGGCATCCGCCCGGCGCGGCCCGCGGTACGTTCATCCTGTTCGAACCGGACGTGCTGCGGCCCGACCTCGCCCGTCTCCTGGCCCCGCTCTCCGCGCACGAGGCCCCCGCCGTGCTCAGCCCGCACCCCGACGACACCGCCTGGCTCCAGCAGACGGCACTCCAGCTCCTGGACGAACACCGCGCACTGGGGCGCCGCCCCCTCGACGTCCACCACGCCCTGCGGCGCAGCCTGCTCGAATCGCTGCTGCTGCGCCTGGCCAACTCCCCGGACATCGCCCTCGATGGCACGGCCGCGGCCGGCACGGGCCGTGCCGACAGGTACGGACGCTTCCTGGACGCCCTGGAGCTGCACTTTCGCGAGCTGCACCAAGCCGCCAACTACGCCGAGTTGCTCGGCTGCTCGGTCCGCACCCTCAGCCGTGCCGCCCGGGACGCCACCGGCAAGGGGGTACGCGAACTCATCGACGAGCGGCGCCTCCTGGAAGCCCGGCGCCTGCTGGGAGCTGCCCGGTGGGATGCCCGGACGGTGGCCGTCCACCTCGGCTTCACCGACCCCGCGAACTTCGGCCGCTTCTTCCGCGACCGCACCGGCCTCACCCCGGCCGTCTTCGCGGCCCGCGAAGCGAGGTCCGACGCTTGACGGAAACGCGGCAAACGCCCCTTGCCCGTCAAGAGGCAATGGCTGTCTTCGCAGTCTGCGCCTTGTCGCACCGCTCACCTGTCGAGAGCCCGCCGGATGAACTCCTCGCGGGTCGCGTTGGAGGCACGCGACACAGCCGCATGACCCACCGCCATGTCGAACCCATGGAAGCCTCCGCCCCACATGTGGAAATCGACGCTCACGCCCGCCTCGGACAAGCTGCCGGCGTAGATCAGGATCTCGTCGCGGAACCCCTCCGCCGAGCCGGTGTCGATGTACGTGCGCGGCAGCCGGCCGAGGTCCTCGGCGCGGCCCGGCGTACTGCGACACCTCCGGGCCGCCGCGCCGCTCGCCCAGTACGGAGGTCCACGCGTACAGGTTGCTGTAGCGGTCCCATACGCCCTCGCGGTCCACCATGGGACTGCTGTGCGTCTCGAAGCGGTCGTCGAGCATGGGGCAGATCAGAACGGCTGGGAGGCGACACCCACCACGGCGGGATCGAAGTCCATGAGCACGAGATGGTCCCGCTCCAGCCATGACTCGAAGCCAGCATGCTGTCCGGTCGTCGCCGCCCAGTACCAGCCCAGGAAGTGGCGCCCACTCGGCGGCCACCTAAACGGCCGTACCGGAACCGCCTCCTCGAACCTGACCGACACGCAGTCCAACAGCGGACGCCGTCGACGCTCGCGCCGGCCATCCATGCACGACACCTCGACGTACGGCACTCACCCGTCCGCCCCAGCCGGTACGGCCATCCAACACCCCCAGCGTGCTCAGCCCGCACGAGTAGGTTCACGGTCAAAAAAAGCCGAAACGACTGGGTTCACTATCAAACACCTCGATTGGATGACAAAGGACACCCGTCTCTGTCGATCTGGCCCCTGTCTCAAGTGATCTGGTCTGGTTCGCTCGTCGCGTCAGGTGACCTGGTTCACCGCAAGCGGTGGCGTCGGCTACAGCGGGTCTTGCTGTTCGGCGGGGAACAGGATGGGGCTGAGAAGGTAGCGGGTACGTTCCTGCGAGGGTTCGTTGGAGAGGACGGGCGCGATGGCGGCTTGCATCGCGCCGATCAGTGCCACGAGCTCGTCCCTGCTGAGCCAGATCGCGTGCTGCCGGTAGCCGACGAGGTCGTCCACGGGCTCGCTGCCCTCGCGCGCCAGGTAAGCGCCGAACTCCGCCGCCAGGGCGGCCATGGCGGCAGCGAATGCCCGCTCGTGGCGCTGCGGGGTGAGCGCATGCGCGGTTTCCGCGTCGATGCCGGCGTGTTCCTGCCGCAGCCGGTAGCGGCGTTCGACGGCGCCCCGCACCCGCCGTTCGTCGGCGACGTCGAGGATGCTACCCGCGGCGAGAAGATCGACGTGCCGGTAGACGGTCGCCTTGGACACGTCCGGGATCAGAGCGCACAGCTGCCCGGTGGTCAGGACCCGTCCGCCGCGCAGTGCGTGGACCACGCGGAGGCGGACGGGATGCGCCAGGAGTTCCAAGGTGTCCATGCCGCAACTTTCTCACGCATGCTACCTTTCTCAAATCTAAGAAAGGTGAGGGATGCAGACTGCAAAGGAGACCGCCGTGTTGGTGGTCGAGTGGGCACGCGATGGCCGTTTCAGCAAGATCGCCGCGCTGTTCGCCCCTCCGTTGCGTGCTGCGCTGACCGCCGAGGCACTCCAGGCTGCCTGGCTCGCCGAGACCGCGGGATCCGGTCCGGTGACGGACCTCGGCGAACCGTCGAGCGAGCCTCTGCGGCCGGACCTGCTCCGTGTCAGCGTTCCTGTGGTCTGCGAGCGGGGACAGTTCACCGCCATCATGTCGGTCGACTCCGCCGGCCTGCTGAACGGGCTGCGCCTCGCTCCGCCTGCCGGCGAGCCATGGGCGGCTCCCTCCTACGCGGATCCGGACTCCTTCGAGGAACACGACGTCACGGTCGGAGCCGGTGCTCTCGCAGTGGCCGGCACCGTCACCGTTCCGCGCGGCAACGGCCCGTGGCCCGGTGTCGTGCTTCTGAGCGGCGGAGGTCCTTTCGACCGGGACGCGACCAGCGGACCCAACAAGCCCCTGAAGGACCTCGCCTGGGGTCTGGCCAGCCGCGGCGTGGCAGTGCTGCGCCACGACAAGGTGACCTTCACACACGCGGCGGAGGTGGCGGCCGCAGACGACTTCACCATGACACGCGAGTACGTCCCCTATGCCGTTGCCGCTGTGCGTCTGCTCCAGGAGGAGCCGCGCGTCGATTCCGGCCGGGTGTTCGTCGCCGGGCACAGCATGGGCGGCAAGGTCGCCCCACGGGTCGCCGAGACCGAGCCGTCCGTCGCGGGCGTCGTGATCCTGGCGGGTGACGCCGAGCCCATGCACCGCGCGGCCGTCCGGGTCGTAGGCCACCTCGCCGCCCTTGCCCCCGGCCCGCACTCCGAGGCGGTCCTTGCGGAGATCACCCGCCAGGCCACGACGGTCGAGACCGCCCTGTCACCTCGTACGCCCCGAGAGGACCTGCCCTTCGGCCTTCCTGCCTCGTACTGGCTGGACTTGCGCTCCTACGACGCGGTTGCCACCGCAGCTGCCCTGGACAAGCCGCTGCTGATCCTTCAGGGCGGCCGCGACTACCAGGTCACCGTCGAGCACGACTTGTCCCTCTGGCGAGAGGGACTGAACGGGCGTCCGGACGTCACCATCCAGATCCACGAAGCCGACGACCACCTCTTCTTCCCAGGGACAGGACCGTCGACGCCCGCCGGGTACATGGCACCCCAGCACGTCGACGCTGCGGTCATCACGGACATCGCCACATGGCTGGACGGCCAGCTTCAGCGTGAATCCTGAAAGCGGACATCTCGCCATTGTGAAGCGGGCTGTCGCCCATTGGGGTGATGCCGTCCCCGTCCGGAGCATGGAGCTTCGCTGGGTGTTCCACCCTCGAAGTACGGGGCCGAGGGCTGCGGGGAGGTGTTCGTGGGCGAGCTTGCGGAGGCGGTGCCCGCCTGGGAGTACGCATCAGACGTCCATGTGGGGTTCGTCGGTGCTGACGGCGCCGGGCGGCTCGGTCCGCTGGCCCGTTACTGGGGTGAACCCTTCGAACTTGCCCCACCGGCCCGGAAGTTCACCGCGTTCGCGGGGCAGAAGAACTTCACGGGTGAATACTGGACGGTGACCTCGCGGTTTGGTGGGACACGAGTCGTGGGTGGAGCGGGACGCGGCGACCGCCCTGGACTTCGATCCCGTTGTCGCGGCTCTGGCCTCTCAGCCGTTCCGCCCGGTCTGGCCACACGGTGATCGGGATCGCGAGCACACACCGGACTACTTCGCTCAGGGGCCGGATCCCGGACGGCGAACTCCCGCCAGTGCCACCCATTCGGCGGCCGACCTGGGCAATTCAGATCCTCAGGCAGCACGGCGACGAGCCGGTTCGCACTGTCGGGCGTGTGGGTGTGTGGTGCCGGGCTACTGGGTCTGGATGGCGCCGCGGTCGATGAGTCCTTGGATGTAGGGCGGCCAGTCGCGCTCCAGGCCGATGGTGATGGCGACGTGGCCGTCGGCTCGGATCTGCGGGGTGACGTGTTCGACGTCGCCGTTGCGGTAGTGCAGACGCAGGCCCTCGCGGCCCGCGTCGCACAGGATGGAGTGGGCCTCCTGCATCAGCGTCATATAGAGCTGCGGGACCGGCGCCTTCACGAGTTCGTCGATGACCGACTCGAAGTCGATCCCGAGGCCGCCCCAGACCTTGCCCTGCTTGCAGCAAGGTCGGAGCGGGCGTCGGCAAGATCGAAGGCTCGCCTCAGGCCCTCCACCAGGGCAGGATCGAGCCGGTAAATCCGCCTGCGGTCGTCCCGCTGAAGCAGGTCGGACCGGTTGTCCGGGCCGATCCTGCGCCGTACGGCGCGGACACTGGTGGGCGTCCCGCCGATCCGCTTCGCCTCGATCGGCGTCGTGGGATGGCCGGCGAAGTGCTCCTGGACCTCGCCGAAGGTGGCCGTGCCGCCCAGTTCGAACAGGCGGCGCAGCACGGCCCAGGCCCCGGGCATCACCGCGGCAACGGTGTCGAACAGCATCCGCTCCGTGCACCCCTCCCCGAGGTCCCCACCTCTCAGGCCTTCCAGGCCCGGCCGGGGCACGCGCGCGGGAGCCTCCGGCCAGCTGCCCGCCACCGCAGCGGGGTTGAGGCCGTAGGCCGCCTGCACAGCCGCGATCACCTGCTACACGTATCGGTCCGCGTGTCGATGGTCAGCCACACGCCCTCCCCCTCCGTGTTCTCCTCCCCCATCCTGGATGCCGCCCCTCTCCCGCCGGTACTCCGCGCCGCGAGCCCATCGCAAGGGCACCACCTGTTCGGCGACGTAGCCCGGTCCATCCACCCGGACGGACCGGGTCTCTCGCGTATGCGGACACGCGAGCGTTTAAGCGTTCGTTGCCGAGTTATGCCCCTCCTTGAGCCCGTCTGCCGGCACACCCCGCCAGGCGGTAGGCGTTCGTCGCCCAGACCGTACTGAACGGCTCCGCCCGGACGCCCCTGCCCCCGGCCGAGCCAACACCCCGGCAGATACCGGCACCCGGCCCAGCTCAGCTCAGCTCAGCTCAGCTCAGCTCCTACCGATCGTCGGCATCCGACAGGGCAAAGCAGCGCAAGCGTGACAAATCTGATTCCACAGAAGAGTCGTCATCCGGCGGGCCCTGTCGCGTGCACGTCGCTCACCGGTGCGGGCGGAGTCCGTCGAGGATGAGCGCGAGCATGCGAGGTGCCCGGTCCTCGGGGCTGGACGCGGCACGCCACAAAGCGCCGGTGAGTTGGAGGAAGTCGCCCGGGTCGGCGTCAGGGCGGATACTTCCGTCCCTTTTGCCGGCGTCGAGGAGTTCTGTGATCGCAGCGATGACCGGCCCGTAGCTCTGCTCGCTGATCGCCTGGTGCGCGCCCGGGCCGAGGGCGTCGCCGAGGCCGTGCTTTCTACGCATGGCCTCGACGAGGTCGGTCGTCCAGTGGCGGAGCGCTTCCAGTGGCGGCATCTGGGCCAGCAGGTCGGGCACGGTGCCGATGATGCGTGCCACCTCGTCCTGATAGACGGCCAGGACCAGTGATTCGCGGGTGGGGAAGTTGCGGTACAGGGTGCCCGCGCCGACTCCCGCGCGCTGGCCGATCTGGTTCATCGACGTGCTGCCGTCCGCCGCGAGCGCTTCACGTGCGGCGGCGAGGATGCGTGCCCTGTTCTCGCGGGCATCTGAGCGGACCACAGGACCTCACCTTGCTAAGTGGAGAGCTCTCCACTACATTATCCGGAGAGCTCTCCACATACTCTAAGGAGCGTCATGCATTACATCAAGCTCGGCACGACCGGCCTCGACGTGTCCCCGATCGCGATCGGTGCGATGACCTACGGCGAACCCGACCGGGGCCACCCCGTCTGGTCGAAGGGTGAGGAAGAAGCGCGCCCGCTCGTCAAGCACGCACTGGAGGCGGGGATCAACTTCTTCGACACCGCGAACATGTACTCCAACGGTTCCAGCGAGGAGATCCTCGGCCGCGCGCTCAAGGACTTCGCCGACCGCGACGCCGTGGTGATCGCCACCAAGCTGCGCCACCCGATGCGGCTGGGACCGAACGGCCGCGGCCTGTCGCGCAAGGCGATCATGACCGAGGTCGACCACTCCCTGCGCCGCCTCGGCACGGACTACATCGACCTCTACCAAATCCACCGCAACGACCACTCCACCCCCTGGGAGGAGACCCTCGAGGCACTCAGCGACCTTGTGAAGGCCGGCAAGGTGCGCTACCTCGGCGCCTCGTCCATGCATGCGTGGGAGTTCGCGAAGGCGCTGCACCTGCAGAAGCAGAACGGCTGGGCGCGGTTCGTGACGATGCAGGACCACTACAACCTCCTCGCCCGTGAGGAGGAGCGCGAGATGATCCCGCTGTGCCTGGACGAGGGCGTCGGCACGATCATCTGGTCGCCGCTGGCCCGCGGCCGCCTCACCCGCGGGTGGGACGACGCCCGCTCGACGGTGCGCTCCGAGACGGACGGCGCCTACGCGGACCTGCTCTACTCGCCCGCACAGGAGGCATCCAACCACGCGATCATCGACGCGGTCGGACAGGTCGCGGACGCCCACGACGTCAGCCGCGCACAGGTCGCGCTCGCCTGGCTGCGACGCCAGCCGGTCGTCACCGCGCCGCTGGTCGGCGCCGGATCCGTCCGGCAGATCGACGAGGCGGTGGCCTCCCTCGACATCGAGCTCACCGACGACGAAGTGCGCGCCCTGGAAGCCCCGTACACCCCCAGGTACGACTGGCAGGCCGTCTCGGACGAAGCCGAGATGGAGGCCATCCGCAAGCGCGTCCCAGGAATGGCTCTCGCATGAACCCCATCGTCCGCTCCGGCGCCACTGCCCGTACCGGAGCCCTCCTCATCCTCCTCGGCCCGCTCGTGTCCTGGGTCGCCGAGTTCATCACCGCCGCCGCTTAGCAGGACCCGCCGCCCTCGCCCCTGTACAACTGGGTAAGCCACCTCGGCCTGACCGGTCCCCCGCAGACCACGTTCGGACAGGTTGCCAACTCCCCCCTCGGTGCCGTCATGGACACCGACTGGATGATCTACGGCACCCTCCTGATCGTCGGCGCGTTCCTCGTGTTCGACCCGCGCAAGGGCACCCGCCCGATCATCATCATGATCCTCGCCATCCTCGCCGGCGTCGGGGTCTCGCTCGTCGGCATCTTCCAGGGCTCCAATACCAACGTCGACAACGGCCTGATCGCATGCCACACCGTCGGCGCGCAGGGCGCCATGCTCGTCGGCAACACCATGGCGATCATCATCGGAGCCAGCGGAACCCGCATCGGTCTCACCAGGGGACGGTCTATCGCGAGCATCATCCTCGGCACCGCCGGGCTGATCGCGTTCCCCCTCTTCATGACCGACGTGTTCACCGGCTGGATGTGGAACATCGGCCCGTTCGAGCGCGCCGTGATCTACCCGATCATGATCGGCCACGCCCTCCTCGGAAGCAGCGTGGCCGCCGCCCAGCGGCATCCTGCGAAGCACCCGCCGACACCCCTTACTGCACGAGTCGAAAGCTGAGGAGAGACAGATGACACGAGTACTGGTCACCGGAGGAACCGGATTCGTCGGGAGCTGGTGCATTCAGACCCTGCTCGACGCCGGGCACAGCGTCCGCACCACAGTCCGCGACCTGCAACGCGAGCCGGCACTCCGGTCCTGGCTGCACGCGGCCACACCGTTCGACGACGACCGTCTCACGGTCGTACGCGCCGACCTCGAACACCCCGACGGCTGGGACGCTGCCGTCACCGACTGCGACTTCGTCCTCCACGTCGCCTCGCCGACCCTGCGCCATACGCCTGCGAACGACAACGACCTGGTGGTCCCGGCACGAGAGGGCGTCCTACGGGTGCTGCGCGCCGCCCGCGACGCCCGCGTGAGCCGGGTCGTCCTGACCAGCGCCTTCGGCGCCATCGGGATCGGGCACCCCCCGCGCTCGACCCCGTTCACCGAGGAGGACTGGACCAACGTCGACAGCGATATCCCGCCCTACCAGCGGTCCAAGACACTCGCCGAACGCGCCGCCTGGCAGTTCGTCCAAGAAGAAGGCGGTGGTCTGGAACTGGCAGCGGTGCATCCCGTGGGGGTCCTTGGACCACTGCTCGGTCTGGACGACCCGCCATCCCTGCGTCTGGTGCGCAGAATGCTCGAGGGACAGGTACCTGCGTGCCCTCCCTTCGGCATGGGCTTCGTCGACGTGCGCGACGTCGCAGATCTGCACCTGCGCGCGATGACCGATCCGGCAGCCGCCGGCGAACGCTTCCTGGCCATAGCCGGGCACAGCCTGCGCGTCATCGACATCGCACGCATTCTGCATGACCGCCTCGGTGAGCGCGCCGCGAAGGCCCCGACCCGTGAAGTGCCCGTGTGGTTCGCACGCGCACTGGGCATCGTGAACCCGGAACTGCGACTGCTCAAGCACCAGCTCGGCCGGAATCTCGACGCCACAAGCGCCAAGGCGGAGAAGCTTCTCGGGTGGCGAGCGCGTCCCATCGAGGACACCATCGCGGACACCGCCGAGAGCCTCCTCACCCACGGCATCGGGACAAAGACCGGCTCGTAACCGACCGACGCGGCAGCCCTGCGCACCGAAGATGCGTCGAACCGGTGACGCGCCGCGACAGGTGTCGCTCGCCTCTGGCCCGCGCCGGCGCGCCGTCCGGGGCCGCCTGTTTCCCCGCTGGGTGAGCCGGGACGGGAAACTCCGGGCTGTCATGGCAATGAGCACGTTCCGGAGTCGCCCGTCCGCCGGCCGCGTGACGGCGTCAGTGTCGCGGAAAGGGAGAGGCGGCCCTGCCCGTCGGCAGGGCCATGATGATCAGTCTCGTTCGTGCTCTCGGGAGGTCCGCTGGCCGGTGCGGCGGGAGGTCCGGCGGGTGATGCGTCTGGTCATCAGGGTGATGGCAGCCCACGTGATCAGCGACCCGGGCTCTGAGCTGCCTGTGGCGCATCGTCGACCATCCGGTCGGGGCCGCCCAAGAAGACCGGCTTCCGACCGTAGGGCGGCCGCACACCGCATGCCCCACACCGCATGCCGAGCTGCTTGACAGACCCTGACTCCACAGAATGCGGGTGTGGCACTCCCTCTGGCTGCGGCGCATCGACACAAAGATCGCTGCTGTCCAGCAGCGGGGAGCAGAGCAGAAGCGGGGCGAACGGAACCGGCCGCCGACTCCCGACGGGATCGTCGAACTCGGCATCGGCAACGGCCGCCCGGACACCGAGGTACACGTCGACGGCTGCTACGCGGCCGGAACAAGGCAGCGGGCCGTCTCCCGCCACGAGGCACAGCGCCTCCTCGCCGTCGGACTGCGGGCATGCAGCCACTGCCATCCGGACACCGAGCTCGGCATCCTGGACTGTCCGCTCGCCCACAGCGCATCTTCGGCGGAGTTGAGGCGCAAGGTCACCGGGTTGCTGGAGGCGCCGCAGCTCACACCGGCGTGACGCCCGAGTCGCGCCATCGTTGGACAGCGTGACTCCATGTGACCGGGCCTCGGGGACGTCATGGCTGATCCCCCAGGGCCCGTGGTGTGTCCAACTTGGATGCGTTGAGAAACCACAGACCCACGTCAGGGCCCGGACGAGTGCCGCGCCGCCTGCCTGCTGATAGTGCGGGAGTACATCGGCATGCGGCCGGCGTCCGGGAGCCGCAGGCTGATCGTGTGGAGTGGCCCGTAATGGAACTGGACCGCCACGGCGCCGAGTCTCCGAAAGGGATGCCCTCTATCCGCAACCACCCTGGCAGTCGAGAGGCTTGCAGCGGGCGAGGAGTTGGCGATGGACTGCGGACGCGGCGCTCACGCGCAGGGTGTAGCCCTGGCCGCGCCGTACGGTCACGCCGTGGTCGAGCGCGGCCTGCTCGGCGGGCTCCAAGTCGGTGGCGCGGAGGAAGTCGGCGACCTTGCCCGGCATGTCGCGGGTGACCGGCAGCTCCGGGGCTGGGGGTCTTCACCGCTGGCGGTGGTGTGCTCGAGCATGAGGTCGGCGACGGCCGTGCGGATGGCACCGCGGCTGACGCCGTATTCGCGGGCCAAGGCGGCGATGGACTGCCCTTCCACGTACGCGGTGCGGACGGCGTCGGTCTTCCCGGCCGCGATGGCCGGGCGGCGGCCGCCCTAGCTGCCCTTGGCCTCGGCGGCCCGCAATCCGTCGTGGGTCAGCTCGCGCTGGAGGGCACGCTGGAGTTCTCCGGCGCGGCGAGGGTCTGCACCATGAACTTCACGGTGGCCAGCAGCTCTCCGGTGCGCGGGTGGCGGGCGGTGAGGTCCATCGCGGAGAACGCTCCATCGTGGATGCGCAGGTCGAGGCGATCGCGGTGCAGGACGTCGACTACGTCGAGGATGTGCTGCGTGCCGCGCATGAGCCGGAACATCTCGGAGATGTACACGGTGTCGCCCGGCCGCGCGTACGTCAGCAGCTCGCCGAACTTCGGCCGCTGGAGCGGGTGGAGGCGGACTGCTGAACCTCAGCTGTCGTGAGTTCGCGGTCTGGAACCGGTGGTCGTGAGTCGGTCGCCGAGTGCGCTTCTCCGGTACAGCACATGCCGTCCGTCACGTGTCCGGGTGACCAGCCCTGTGGAGTGCAGGACCCGCAGGTGTTGTGAGACAGCGCTTGGGGTGACCCTGAGACGGCGGGCGAGCTCTACGGTGGGCAGCGGCTCTTCCAGGAGACTGAGCAGTCTCGCTCGGGATGAACCGAGCAGAGACACCAGGGCGGTTGTGTCGACGGTCGGCATCTCCGAGCCCCACAGCGTGGCTACTCCCCGGCTGGGATAGACGAGGCTCGGCGGCTCGTCCGGGCTCACAGGGGGCGCGGGCTTGTGTGCGAACACGGACGGGAGGAGCAGCAGTCCCCGGCCAGATGCCGCAACCCGGTGCCTGCTGATCATCTTGTGGATGTACAGCTCTCCGCCTTGCCAGCGCAGGTTCGGGTGCATGTCGGCGAACAGCAGTCGGGCGCCACCCACGGCGAGCTGGCGGGCGCGGTAGGTCATGTCAGCTTCCAGCACCAGCCGCATCTGCGGCCACACCGGCTCGATCGCTACCTCCCAGTACTGCCGCAGGAGATCGCAGATGGCGTCGCGGAGTCTGGCGACAGACGCGTCTTCGGCGGTGGCGTCGCGGAGCGCTTCGGGAACAGGGTCGGGCGCGTGCGCGAGCAGCAGGTCGTGACGGACCCGAGCGCAAGACGCCTGACGGACGACGAAGAGCTCCTCTTCGAAGGCCGGCGCGAAGCTCGCGGGATTCGGGGTCAGGAAATCGGGGAGGGTGCGCCGTTGGGCGACCAAGGACATCAATAGACCGGTGTCGAGCGTGCCGAGTCTGCCGAGTACGGACCTGCGCCAGGGCAGATGCAGCGCCGACAGGCCCGGATCCTGCAGCACCCGCAGGCTGAACAGGGTTTCGTGCAGGGGTGAGAGGGCGAAGCGGGTGTCCGCGAGGTCCTCGACGCCGAGCACAAAGCTGATCATTAAGCCCAACGCTACATCGATTGGCGACGCAACGTCGATGCCGTGGACTTCCTCCCATGACACCCACAACTCATGTGCAGCGGACGGCGGTTGTCACCGGTGCTGCCCGCGGTATCGGCGCCGCTGTTGCCAGGCGCCTGGCGGGCGACGGCCTGGCCGTCGGCGTGATCGATCTGGACGAGACGGACTGCGGCGATACCGTGGAGGCCCTCACAAGTGCCGGCGGCGCAGCGCCGGCCGTCGCCGCTGATGTCTCCGACGAGGCCGCGGTCACTGCGGCCGTCGTCCGGATCGCCGCCGCGTCTGGACCGCCGACGGTGCTGGTCTGCAACGCCGGCATCGGACCCCGTGCTGATCTTGTGGACATGACCGCGCAGCAGTGGGACACGGTCTTGGGGATCAACCTCAGCGGCCCGTTCTTCGCCGCCCGGGCCGTCTGCCCGCACATGGTGACGGCCAGCTGGGGACGCATCGTCATCATGTCGAGCAGCTCCGCGGTCGGTGATGCCGGCCGCGTCGACTACACCGGCGCGGAGGTGGGTTTGATCGGATTCACCAAATCCCTCGCTCTCCAGCTCGGCCCGCATGGCGTGACCGCGAACGCCATCGCGCCGGACTTCGTCGTGAGCGACATGACCAGAGCCTCGGCCCGGCGACTCGGCCTGAGCTTCGAGGAGTTCCGGCACAGGGCGGAGCAGTCCATCCCGGTCGGCCGGGTGGGCCTGCCTGACGACATCACACATACCGACTCCTTCCTCGTAAGTCCCGGGGCGGGGTTCGTCTCCGGCCAGGTCATCTACGTCGCGGACGGGCCGGTGGACTGAAGGATGAGCCGCCGGATGGTCCTGATACTGGCTGTCACATGCGCCGTGGCAGTGGGCAACATCTACTTCCCGCAGGCCATCGGTCCACTGGTCGCCGCCGGGCTGCACGTGTCGCCCGATTCCGCCGCTGCGGTGGTGACCGCCACGCAGATCGGCTACACGGCCGGGATGGTCTTGTTGGTGCCGCTCGGCGACCGGCTCCCGCACCGCTCGTTCCTCGTCGCCCTCCTCGCCCTGACCGGCCTGGCACTGCTCGCAGCGGGTTGCGCACCGGCTCTGCCGGCCCTCATTGCCGCCAGCACCCTTGTCGGCCTGACTACCGTGGGCGCGCAGATCGTCGGCCCCCTGGCGGCTGGTCTCGTGGCCGCCGACCGCCAAGGAGCGGTGATCGGCACCCTGCTGAGCGGATCGACCGGCGGCATGCTGCTGGCCCGGACCTTCAGCGGCACGCTCGGTGAGTGGCTGGGTTGGCGGGCCCCCTACGTGGTCGCCGCGGTCCTGGCCCTGATCCTCGCCACCGTCTTGGCGTTCGCGGTGCCGACCACAACCCCGTCCTCCCGCCAGCCGTACACAGCGCTCCTGGCCGAGCCGCTGCGCCTGCTGCGCACCGAGCCAGACCTGCGCCGCTCGTGCTTCTACCAGGCAACCGTCTTCGCCGGGTTCTCCGCGGTCTGGACCTGCCTGGCGCTCCTGCTCGCCGGACCGGCCTACGGGCTGGGTGCCCAGGCGGTAGGAATGATCGCCCTGGTCGGCGCGGTGACCATGGTCTGCACCCCGCTCGCCGGCCGTCTGGTGGACCGCTACGGCCCCGATCCAGTGAACCTGGTCTGCATGTTTGGCGTCCTCGTCTCGGCCGCGATCCTCACCGTTGGTACCCGGGGCGGCACGCTGGGCCTGACCTCCCTGACACTCGGCACGCTGCTCCTCGACACCGCGATGCAGTCCGGCATGGTCGCCAATCAAGTCCGCGTCTACGCCCTGCGCGCCGACGCCCGCAGCAGGCTCAACACCGCCTACATGACCTGCGCCTATCTGGGCGGCAGCGCAGGTTCCTGGCTCGGAGTACGCGTCTGGGGCCAGGCTGGCTGGTGGGGTGTGTGCGTGCTCGTAGCGCTGCTTGCCGCACTCGCCCTGGCTCGCCACCTACTGGCGCTGTACAAGCTCGAGGAAAGCCCGGCCAGGAACCGCACGGCGAATGCGGATGGCCGCGGCCACCACCCTGGTGCTGGTGGAAAGGATCAGGCATCGTGCGGCGCCTCCGTTACTCGGCCTCGCCGTCGTCTGACTCGTCGTGGGCGTGGGGGTCACGCAACGGGCGCACGCCGGGCGCCGCGGACTGGGTGAAGGCAGAGCGGCCGCGGAAGTTTATGTGGTCGTACTGAAGCGGGGAGAGCCGGGCGAGCAGCTCGACGGTGACGGGGAAGCCGTCGGCGGCGAGCCGCTTGACGGCGGCGTCGAGGTCAGTAGTTGGTCACGAAGAGTGCTTGACCGGACATCGGAGCCGGCGGTCTGGATGCCGCGGTCGGAGTGGGCTTGACCTTGACGCTGGGTCAACCCTCCATCCTTCCGGCAGGGGTGACCTCGCAGTCGCGTGGAGCAGCTCCGCAAAGGAGGCAGATGACCATGACGGCTCAAACGATCGCCGGACCGGCGATGAGCGTGCAGGGTCTCGAGAAGTCGTACGGGAAGCTCGCAGTGCTGCGCGGCGTGGACTTCGACGTGGCGCCGGGCAGCATCTTCGCCCTGCTCGGCTCCAACGGGGCGGGCAAGACCACGACCGTGAGGATCCTCGCCACGCTCCTGAAGGCCGACGCGGGGACGGCGAGCGTCAATGGCTTCGACGTCGCGACGCAACCGGCGAACGTGCGGGGGTCCATCAGTCTCACCGGGCAGTTCGCGGCCGTCGACGAGATCCTCAGCGGTCGGGAGAACCTCGCCCTCGTCGCCAAGCTGCGCCACCTCAAGGACCCGGGCGCGATCGCGGATGACCTACTGAGGCGTTTCTCGCTGAGCGAGGCGGGCGCGCGGCGAGTGTCCACGTATTCAGGTGGGATGCGCCGCCGACTGGACATCGCGATGAGTCTCATCGGGAATTCGCCGGTGATTTTCCTGGACGAGCCGACGGCCGGACTCGACCCCGAGGCACGCATCGAGGTGTGGGATGCGGTCAAGGAGCTGGCCCGCCACGGAACGACAGTGCTGCTCACCACGCAGTATCTGTACGAGGCCGAGCAACTGGCCGACCGGATCGCGATCCTCCACCAAGGTCGGATCATCGTGAACGGCACCCTCGCCGAACTCAAGCAGCTCTTCCCGCCCGCCACGGTCGAGTACGTCGAGAAGCAGCCGACCCTGGAGGAGGTTTTCCTCGCGGTCATCGGCGGCGACAAGAGCAACGCCATTGGCGCGACAACTAGGGGACAAGGATGACCGCGTACTTCTTCAGCGACACTGCCGCGCTCACGGGGCGGACCCTGCGCCATGTCACACGCAGCATGGACACCATCATTACGACCGCCATCACGCCGGTCGCCATGATGCTGATGTTCGTCTACGTGTTCGGCGGCGCCATTGATACCGGGTCGGTTTCATACGTGAACTACATGCTGCCCGGCATTCTGCTCATGACCATCGCATCGGGCATCTCCTACACCGCGTACCGGCTGTTCACCGATGTGAAGAGCGGGATCTTCGAGCGATTCCAGTCCATGCCGATCGCGCGGTCGGGTGTGCTGTGGGCACACGTCGTCACCTCGCTGGTCGCCAACCTGATCGCGCTCGTGCTCGTCGTGGGCGTCGCTGTGCTCATGGGCTTCCGCACGGGGGCAGGAGTGTCGGCATGGCTCGCGGTCGCCGGCATCCTGCTCTTGTTCACCCTGGCGTTGACCTGGCTCGCCGTGATCCCCGGGCTCTCCGCGTCGTCGGTCGAGGGAGCGGGCGCGTTCGCCTACCCGCTCATCTTCCTGCCCTTCGTCAGCTCGGCGTTCGTGCCCACAAAGACGATGCCCGGCCCGGTGCGCTGGTTCGCCGAGCACCAGCCGGTGACGTCGATCGTCAACACGATCCGTGCTCTGTTCACAGGGCAGCCGGTCGGCGACGACATCTGGATCGCGCTCGCGTGGTGTGTGGGCATCCTCGTCGTGGCGTACGGCTTCGCGATGACCGCCTATCGCCGGAAGATCGCCTGAGGCAGGCTCAGACCCATGCTCACCATCAGCCAGCTGGCGACGTACGCCGGGGTCACGGTACGGGCGGTACGCCACTACCACAAGATCGGGCTGCTGCCCGAGCCCGAGCGCGACCGGTCCGGGTACCGGACCTACGATGCTGCCGCCGTCGTGCGACTGATCCGGATCCACACCCTGGCCGATGCCGGCGTGCCGCTGGCCAGGGTGCAGGAACTCCTCGACGCCGGCCCGGAGGAGTTCACCGGAGGCGTCCAGGAGATCGACAAGGATCTGCGCGCCGAGATCCGGCGGCTGCAGGACACCCGCAACCGACTCGCCCGGCTCGCCGCCGGAGAGCACCTGGCACTCCCGCAAAGCGTCGTGGACTACCTCGACCGGCTGCGCGGTCTCGGCGTCGGGGAGCGGTACATCGAGCTGGAGCGGGATGCCTGGATCATGATCGCCGCGCAGGTGCCGGACCTGATCGACTCCGTGATCGCTAAGAAGCACGAGGAGCTGGACGACCCCGACATGGTGAGGCTCTACAGCTTCTTCACTGGGGAGCTCGACTGGCTGGCCGGCGATCCACGGATCGTCGAGATCGCCGACATCCTGGAGCGCCTGATGATGCGCGCCGTGGATGCCGGCGAGGTGGGTGCCGACGGCTTCGACGATCAGTTCGTCGCCCTGATGGACTCAACCATGCTGGAGTCCGCACCAGGTGCCGAACTGGTGTTGGCGATCCTGAAGGAGCGTGGCTGGAGGGGCTGGACCCGCATCGAGCGAGTGCCTGCCGACAGACTCAACACTGAGCTGCCGCCATCTTGAAGCGGCAGGTCATGGGGCTGGTGTGACGTTGTTCAGGGGGGTTCGTGCCGGTCGGGGCGGTCTCCCGTGCAGGTCGTCCGGCAGGGTGGTTTCGGGGTTTTCCGCACGTCGTCGCCGGTGCCTCTCATACGATCCGGGCCCATGAAGGACCCCGAGGTGTCGCAGCGGAGCTGGATGGACTCGAAAACTCCACCCACAGTGGGCAGTGGTCGGAAATGTGCCAGGACAACTCGTTGCGGGTGTCCTCGCCCTGGAGCGCGTCGACGAAGTCGACCTGGCCACCGGCGGCGGCTTCCAGGTTCAGGACCGGGCGGTGCTGCGGGCCCTTGGTGAACCAGGCGATCTGGTCGTAGAAGTGCGCGGCGCGAACGTACTGGGTGCTCAGTTGTGCTGTGCCGCACCCAGGGCGTCGGCTTGGCGTTTCAGGAGCTGCTGATCGAGCTTCGGGAGGAATGCGCGCTTCTTCGCATCAGAGAGTTGGCTACCGACGATGCTGTCCGATACGACAGTGATGGTCGCTTCTCCTGAGCGGACAGTGGTGACCAGGTCATACGTGTCCGACTTAAACCCATCGATATTCAAAGTCCAGTGCATCCGGAAGCTCACCGAGGCGTCACCCGCCGATACCTCGTCTTTGACTCGTTCCACGTCCACACTCACGCGGTCGCCGTATCGGTTTTGGAAGGACAGCGACGGACATGCGGCGAGCGCTTTGTCCAAGGAGGCAAGGTGCGCGCCGGCAGCTCCGGAGCGATAGCTGGTGAAGGTGAGGGTCTCGTCTGGCGGGGCGAACTTCGAAGCGGATATGTGGATCCAGGCAGTGGCTGCTGAGTCGGCGAAGACGCCAGATCTGGCGTCCTCAAGTGGTTGGCATGCCGCGGGCCGTACGCTCTGATCGGACTTGTCGCCGCCCGTTGTTGTCTCGGGCGCGCTGTTGTTGACGCTGTAGCCCGGCAGAGCGCCTTGTTCGGGAAGTGCTGCCGCCAACTCTGCAGCGCTGAGAGGCCGTACAGTCGTCGACGGCCTCCGCGACAAAACTGGAGAGGACGACGCGGACTTGGCAGCCGTTTCGCCCCCTCCTGAAGTGCAGCCGCCGACAAGAGTGAGCACAGCACAGGCGACAGCGGCAAAAAGAGAGCGACTGCCCCGGTTCGACGACATGACACTCCCCGTACTCGAACAGCGAATCGCGGGGAGTGTAGTCGGTGATCGCCCAGCTCCGGACCCGGCGGCCAGCGAGGACGCCGAGCCCGGCAGCCTGCCCGCGCGCAGCTGCTCGACGCCGATGCGGCCGGCAGCATCCATCCGCTGCCGTACGGCAGGAGTTCGTAGTCGAGCCGGACGAGGCCGTGCAGGGCGCAGAGCACGAGGACGCCGTCATTGCCCGCGATCCGCTCGGCTGCTCGTCGGTACATGAGGTGATACGAGCCGATGTTGAGGTGGCGGGCCGCGGTGGGGCGCCGGTGGGACGATTTCGTCGCCAGGGTCGGCTCAGCCCCTATGAGGGCTGGGCCGAGTCGCTTCCTGCCGAGCGGCCGGCTGCCCCAAGGTCTCTGCAGATCCATGGGCGACGGAGTCGTTCCCGCCTATCGCGGCCCCGACGGTTCGGCCGGCCGGTTCGGCACAACAGCCTTGGCATTCTTGGCGGCGGCTGCCGCGACGGTTGCCAGGTCTTCGCCCGAGAAACCGGCGCGGCTCAGCACTGCCAGAGATTTGTTCGTCGCCAGCGTGCACAACGCCAGCTCTGCCGCCTCCTGCTCACCGGCCCCCGCCGCCAGCAACGCCTGCTCCAGCATCGCCCGCAAACCGTCGATCATGGCGCGGACCATCGCCCGGCCCTCCGCGTCAAGCGCCGGGAACTGCGTTGCCGACACCGTGAGCAGGCAGCCATCCGGGACCGTCGGGTCGGCGATACGGTTCAGGGCGACCTGCAGGAAGGCGGCCACAACGGCGCTCGGGCTCGGGTGGGGGCGGGACAGTGCCTGCTCGTACTGCGGGTGGTAGGTCTGCGCGTACCGTTGGAGGCTTTTGCGGAAGAGGGTGCTCTTGTCGCCGAAGGTGGCGTAGAGCGAGCCCCGGCCCAGGCCCGTGCCCTCGGTCAGGCGATCGATCGAGGCCTCCGAATAACCCCAGCGCCAGAAGACGTGCATCGCACGTCGTAGCGCCTCGTCCACGTCGAATTGCTTGCGGCCTGCCATGGTTCGTAAGCCTACACATCTTGTACCGATCATTCAAAGATGGGTAGGGTCGCCGGCATGACAACCTTGAGTTCGCTGCGGCTGCCCGACGGGTTCACCGACGTCTTCACCAGCCGGCTCGTGGAGGTGAACGGACTGCGGCTGCACGCGGTCACCGGTGGGGACGGCCCGGCGCTGCTGCTGATCGGCGGGTGGCCCCAGACCTGGTACGCCTGGCGGGAGGTGATGCCCGCGCTCGCCCGTCGGCACACCGTCGTCGCCGTCGACTCGCGCGGAGCCGGGCTCTCCGACAAGCCCGACGACGGGTACGACGCCGGCACGCTCGCCGCCGATCTGGTCGCGTTGATGGCCGCGCTCGGGCACGACCGGTTCGACGTGGTCGGCCACGACATCGGCACGTGGACCGCATACGCCCTCGCCGCCGATCACCCCGAGCGGGTGGACCGGCTCGCCATCCTCGAAGCAGCGATCCCCGGTCTCACGCCGTCCCCACCGTTCTTCGGCCCGGCCGCGGCCAACCTGAGGCTCTGGCAGTTCGGCTTCAACCGGCTCGACGACCTCAACGAGGAACTGGTCCGCGGACGGGAGCGGCTCTTCTTCGGCTGGCAGTTCGCCACCAAGGCCGCCACGCCGACCGCGATCCCCGCGTACGCCGTCGACGTCTACGTCGACGCGATCACCGCGGATCCTCGCGCGCTGCGGGCGAGCTTCGCGTACTACCGGGCGCTGGACGAGACGATCGCGCAGAACGAGCAGCGCAGCAAGACCCGGCTGACGCTGCCGGTGCTCGCCCTCGGCGGCGCGCTGTGGAGCGGCGAGAGTGCCGCCCAGACGATGCGGCTGGCGGCCGGCGACGTCACGGGGGTCGTCCTCGACGACTGCGGCCACTACCCGGCCGAGGAGCAGCCGGCGCGGTTCGTCGAGATCCTGGAGGACTTCCTCGGGGCCAACCGGTAGCAGGCACGCCACACAGCTGAATTTCGCGAACGACAGGCGGAGCTTCACAAATTCCGCTACGTCGTCGAGCAGGCCCTCGCCCCCTCAACCAGCTCAAGCGCCTCGCCATCCGAGGGGAACGACACCTCGAACTCCACGACGCCTTCGTCTCCCTGGCATGCAGCCTCATCTGCTGACGACGCCTCAAGAAGGCCCACCCATGATCCTGTTACGAACTCTCAGGCGCATGCGCCAGGTCTTCTGATTCCTCCTTCTGCCTGGCCACAGCTAGTGCTGCAACTGCGTTGGAAGCGGAGTCACTTCACGCAACTGCGCCAGCTCTCGATCCGTGGCATGCACCCGCCACCCCGTGCTCGACATGAGGCCGGACACTATCCCCGGACAGTTCAACAGCGCATAACCGAAGTGGGACGGATACCGCGCTCTGGTCTCGGTCGACACGAGGCAGGTGGTGCTCCGCTCAAGGCGGGGCGCAGACACGGCGCCGGCATTCCCCGAGGTGGTGGCCGGGGCCGTGCAGCAGCCGGACGCGAGGGCGCTGGATGGGGTTCTGTGACCTATGGGGGTGTCTCAGCCTCAAGGGGTCTCAGGCGTCGCAGCTCCTATAGACGAGACGAGACGGGCGTGGCGGCCGCAGTGCCGCGGCGGCCGTTCAGAGGTGGCCGTCCAGGAACTTCCGTATCTCGGCGATGGTCATGGGCCCCGTGGCGTGCGCCACCGCCTCTCCCTCCTTCAGCAGGACGTAGGACGGGGCTCCGGTGATCCCGTATCGCTCGGTTGCGGCCGGACAGCGCGTGATGTCGGTGCGGACGGCTGTCAGGCGGCCCGTGTACTCGTCGGCGATGCCACCCACGACGAGGTCCATCGCCCGGCAGGGCTCGATTGCCTTGGGCCATGTCCCGGTGAAGTATGCGAGGACCGGGACTCCGCTCATCCCGAGGATGAAATCGAACTCGGCGTCCTCACGGGGTTGGTGAACCCGCTTCGCCATGGACGCTCCTGACCTCGCGTTCCGTCATTCCATCCCCATCATCCCCCGCGCGGTGCCAGTCCGGCCCGGTCGGTCGTCCGGCCGGCCTGTCGGAAGGGAGGCGCGAAGCCGTCGCATAACCACGGTGGTCCCCGGCACGAGCGCCCCGGTCCCCCGCCCTGGTGACCCGGCCCGGCCGCCCCACCGGTCACCCAGCTGCAGCCCGCCGCGCGCCCGTGGGTCAGCTCGTGCCAGGACGGCGCGCTCCACGACGACATGAAAGGCGTTTTTGAGGGCATAGCGTCACAGGTCGCTGACCAGATGCTCGCTGAGCGCGTCGGCGAGCGGGCCGGTGCGCATCGTCCACCGGATCCAGTCGAGCCGTATCCGCCACCGCGCTTCTCAGAGACAGCGCCCCCGACGGGCTTCCCGAGGCCTTGTCTGGTCTTCGCATCAATCCCCGGTCTCAGCTGGCTCATACGCTCTTCCCCGGGCCGCATGAGCCAGCTGATGGCACCAAGAACGAGGCACGATTCCTGGACCGCTCGCGGACTTCTCATGGACGGTCGAAGTACGCGTCAGCTGACCCGAAGACCGACCGCCAGCGTCAGTTCAAGGACCCGGTGCGGCGATGCGAGATCCGGAAACAGCTCCCGCAGCTGCGACATCCGGTACCGGACTGTCTGGGGGTGGACGAACAACGCCGCCGCCATCTCGTTCCGCCTGCCCTGGTGCAGCAGCCACGCCCGCAACGTCTCCTCCAGCCGCCTCGCGGTCGCGACAGGCAAGGTCCGCAACGGTGCGAGGGCTCGGGCACGCAGGTCTGCGAACGCGTCCACGTCGGCGCTCAGGACCAGCTCGGGCAGGTGATCCTCGGTGTCGCGAATATCAGAGGAGAGGGAGCGCGCGCGTGCGGCTCGTGCATACGAGGCGGACGCACGAGTCCATGGCCGGGCCGGGCCGACCACGGCGGTGCGGTCGGTCAGCTGCCGCAAGAGATGTGATCGGTCGGCATCGGGGACGAGCAGCACTCCGGTGGCATCCGGCAGATCGTCGAGGACGAGGGTGCTCGGGTCGAGCGCGCGGTAGGCAGGCCGGGCCTGGGCGGCGGGCAGCAGGACCGCGGTCAGCGAAACCGGAGGCTGCCACATGGCCCGTTGAACGGAGGCCAGCAGCACGTCCGGGCTCGCGCCGGCGAGGAGGTCACGGGCCAGGTGTTCCAGGTGGCGCTCGTGGGCCCTGCCCCGGGCGGCCAGTTCGTCGGCGTGGCCCGCGGCGCTCGCGGCGGAGAGCTCGTCGATGTAGGCGAAGGTCAGCTCGGCGAACTTGGCGACCTCGGCGGCGGGCAGACCTGCGGGTACGGCACCGGCTGCCAGGCATCGCCAGGCCACGCGGGCGCCGACGCGGTAGGCGCTGAGCAGGGCGTCCATCGAACGGCCGTCGCGTACCTCGCCGCGGCCCAACTCGTAGGCTGCGTCACCGGCGTCGCCGCCCGTGGCGTTCCCGCTCGCGAGGTCCAGGTAGTGCCCCAGGGCGGTGCGGACGGCTTGGCGGATGGTGGCGCCCATGCGGCCCGCAAGGGCGTTGGCGTAGGAAGGGACCTCGTCGATGATCGCCTGGACGATCTCGTCGGCGGTGCTCTTCAGCGCGGCTCGAAGTGCGGTGACCGTCGTCTCGTCCAGGGCCAGTTCGCTGGCCCTCCGCATTGCATGACTCACGTTTTGTTCCCTGCGAACAATTTAGCCGATCAGATTTACGTCCTGCGGTCAAGACTTTACGCCTTGAGGCGCAGCAGGCTGGAGTCATGACGAGTGCAGCCCTCCGCAGCAGGGCGTGGAAACTGCTGGAGATGGTCACGACGCCGCTGCTGCCGTCGGACTACCTCGACCTGGTCAGCCCGCTGCGTGCGGGCGCTGACCTGCGTGGGCGCATCGAGGCCGTGCACCCCGAGACGGGTGACGCCGCGACTATCGTGATCAGGCCGGGACGGGGCTGGCGCGGTCACACAGCCGGTCAGTACGTGCGGATCGGGGTCGACGTCGACGGGGTGCGTCTGTGGCGTGCCTATTCCATCACCTCGCCGACAAACCGCCAGGACGGCCGCGTCACGATCACCGTGAAAGCGATCCCGGACGGCAAGGTCAGCAACCACCTGGTCCGCAGGGCGAAACCGGGCATGCTGATCCAGCTCAACCAGCCGACCGGTGACTTCGTGCTGCCGCAGGCCAAGCCCGCCAAGGTGCTCTACCTGACGGCCGGCAGCGGCATCACGCCCGTGATGGGCATGCTGCGCGACATCGAGTTCGACGACGTCGTCATGGTCCACTGCGCGCCACAGCCGCAAGACGTGATCTTCCGCAACGAACTGCACGACCTGGTCGCGGACAAAAAGCTGCGGCTCACCGAGGTCCACACCGACACGGACGGCATGCTCGACATCGCCCGTCTCGACGAACTCGTGCCCGACTGGGCCGAGCGCGAGACCTGGGCTTGCGGGCCCGCGGGCCTGCTCGACGCCGCCGAAAAGCACTGGGCCGATCACGGCGTCCAGGAGCGCCTGCACACCGAACGCTTCCGCCCCAGCATCGTCGTCGCCGGCGACGGCGGCGAGGTCACGTTCAGCGCCACCGGCAAGACCGTCGACGCGGACGGCGCCACGCCGTTGCTGGACATCGGCGAGGAGGCCGGCGTGCTCATGCCCTCCGGGTGCCGCATGGGCATCTGCTTCGGCTGCGTCACGCCGCTCAAGGCGGGCGCCGTCCGCGACCTGCGCACCGGCGAGATCACCGCGGCCGAGCCGGGCGTCCTCATCCAGACCTGCGTGTCCGCCGCTGCGGGCCCCTGTGACATCGAACGGTAGGAGAATCTTGACCGCCATCGACCCCGCCGCCCACCTGACCGCGGAGCAGATCGAGGAGCTAGGCCGCGAGCTGGACGCGATACGCGACGAGGTGATCGCCGGCCGCGGCGAGAAAGACGCCGCCTACATCCGTAAGGTCATCTCGGCGCAGCGCAAGCTCGAGCTGGTCAGCAGGGGCGTGCTGCTGTTCTCGATCTTCCCGCCCGCGTGGCTGCTCGGCACCGCCGGGCTGTCCGTGGCGAAGATCATGGACAACATGGAGATCGGCCACAACGTCCTGCACGGCCAGTGGGACTGGATGCGGGACCCGAAGATTCACTCCACCACCTGGGAGTGGGATCACGTCTCGCCGTCCGAGCAGTGGAGGCACTCGCACAACGAGCTGCACCACACGTACACCAACGTGATCGGCAAGGACAACGACCTCGGCTACGGCATCATGCGCGTCGACGAGGACCAGAAGTGGCACCCGTTCCACCTCGGCCAGCCGCTGTGGAACTTCCTCAACGCCTGCTTCTTCGAGTACGGCATCGCAGCGTACGACCTTGAGCTCGGCAAGAACCTGCACAAGCGCCGCCGCAAGAACCCGGAGTTCCGCGCGCGGGCCAAGGCCGTGGGCCGCAAGATCCGCAAGCAGGTACTCAAGGACTACGTGATCCACCCGCTGCTGTCGGGCCCGTCGTTCCTCACCACGCTCGCCGCCACGTTCACCGCGAACCTTGTCCGCAACATCTGGTCCCACTCGGTGATCATGTGCGGGCACTTCCCCGAGGGCGTACAGGTCTTCGAGCGCCGGTCGATCAAGGGCGAGACTCGCGGCCAGTGGTACCTGCGCCAGATGATGGGCTCGGCGAACATCAGCGGCAGCAAGGCCATGCACTTCATGACCGGCAACCTGTCGCACCAGATCGAGCACCACCTGTTCCCGGACCTGCCGAGCAACCGGTACGCCGAGGTCGCGGTGAAGGTGCGCGCGCTGTTCGAGAAGTACGAGCTGGAGTACGTCACCGGCCCGCTGCCCAAGCAGGTGTTCTCCGCGTGGCACAAGGTCTTCCGGCTCTCGCTGCCGAACAAGAAGCCCAAGGTCAAAACGCCGGACCGCGAGCAGGAGCTCGTCGCCGCCTGATTCCCCGTGCAGGACGGAGCCGCAGCGCAGGGGTGCGATGACCCGCGATCCGAAACGGATGCCGGCGCTGCAGCTCTTCGGTGTGCGGCGGGTCGGCGAGGGATGTGAGTGTGCCCGGCGTTTTGAACCCTCCGCCGGGAGGGCCAGACCGGCACCATCACCCTCATCGGCGACGGACCCGCCGCACCCCTCCGACCGCCCGCGCCCGTCGAATGAGATCCTCCCCGGCGCCTGGAGTCCCGACCGAGGGCCCTGCGCAATCGGGCCGACCTCAACGCCCTTGGCGTGGAAGCCCGCTACGGCCGCGAGGCCAACGCTGGAACAGGGCCACCTCGACACCTGGTCGATCAACAAGCGGGGGTACGCACCCGCTCCACCCCTTTCATCCATTGGGCGGCGGCTTGTCGAAGGTCGTACGGCAATCGGCCAGCAGATCCGTGCCGTGCCGTGGTGGGTGGACTTGCCCACGCCAGGGCGCAGAACACATCGATCGAAGTGAAGTCGTTGCTGGTCACCGGGCTTTCCCTCCCCGGAGTCGCAACCGGTGGCCCGCCCGGGCGCCGGAGATCGACAGCCACATTACGCAGCCCTGCCTGTCGGCGGACACGCTTCCATCAGCGACCATCCGGTGCCGCCAGGACCGGCGACAGCACCCCCCGGATCATTCAAGGACGGGCGCAACGAGTCATTCCGGCCCCGGAGGCCACGAGCCCGAACCGGGCTCTACGAGGAAGGTGGCACGGCCGGTACCGGCCGGCGCTGTCCCCTGTGGTGCTGGTATCCGTTCTTGCAGCGGCAGGCGTGGGTAGCAGCGCATTGGCGTCGAGAACTGCGAGCGCGGCCGGACAGATGCCTCACCTCGGGATGTGCCCGCGGACCGTTTCGCGGAAGGTGATCGGGGTCTGGCCGGTGCGCTGGTGGAAGTACTTGCTGAAGTGGGTGGCGCTGGAGAAGCCGAGGCGGTCGGCGATGCGGGCGGCACTCTGATCGCTGTGGGCCAGGAGGCGCTTGGCTTCGAGGACGACCCGGCGGTCGATGAACTCCTTCGCGCCCAGGCCGGCCGCGGCGAGGGTGGCGCGCGCGAGGGTGCGAGCCGAATAGCCGATCGTGTCGGCGTAGTCCTCGACCCGGCGGGTGCGGGCGAAGTCCCTTTCCACCGCGTCACGGAAGCGCAGGTAGGTGGCGTCGGGTTCGGGGGCCGGGCTGCCGGCCGGCGCGGTGAGGTGGGCCAGGCGCAGGACGAGGACGGCCAGCAGGTGGCGTAGGGCCGCGGTGTGCACCTCCAGCGGCAGGCGGCCGAGGGCCTGGAACTCGGCGGCGAGATGGTCGGCGGCCATGCGCAGGCTCTGGGCGTCCTCGGGCAGGGCCCGGCGCAGGACCGGCGCGTGCGGGTCCTCCACGAGAGCGCCGGCGGTGGTGGCCGGGTCGAGGAAGTCCTGGCGGAACAGGATCAGGGTCCCCTCGGCGCGGGTGAGGTCGCCCCACTGCTGCACCTGGCCGGGGCGGACCCATAGCCATGAGTCGGGTTCGAGGGCGTAGGCGGTGAAGTCGACCGTGTGCCACAGGGTTCCGCCGGTGAGGGCGATCAGGTGGTGGAAGTCCGGGCGCTGCGGAGTCGTGAGCCGCTCGACCGGTACGCGGTGGCGCAGCTCGGCGAGGGACAGCACTTCGACGCCGGCGGGGGTGCCGGCGGGCGCCGCGAAGGAGATCTCCGGGACCCCGCGGGCGGCATCATGTCGGTTTTTGACCATCACCAGTCGCCAGCGTATCCGATTCAGCCTGCTCAACGACTCTAACTTGGAGCTGTCAGACCAACCGACGTCTTTGGATGTCGGAAATCACTAAGAGACCGGTATGAGAGGAGGCGTGCGATGCCTTCGGCGGAACAGGCCTCCCTGACGTACGCCTTCGACGCGTACTGCGCCTGGTGCTACGGCTTCGGCCCCACCCTGCGGGCCTTCGCCGAGGACAACGCTCACCGCATCCGGCTCGGCGTCGTCTCCGCCGGCCTCTACACCGGGGCCAGGGTGCTGCCGATCTCGGCCTATCCGCATCTGTCGGCCGAGCGCGGCGACGTCACCCGACTGACCGGAGTCACGTTCGGCGCCGGCTACGACCGCGCCGTCTCGCGGGGCACGACCGTGCTCGACTCCGCCGCCGCGGCGGCCGGGCTGGCCGCGCTGCGCGACCAGCCCGGCATCGGCGACCTGGACGCGGTCGAGGCCATGCAGCGGGCGTGGTTCGTCGACGGCCGCAGCCTGTCCGACACCGAGGTCTACCGGGACATAGCCGACGGGCTCGGCCTGGACGCGGACGCCGTGACCGCAGCGTTCAGCGCCCCGGCCGGCCGGGTGAAGGCCCGCGCCGGCTTCCGCGCGCTGCGCCGCCTGCGGGTTCTCTCGTATCCGACGCTGCTGCTGAACACCGCGCACGGCGCCGACCAGATGGGCGGCGCGGCCTCCACCGCCGCTTCCCTGACCTCCGCCCTCGACCAGCGCCTGACCGCGACCGTCCCCCAAGTCCCCTTCCATGACCTGCCCTTGCAAGGAGAACCGTCATGAGCAACGCCAAGAACACTGTCCTGACCGCCGCCGGTGAACTGTTCGGTCAGAAGGACCCGAGCGCGGTGGACCGCTGGGTCGCCGCCGACTACACCCAGCACAGCACCCTGGCCGCCGACGGCCCCGAGGCCCTGCGCCAGCTGGTCGCCGGCCTGCCGGAGGGCTTCAGCTACGAGGGTGCCCGGGTGATCGCCGACGGCGGCATCGTCGCCCTGCATGGCACGTACCACGGCTTCGGGCCCGTCCCGCTGATCGCCTTCGACATCTTCCGCGTCGACGCCGACGGCAAGCTCGCCGAGCACTGGGATGCCCTGACCCCGCTGGTCAAGGACACCGCCTCCGGGCGCTCGCAGACCGACGGCCCCACCAAGGTCACCGTCCCCGAGGAGTCCGAGGCCAACCGGGCCCTGGTCGCCGAGTTCGCGCAGAAGGTCCTGGTCGGCGCCGACTACTCGGTGCTCACCGACTACATCTCCACCGAGACGTACGACCAGCACAACCCGGAGGCCGCCGACGGCCTCGACGGCTTCGGAGCCGCCGCCGCGAAGTGGGCCGAGCAGGGCAAGAACCTCGTCTACAAGACCGTCCACAAGGTCATCGCCGAGGGCGAGTTCGTCCTGCTCCAGTCCGAGGGCGAGTTCGGCGTCCCGGTCGCCTACTACGACCTCTTCCGCGTCCAGAACGGCAAGATCGTCGAGCACTGGGACGTCATCTCCCCGATCCCGGCCGAGCTGCCCCACGGCAACGGCCTGTTCTAAAGCCGCACACCGCCGGCCAAGAAAGAAACGCGATGAGTGAGCTCACCTACGCCGGGAAGACCTTCGTCCTCCGCGTCGACAACGGGGTCGTCTTCCGCAACACCTACGCGGCCGACGGCACCACCCTGCACTACGAGGCCACCGAGGGCCCGACCAAGGGCTCCGAGGAGACGGTCACCCTGCACACCGCCGAGGTGGCCCCCGGTCTGTTCATGCTCGGCTGGGCCGAGACGTCCGGCATGACGGTCACCCACCTCATGAACCTCAACGCCCTGACGGTCCACGCCTTCTGGACGTACGAGACCGGCGACGGCCGCGTCGCCGAACTGCACACCGGAACCCTCGAACCCGCCTGAGGGACCCTCACCCGCCGCCGTGCCATCACCGACCCGGAGTGAGGGCACGGCGGCACGCCGTTCGGCGCACCCGTCCCCTTCGACCCGTCACCCGCTCACCGCCCGGAGGACCATCGTGTGCCCGACCCCGCTGCCGCTCGACGCCTACAGGGCCGCCGTCGCCCTGGACGAGGCGTCCGTACCCGACGCCGGCCACGACCCGGACGCCCGGGCCGCCGACCTGGTGCGCGAGGCGCTCGCCCTGCTGGCCGACGACCCGGAGGCGGCCAAGGCCGGGCTGCGCCCCGGCGCGGCGGACGGGATCGACGACACCGCCGCCCGGCGGCTCCTGCGGGCTGTGCTGACGGTCCGGGAGCCGGGCCCGCTGTCCACCGAGGCCACCCGCGTGCTGGACGCGCTCCTGGCCGGCGAACGCCTGGCACGCGACACCACCGACGCGGCCTCGCTGCCCACCGTCCGCGACACGCTTCCCCACACCGCGTACCGGGCCGCCGACCGCACGGTGCTGTGGCAGGGCGACATCACCGCCCTCGGCGCGGACGCCGTCGTGAACGCCGCCAACAGCGCTCTGCTCGGCTGCTTCGCCCCGATGCACCCCTGCATCGACAACGCGCTGCACGCCGTGGCAGGGCCCCGCCTGCGCGCCGACTGCCACACGATCATGTCCCTCCAGGGCCACCCGGAGCCGACCGGCACCGCCAAGATCACCCGCGGCCACCACCTGCCCGCCCGCTACGTCCTGCACACCGTCGGCCCGATCGTCGACGGCCCGGTGCTCCCGGAGCACGAGGAGGCGCTGGCGGCCTCGTACCGTTCCTGCCTCGACCTCGCCGCCGACGTGAACGACATCCGCAGCGCCGCGTTCTGCGGCATCAGCACCGGCGTCTTCGGCTACCCCAAGGCGCCCGCCGCCCGCATCGCCCTGAACACGGTGGCCGAGTGGCTCGACCGCCACCCCGGACGGTTCGACCGCGTGATCTTCAACGTGTACGCGGACGACGACCGCGCCGCCTACCTCCAGGCACTGATCGAAGGGACCCAGCCCCGATGAACGAGTCCGCCTTCGACCTGGAAGCCGCCGCCGGGACGCTCCGCACCTGGCTCGGCGAGGCCGACCGGGTCCTGATCACCGCCGGCGCCGGACTGAGCGCCGCCGCCGGATACGACTACGGCGACGTGGACCGCTTCCGGGAACTCTTCCCCGCCCTGCACCGCCTCGGTCTGCGCTCCCGCTATATGGTCGGCGTACCGTTGCCGCCCGAGCTGTGGTGGGGCTACTGGGCCGTCCACATCGACGACATCCGCTTCTCCCCTGACCCCAACCCCCTCTACCAGGGGCTGAGTTCCCTCGCCGGCGACAAGGAACACTGGGTGATGACGTCCAACGTGGACGCCCTCTTCGCCCGTAACGGCTTCGACCCCGACCGGGTCTTCACCCCGCAGGGCGACTACGGCCGCTACCAGTGCGTCACCCCCTGCACCCCGGCCACCTGGGACACCCGCCCCCTCGTCACCCAGCTCCTCGCCACGTACGACCCGGCCACCGGCGCCGTCACCGGCCCCCTGCCCAGCTGCCCGAACTGCGGCGGCGAGGTCGAGATCAACGTCCGTATCGGCCCCGAGTTCGTCGACGCCCCCTATCTTCCCGCAGGCCGCCGCCTCCAGGACTGGTTGGGAACCGCGGTCGACGCCCGCCTGCTCATCCTCGAGTTCGGCGCCGGATTCAACACCCCTGGCGTCATCCGGTGGCCGGGCGAACATCTCACCCGTCAGATCCCCCACGCGCGTCTCGTACGCATCAACCCCACCCACCCCGAAACCCCCGCCGACCTCACCGGCCGGACCCTGTCCGTCCCCGCCGGGGCCGACCAGGTGCTGGACGCACTCACCGTGCCGCACCCGGCACCCGACCCTGCGGTGGCATCATGAGCGACTCGGGATTGCTCTCGCGCGACAGGAGGACTGGCGCATGGCTCATGACGGCGACGGCCAAGAGAATCGCGCGGATTCTGGTTCTACGTCAGCGGGTGAGCCGCGCCTGCGGCGCATGAACTCGATGCCGGCGACTCGAACTCAGAACCTGCGCGTGCTCGAGGGCCGTTTCGTTCTCGGGCGGGTGTCCGACGTCCGCACAGTCGCCGCCGACTCCAACCTGCTCGCGCTGGTGCTCGGTCCGGACGGAGGCGCGGCGATGCTGCGCGACGACACGGTCGAGGACGGATGGGCGGCACTGTGGAACGGCGATGACGCGCACGACCCGGAGGCGACGGGGATGCTCAGCGCCATCGTCGCACCGCTCGCCGCCGGCGAACTCCCCGTCTGGACCGCCGCGAGCTACGACGGAGACCTCGTGCTCGTCCCGGCCGACCGGCTTGAGGAAGCCGTCGGAGTACTTCGCCGGGCCGGCCACCAGGTGACCGTATGACTGAGACCCGCCACTCCGCCTCCGTCGTGTCGGAGACACAGCTCGAGGTGCGCTCCGGTTGGTGTGCCGCGTTGCCCAACCTGTGCGCGAGGCAATCACGCGACGGTGGCAGCGAGTTGGGTTCCACGGACGCGAGCACGACAGACTGCGCCGCGAGAACCGCCGGGGCGAGCCCTTCCTCCCAGTGCGGCATCACTGAGCCGGGCACCGCCTGCCTGACCTGCACCGGCCGTTCGCCGACCACCACGACCGGCCACCACGTCCTCGCCCCCGCGGGGCTCCGCCAGAACCTCGCCCACCGTCTCACAGGCGATCACGAACCGCTCCCACACCCCCTCCGCCTCCCGCAGCTCGGCCTGGAGAGCCTCCACCCGCTGCCGAGCGGCGCGCTCACGCTCCGCCAGCAACCCCATCACCGACGGCATCCCGGCACCTCCACCGAAGAGACGACACCCCGTCCCCTCCCGCCGAAACACCACCCCTACACCTGACCAGCGGAAACGAACCCGCCACCGTCGGAAAGACAACGGCTTCTCAGCTGCTCGCCCTGTTCACCAGACTCCAGGATTTGCTGAGTGCTGACGCCTGGCTTGAGTGCCGCACGGCGCTTGCTACTACTGCCTCCCAGCCGACGAACTGAGGTTCCCCCGAGATGCGGGGAAAGGTGACGGCAGGTCAGATGGGCCTCATGAGAGGAGCCCAGACGATGCCTGCCCCGAGGAAGTACCCGCTGGAGTTGCGTGAGCGTGCGGTGCGGATGTACCAGACCGCCGAGTCGAAGGCGGTGATCCGCCGCATGGCCAAGGAACTCGGCGTGCATCACGAAGCCCTGCGGAACTGGATCCGGCAGGCTGAGGCCGACGATTGCCGGGCATATGGGCGGGCAGCGTCGTCTTCAGGCCCGCCGTGCCGCTCCCGTCGGTCTGCTGGGGCCCGCCGACTCCGCACGCGGAGAGCACAGGGGCCATCGCGGCCGCTCCCGCCACGACGGCGGTTCTGCCGACGAAGCGTCTGCGGTTCCACTCGTTTCTCATGACGGCGGCCCTCCCCGAACGGGTGTCGAAGCGCTTCACTGGCCGCGAACGCTAACGGCGCATTTCGCACGGAACAAGAGGGCCCGCAAGAAGAGAATCTCTTGCATTCCAGTCATTGACAATCCGATAGAAGCGATGACAGCGTCGAAGCGCTTCAACACTCTGTACCAGCCTGCTTAGAGGTCAGACTCGCGTTTTCCGTCCCTCCCTGCGACCGAGAGGCATCCGTTCCGCTACGTCGCGCTGCCGATAGGCAAGCGCATCGACGATTTACTCGGTCGCGCTCACGCTCGGCGAGCGGATCGCGGCTCCACCAGTACGCACCGGACGTGGAGCGCCTCGGCATCGCCTCGTTCCGCACCGGCACGGAGGCGCTGCACGGCGTCTCCTGGCTCGGCGAGGCGACGGCCTTTCCGCAGTCGAGCACCAGGGGCAGACGGGACGCCGGATGGCTCGACGTTGTCAACGCTCACCTCGCAAGCGGTTCCCCGCCACGCCGTTCCGCCAGTACGTCATGTGCCCGCCGATGCCAACGGGACGACACAGCAGCCGAGTTGCCGACACGAACGGCGAGCAGCCCACACCAGATTCAGCACTCACTCGCAGAAGAGGACGACTGCATGAGAAAGCCTTGGATCCTGCCCCTCATCACGCTGGTCACTGCCGCGCTCGGGATGATGGCAGCAGGTGTGGCACCTGCCTCCGCCGCCTCGAACACGCCTTTACGGGTCATGCCGTTGGGCGACTCCATAACCTGGGGCGTGGGAAGCAGCACGGGCAACGGCTACCGGGGTCCGTTGTGGGACATGCTGGCGACGGACGGCCATCCGCTGGACTTCGTCGGCACGTTGCGGGGCGGTTCGATGTCCGACCCCGACAACCAAGGTCACCAGGGATACAGGATCCACCAGATCGCCGAACTCGCCGACGCCTCGCTGACCCGCTACCGGCCCAACGTCGTGACGCTGATGATCGGCACCAACGACCTGGCCGGGAGCTATCAAGTCTCTACCGCCGCCGACCGGCTGAAGTCGCTGGTCAACCAGATCACCGCCGACGTCCCCGACGCGACCGTCCTCGTGGCCTCCCTGGTCGTGTCCACCAGCGGCTCGGAGGAGCAGTACCGTGCCGCGTACAACCAGGCCATCCCCCAGATCGTGAGCGAGGCACAGTCCGCGGGCAAGCACGTCGCATACGTGGACATGAGCAGCCTGACCACGGCCGACCTGGACGACGCCCTGCACCCCAACGACGCGGGCTACCAGAAGATGGCCGACGCCTTCCACCGCGGCATCCAGTCCGCGGACAGCGCCGGCTGGCTGAGGAACCCCGCCCCCGCCCCCGCACGCGTGCAGTCCGGCATGAGCGGCAAGTGCATGGACGTCAACGGCGCCAACACCGCCGACGGGACCGCCGTCCAGATCTGGAGCTGCGGCGACAGCATCAACCAGTACTGGTCCGCCTACACCGACGGCACCCTGCGGTCCATGGGCAAGTGCCTCGACGCCGCCGGCTTCGGCACGGCCAACGGCACCAAGGTGCAGCTCTGGGCCTGCCACGGCGGCTCCAACCAGATCTGGCAGCCCTACAACGGCGGCTACCGCAACCCCGCCTCCGGCCGCTGCCTCGACGATCCCAGCTTCTCCACGACCGACGGCACACAGCTCCACCTGTGGGACTGCCACGGCGGCTCCAACCAGAAGTGGACCACTCTGACCGCCGGATGACCCCCGCCCGGAACCTGAGCCCCTCCCCGCCCCCGGTCCCGGGATTCGAGGGCCGCTCCTGGACCGGGCTGGCACCACCACGTCACCCTGGTCACCGCCGCCTGGTCACGGGCGTCGTGCGGAGTGTAGTTGGCTGAAGCCTCCCGGCATGACCACGAGGAGTTGGCTCGGACGACTTCGCGAGCCCCGAAGCGCGCACGGTCACCGAACGGCGACAGCTGTGGGCAAGCCGCTAACTACCCGCTGATTGCCCGGTGTTGACACCGCTTCTGCCCCTCCTATATTTCCGTTCGACACCCAGAATGATGTCCGACATTTCGAACTCTGCTCTCGGTCCCCTTACCCGTGAGGAAGCTGATCTCGCATGTCCTGGCTCCAACACCCCCACAGCCGCCGGAGAGTCATGGCGGTCACCGCCGGACTGGTCGCGGGCGCCACGCTGCCGGCGATGGGCGCGATGCGCGCGGCGGCGGCCACGACGGCCCAGCAGGAGCGGTTCACCAACCCGGTGATCTGGCAGGACTTCGCCGACCTCGAGGTCATCCGCGTCGGCGACACGTACTACTACACCGGTTCGACCATGCACTACTCGCCGGGCGCGCCCGTCCTGCGCTCCCACGACCTGGTCAACTGGGAGTTCATCGGCCACTCGGTGCCGGTCCTCGACTTCGGCGACGCGTACGACCTCAAGGGCGGACGGGCGTACGTCGGGGGCATCTGGGCGTCCTCGATGCGCTACCGCCCCAGCGACAAGACCTTCTACTGGCTGGGCCAGATCGGCTTCCAGCGGTCGTACGTATACCGCGCCGCCGACGCGGCGGGCCCCTGGACCCGGCACGCCGAGATCGGCAGCATCTACTACGACGCGGGGCTGCTCTTCGACGACGACGGCACCCCGTACGTGGCGTACGGCGCCAACGAGATCCGCGTCGCGCAGCTCGCCCCGGACATGCGCTCCGAGGTCAGGTCCGAGCACGTGCTCACCAAGCCCGCCGAGTTCGGCCTGATGGAAGGCTCCCGCTTCTACAAGATCAACGGGAACTACTACATCTTCGTCACCCGCCCGGCCGACGGCACCGCCGGGCAGTACATCTGGAAGTCCACCTCAGGCCCCTTCGGCCCGTACGAGATGCGGGAGGTGCTGTGGGACCTGCCCCGCCCGATCCCCGGCGGCGGCGTGCCGCACCAGGGCGCGCTGGTCGACACCCCGAACGGCGACTGGTACTACATGGGCTTCATCGACGCCTATCCCGGCGGCCGCGTCCCCGCCCTGGCCCCGGTCACCTGGAACGCCGCCGGCTGGCCCGAGCTCCAGCTCGTCAACGGCACGTGGGGCGAGACATACCCCTACCCGGTCACCCCGCACCCGCTCCCGCCGATGACCGGCGCCGACACCTTCGAGGGGACGGCGCTGGCGCCGTACTGGGAGTGGAACCACAACCCCGACACCACCGCGTTCACCGTCGACAACGGGCTCACCCTCAGGACCGCCACCGTCACCGACGACCTCTACAACGCCCGTAACACCCTCACCCGCCGCATCCAGGGCCCCGCCTCCACCGCGACCGTCGTGCTCGACTGCTCCGGGATGGCGGACGGCGACCGGGCCGGGCTGGCGATGCTGCGCGACTCCTCCGCCTGGATCGGCGTCACGCGGCAGAACGGCGTCAACAGGCTGGTGATGTTCGACGGCCTGACCATGGACGCCAGCTGGAAGACCAGCAGCACCGGCACCGAGCGTGCCCGCGCCGACCTCCCCGCGTCCGGCAGCCGCGTCTGGCTGCGCGCCACCGCCGACATCAGCCCGGGACCGGGCCGCCAGGCGACGTTCTCCTACAGCACCGACGGCACCACCTTCACCCCGCTCGGCCCGGCCTTCACCATGACCAACGCGTGGGAGTTCTTCCTGGGCTACCGCTTCGCCGTCTTCAACCACGCCACCCAGGCCCTCGGCGGCAAAGTGCGGGTGGAACGCTTCGACTTGAGCGCGTGCGCGCCGACGGCGCAAGCAGGCACTGTGGACACGAACGCCTGGTACGTCGCGGTCAACCGCAACAGCGGCAAGGCACTGGACGTGGCGGGCGCGAGCTCCGCGGACGGCGCCGCGGTCACGCAGCGGGCCCGCCAAGACGGGACCAACCAGCAGTTCCAGTTCGTGAACTCCGGTGACGGCTACTACCGGTTGAAGGCGAGGCACTCCGGCAAGCTGCTGGACGTCTCCAGCTGGTCGACGGCCGACAACGCCGCCATCCACCAGTGGAGCGACCACGGCGGCGCGAACCAGCAGTTCCGGTTGGCGGACTCACCGGACGGATTCATCCGGTTGATCAACCGCAACAGCGGGAAGGCCGTCGAGGTACCGGGCTTCTCCTCCGCCGACGGGACCGGCATCGTCCAGTACTCGGACTGGGGCGGCGTGAACCAGCAGTGGAGGCTCGTCCGCGTCGGCTTCGTGGGCTCACCCTCCTGCTGACACCGGTATCCGGTTCAAGCCCACCGGAAGTCCCCTTGCCCGCTGGACAAGGGGAGTTCCGGTCTGCGCGCGCCCGAGGTCGCACGGCCCGACAGCGAGGTCCGAAAGAACTTGGACCGGCACCAGTAACTAGGTGTGTGCCACGCGGGTCAGATCTCTCCGAACTTGAGTGCCTACGACGCTCACGCTCACTTTCTGCTCAGGTCACGGCTGAAAGAGGTCCGGCCCGTCGACAGGGGATGGCGTCCCGCTTCGTGATGTAGCCGATCGACCTGGGGGCGTACCCCCGGGGGCTGTGTCGTTGGGGCTTCCGCTCCTTGCCCGGCAGGCGGGCGCGGCCGGCGCCCGGAGCCGATCTGCCGCTTGTTTGTTTTCTGACCGCCGACGCCGACGCGGAGGCCGACGGCCCGGCGCGCACGCCACGGGTGGGTGGCGTTGCTGCCGGGCCGTCAGTCACTCACGCGGTCTCACTTCCCGTGCAAACCCCTGCGGCGACGTCCGCGAAGCACCAGCACGCCGCCTGCAACAATGACCAGCAGGCCACCGAAGGCGCTGTACGTGACAACAGCGTTGCTCGCCCCGGTGGAAGCCAGGTCGCCCGACGTGCTGCTCGGGGTCGCCTGGCCGACGGGTGCGCCGATCCCTCCCTGCGCACGGGTGCCGATCGTGCCGGAGGAGGAGACAACCGGCGTGGGGGCGGTCGGTGTGGCGGCGGGCGTCGGCTTGTCAGCTATGGCAGTCCCCGACGCGGGCTTCATCTGAAGAGTCGTGATCGAGTACGGCGGCAGCGTCTGTGCGACCGCCGTGCCCCGCTTCGCCGTCGTCAGGGCGGTGCCTCCCTTGGCGTACGAAACGGTCGTGACCGCCCCTGCGGCCGGGGTGAATCCGGCGTACGAGAGCGACACCTGCGCCGCGTTCTGCGGGCTCTTGTTGGTCAGCATGACGTTCAGACCGCCGGTGCTGTTCCGCACCGCGTGCACAGTGACCGACGAGTTGCCCGAGGACGACTTGACGATGGTGTCGCCAGGCTTCGCCAGTGCGGTCAGCGAGCGGATGCCCCAGTAGGTGGGGAAGGTTGTGTCGCGCGGCGGTTGGCACTTCCCCCCGGCGCAGGTGCCGGCGGAGAGAATGCCCCCGTCCTGGTAGTCGGTCTGGCCGTTGACGGTGGTGGGTGCTTGGTCCGTGCCGTTGTGCAGGTTCCACCAGTCCACGTGGGTGGCGCCTTGCTCTAACCAGGTCATGTATGTGTCCGGCGCGAACAGGGCCGCGGCCTGGCTGGTCAAGGCGGGCGAGCCGACGCCGTCGGTCTCGGTGACCGCGATCTCCACCGAAGCGGCGCGTGAGCCCGCGTACTTGGCGATCAGCGAGCGCAGCTCGGACGTGGTACCGGCGATCCGGGAGGGGGTGTTCAGCAGGTCGGCCGTGGTGGTGCCGCCCGGATACCAGTGGACGATGACGAAGTCGATCGAGCTTCCCGCGATGGAGAGCACCGTGTTGTTCCAGTCGGCGGTGTCACCGGGAGCCCTCTCCTTATCCGGCCAACCGCCGGGAGTGGTGAGCACCGCTCCGATCTTCACCGTCGGGTCCACGGCCTTCATCGCCTTCGAGTAGGCGACCAGGTTCTTTACCGCGAGCGGCACGCTGTGGAGTGCGGCATGAATCGTCTCAAACGCCATCGGGCCGTGGCAACGAGGTACGACTGTGAGGATGGTCGGGTGCCGCCCCGGGCGGTGGTCTGGCCCGAGATACGACTGGCGCTGATGCCTTGAGTTTGATCTGCCGACTGCCGTCCGAGGCGAGGCGGTGCGTGCTGCCGCCGGACCGGTGGGCGTGTCCCAATAGGGGCCTTCGCGACGCGCACCGTCACAGTCCCTCACCGGCCCGGCGCCGGCCCCCAGTGCCCCGGCGATCATGAGACAGACGACTGTGCCCAGCATGACCCGGCAAGCCCCTCAGCTGCACGAAATGACCGGACGCCCAGAGGAGATCGTGCTGGGGGTGGACACCCACAAGGATGTTCACGTCGCTGCGGTGATCACTTCCACCGGAGCCATGCTTGACACTCGCAGCTTCCCGACCACCCGCGAGGGATACCGGCAACTCCTCTCCTGGGCAAGGGCTTTCGGATGTCTGAAGCGGGCTGGAGTCGAGTGCACCGGCTCCTACAGTGCTGCTTTGACCCGCTACCTTCACAGCGAAGGCATCGCGGTCACCGAGGTCAACCAGCCGGACAAGGCCCTGCGGCGCCGACGAGGAAAGACCGACGCGATCGATGCTGGGGCGGCCGCTCACGCAGTGCTCTCGGGTCGCGCCACCGCCACCGCCAAGACGGCCGACGGTCCGGTGGAGACGATCCGGCTGTTCAAGATGACCAAGAGCTCGGCGGTCAAGTCGCGCTCGCAAGCGATCAACCAGCTCAAGGCCGTCCTGGTCTCCGCGGATCCCGAACTGCGTGAATCGCTGGCGGGCCTCAGTAACCCCAAGCTCATCCGTCGTTGCTCCGAGCTGGAGGCCGCCGCCGGGATCACCCCGGCCATGGCCGTGCGTCACACCCTGCGGCTGCTGGCCGGCCGGATCCGTCACCTCACCGATGAGATCAACGACCTCACCGCGCGGATCACCTCGGCGATCACTACCTACGCGCCAAAGCTCCTGGACTGCTACGGCGTCGGCCCTGACACCGCGGCCACGTTGCTGATAGCAGCTGGCGACAACCCAGACCGGATGGGCGGCGAGGGCTCCTTCGCAGCCCTCTGCGGCGTCAGCCCGGTGGAGGCGTCATCCGGCAAGACCCAGCGGCGCAGGCTCAACCGAGGCGGTGACCGACAAGCCAATTCCGCCCTCTACACCATCGTCCTGGCCCGCCTGCGCTGGGAGAACCGCAGCCGCGAGTACCTGGAACGACGCATCTCCGAAGGCAAGACCCGCCGCGAAGCCATCCGCTGCCTCAAACGCTACGTCGCTCGCGAGATCTACCAACTCATCACCGCAGCAAGGAATCCCACACATGCACTGGCGTCAGCCGATTGACATCCATAGGGGCATCAAGCTCGCCGTCCCCTATGAGGCAACCGTGCTGGTCACGGCCATCAACGAGTGGCTGTGACCCCATGGTCACACCGGCCTTCAGTTAACCCATTGCCGAGGAACCGATGGGCCAGCTAAGTTCGCCCGGCCGGCCATCTCGTTCTGGACCGGTGCTGTCGACGAGGAGGTGTGGAGCACATGCGCACGAGTGCCCAGCAGTTGAGCCCGCGTACTGACCTTTGCCACCTCCTCACGACGGAGACACCTTGTCGCTCCGCATCACCCCACTGACCGACCCCGCTCACGGGGCGCACAGCCGACGCCTGGCATGGCTGGCGTCCGACGCCGATTCCAGCCCCGTCGGAACGGCCTTTCTGCGCCTGTTCGATGGCGGACAACAGCACCTGGCCGAACTGACCCTCCACATCCATCCCGTGGAGCGCCGCCAAGGCGTCGGCTCCCGACTCCTCGACACCGCCGTGACCGCCGCCCGGGACAACTCCCGACGCTGCGTCAGCGCGCAGGCCGAGGCCGGATCACCCGGCGACCGCTTCCTGTCGGCCCGCGGCTTCCGCAAGGTCCTCACCCTGAGGTTCGCCCGCTTGCAACTGGCCGACGTGGACCTCACCGCTCTCACCAAGATCATCGAGCGTCCGCATCCCGGCTACCGTCTGGCGTCATGGCAAGGAACCGTCCCCGACGACCTCGCCCAGACGTTCGCCGCCTCACGCCGCGCCATGGACGACATGCCCATGGAAGACACCGACTACGGCACCGTGGCCTGGGACGTGGACCGGGTCCGGGCCGCGGCGAAGGCCGTTCAAGACCGCGGCGACCAGCTGCACACGGTCGTCGCCATCGATACGACCGACGACTCGATCGCCGGGTTCACAGAACTCGTCGTCCCCGGCAACGGCACGGGCGATGGCCAGCACTACGGCACCGGCGTGCTGCCCGAGCACCGCGGACACAACCTCGGCCGATGGATGAAGGCCGAGTCGATCCGACAAGCCCACGGGAGCTACCCAGACCTCGGCGGCCTCCTGACCGACACCGCCGACAGCAACACGCACATGAGACACATCAGCGACAGCCTCGGCTACCTGACCACACACACGACATTGCAGTACCAACTCGACCTGTAGAGACGAGCGGCCGACGGGCCGGACCTGGGCATCACCTCGTCCGGCCCGTCGGCACTTTCACAGCAGGCCCTACGGGATGTTCCGCAAGCCACGAAGTCACGGTAGGCACAGTCCGGTCGGGCAGTAAATCGATCGGTCGGCGAGTGTCGATGTCGACCAGGATCGTGCCGTAGATGTGTCCCTTGCGCAGGGCGACCTCGTCGATGCCGAGCACCCGCGGCGTTGCGATCGCTGGCAGCGGCACCTCCATGACCATGCGGAGCACGGTGTTCTTGCTGACCGTGATGCCCAGTCGGTGGGCCAGCCGGGATCCGGCTCGGCCGGCCAGTGCGAGGCCGATCTTCGCTGAGCACCGTGCGTAATCCTTCGGTCCAGCGGCCGCAGTCCGGACATTGAGCTCTGAAGGCGGTTGCCTGCGCCTCGATTCGCAGCACTCCGTTGGCTCTCACGACCCTCGTGGTCGCCACGCCCGGGACGAACGGGAACGGCAGCTTCGTCAGGGGCATCCGCACGTCGTTCATACCGCCTGAGGGTGGGGATACTGTCGGCGCCCCGGACCACGCAGACGCAGAGCATCGAGTGCACTCCCGACACCGCAGTACGCCCGCGCATGAGCCCCTGATCTCAACGACCAGATACGGAGGGCCAGTTCAGCCGCTCAGCGTCACGGCTCCGCACAACGAGGGACAGAGCCACTTTTAAGAGACCGCCGACCGCTCCGGCCGCTGCGGCGAATGTGCTGACGGCCCCGTGCAGGTCGGGCAGCAACTGTGCCCGCCGCTCTCGCTGAGCGTCCCATTCGGCGGGCTCGTCCGGCACTATCGTCACGAGGATGACAGGAATCAATGCCGACCGGCGGTGGTCCGAGTCCATGCCGGCGGCCTATGAGCAGTACCTCGTGCCGGTGGTCTTCCGGCCCTTCGCCGAGGACCTGACCGCCCGGGCGACGACACTTCACCCCAGGCGCGTCCTCGAACTGGCAGCGGGGACTGGCGTGTTGACGTCGCGCCTGCTCGCAGCGGCACCCTCGGCCGAGGTGACGGCCACCGACCTGAACGAGGCCATGGTCGCTCTCGGGTCCACCCGGGCCCCGGGCGCGGTGTGGCGGCAAGCCGACGCACAGCGGCTGCCGTTCCCGGACGGAGGCTTCGACCTGGTGATCTGCCAGTTCGGCGTGATGTTCTTTCCCGACCACATCGAGGCCTTCACCGAAATCCACCGGGTGCTGGCCCCGGGCGGCCGGTTCCTGTTCAACACCTGGGCCCCGCTCGAGACGCATGCCTTCGAAGTCGCGCTGCAGGCCGGGCTGGAGCGGGCCTTCCCGGTCAACCCGCCGCAGTTCTTCCCGACGGTTCCGCACGGCTACGCCGACCCCGCTGTCGTGACTGCTGATCTGACGGCCGCCGGGTTCACCATCGAGGAGGAGCAGGAGCTGACGCTTCAGGGCCGCGCCGCGTCGACCGCCGACCTTGCCACCGGATACCTCACCGGGACACCGGTGTGCATGGCCGTTGAGGAGCGCGGCAACGGACCCGCCGTCCGGGCCACCGTCATCGAGGAAATGACGGCCCGTCTGGGCCCTGGGCCGGTCGCCGCCCCGATGACGGCGTACGTCTTTCGCGCCGCGGCCCATCCCTGATCTTGCGTGGGTATCCCCGGCTTCAGCCGGGGAGGGAAACGCATCCTAGGCCCGGAGGCGCGAAGCGCCGGAGTTCGCTGCGTTGTCAGTGGCCTCCGCTAGGTTGATCACACAGGGAATGAAGGGGGGTGGGCCGGATGATCCGTGCGTACAAGTTCCTCCTGCGGCCCACCATCCGCCAGGTGCAGGCCCTCGGCGAGATGCTGCGCGATCACTGCTCGCTCTACAACGGGGCGTTGCAGGAACGCCGCGACGCCTACCGGCATGTCTGAAGGACGAGCATCACCTACGGGCACCAGTCCGCACAGCTCAAGGACATCCGCGGCTTCGATCCCGAACGGCAGGGCCGCTGGTCCTTCTCTAACGAGTAGACGCACGATAATGACGCGATCTTGATCGTGTAGGAGCCCCGCGACTTGAGTGATGGTATTTGGCGATGCTGGCCTGACAGGATCGGCTCGTGATCAAAACCTCGGTGACTATGCGCGAGCTCGTTGTCGGTGACTGTCACGCTGTACATGCCTTCGCCAGCCTGCCGGAGGCTTGCCGCTACCAGGCGTGGGGGCCGAACACCGAGGAACAGACGCGGGACTTCGTCCAAGGCGCGGTGGATGCCCGGTTGCAGTCCCCGCAGACGAGATTCGTGTATGCGGCCTGCCTTGACGGTGAACTCGTCGGTATCGGCGAGCTGAAGGTCCGTAGCCTGGCACACCGCCAGGGCGAGATCTCCTATCTCGTCCATCCTCGGGTGTGGGGTCGAGGCGTGGGCACAGCCATCGGCGGGGAACTTCTCGGCAGAGGGTTTGGGCTGATAGGACTGCACCGGATCTACGCGACCTGCGATCCTCGCAACGTCGCATCGGCCCGGGTGCTGGGCAAGCTCGGCATGACCCACGAGGGCCGACACCGGCACACCGCGCGGATCCGGGACGGCTGGCGTGACTCCGAAGTCTTCAGCATCCTCGACCAGGAATGGGCGCACCGGCCCGGGACCGAGTGATGTCGTCGCGCCCGCGCGGGTCCACGACCGTCGACCAGCCGGTGTGCGCGAGCAGCAGCCGGTGCTGCTGGGCCATCGACACCAGTGTCAGATCGGCGACCCGGGCCGGGCCGCCGGACAGGAACGCGGCCTCGTACAGCGTGAGATCGTGCCCGCGCGAACCGTCCGCGTCGGCGGCCGCCGCACGCACGGCGGCCAGGCACAGCCGCGTGCACGAGATTGTTCCTTTCGATTTCACCGTTCTTCCGTCCACTCGATGGTCGGCCCCGCACCTGTGGGGGTATTCCGGTCTGGAGCCTCTGGGCGACCGCACCAACATTTCGTCCCCGCACCCGCGGAAATGTTCTGCACAGATGGACCATCGCCGTGGTTCTGTCACACCTCCCGACCACCGGTACGATGCGGCAACTGCTCACTGAGCTGCCCTGGCCGGGCCGACCATGCCTCCCGGCAGCTGCGCGCAGGTGGTCGCGCAGGCCGATTGCGCAGCCTCGGCTGGGCGTTGCGCAATCTGCCTGCGCAACTGGGCGAGGGTCGTGCGCAGTCGGGCACGTATACCGGCGCGCGCCAAGGTGGCCCGGCCGGGGTCCGGGCCACCTTGGACCGATGGGGTCAGGCAGGCTGCGGGGCGAGCGTTGCCGGAGCGGCCGCGACCTTGCGCGTCTCGCGCATCAGCAGCAGGCCGTTGACCACCATCAGCGTCGCTGTCAGGCCGTGGACGCCGAGCGCGGTGGCCACGGAGCCGTGGTGGGCCAGCACGGTGGTCATGTCGCCGTACGCGGCGAGTGCCTCGACCATCAGCACCCAGCCCAGCGCCCGGCGGTGGCCCGTCACCAGCAGGATGCCCAGGCCCAGGGCCATGACGACGTCGCGGATTCCCTTGATGATCAGGAAGCCTCCGCCGTCGCCGGACGGCCAGCTCGGCAGGCCGAAGCCCGGCGCCGTCGTCTCCGGGCTCAGGATGAACTCCGTCCCGAACCAGAGGATGAAGAGGATAAAGGCGGCGGCCAGGACGGTATTGATCTTCTTCAGCGGCATTGTTCTTCTCCTTGCGAGTGTTCGTCAGCTTGGTGGAGCCCGGTGAGTCGTACGGGGCGTGGTCGGGCGGCGGCGGGGGGCGGACGGGAGCGTGGCGCGCTCGGCCAGGTTCGCGTCCTCCAGGACGAGGCCGTAGAGGGTGAGCTGGGTGAGCTCGGGCGTGTTGGGCATCAGGTGGTCGCCCAGGGAGGCCCATTCCTTTTCGGTGAGGTGCTCGGCCGCGAGCGGAAGGAGGGTGGCCTCCTCGTCGTCGAAGTATTCGAGCCGGACTGCCCGGCGATCGGCGAAGGTCGCCACGGGGTGTCCCGCTCGTCGGCTCCGGCGGTGGCCACCCACGCCGGGACCGCAGTGTCCAGCCTGGCCAGCGTGACCTCAACGCGCGCGGGCTGGGCCTGTATACGCAGGACTACGTCCGCCTCCGGAGCGACCGGGCAGGAGCGGCGGCCACAGCAGTTCGGGCCGGCCGCGCACCCGCCCGGACCCTGTGCTGGGCGACAACGGCTGTAGCACCCGTGCTGCTACAGCTGCTGTGTCACACGTCGATCTGCTCGAAGATGTGCGGGTACGACACGATGTCGTCGGGGAACTCAGCAGCCATGCGCTGGAACTCCGGGCTGCCGAGTGCCGTGGCGAGCGCCTCGGTCGACTCCCAGACCGCGACGTTCATCAGAAGCTGACTGTCCGCCGTTCCCTTGTGCATCTGCAGGGAGACGAATCCCCGCTGAGCCTTCATGAACTCCGCCTGCCTCCGAAAGAGGGCCAGGAACGCTTCAGTCCTCTCCATCGGGACGAAGAACGTGTTGGCCAGGACGATGGGTCCGGTCTTCTCCTTGAACTGCGCGAACATCGGCGTGTGCGGGTCGAGACTCTGCAGCTTGGCCATTCTCGGTGACTTCCTCTCCGCTATCGGTCAGTGAATGGTGGGTGGCTCAGGCGAGGGCGGCGACGAGCAGGGTGAAGGCGGCGATGATGACGGCGACGCGGACGTAGTGGTAGCGGTCCCAGCGGTTCATCTGCTGCTTCCAGTCGGCGGGCCGGTTGTCAGGGGTCCAGGTCTTGTTCCGGTTGTTGATCGGGACGAGCAGCAGGATCGACATGACCACGCTGAGGAGCAGCAGCGCGCCGGCGGTGACGACGAGGCCGGTGCCGTGGTGGTGCCGTCCGGCGACGGCCCAGACCGCGACGAGGACGAGCGAGCCGATGTACCAGACCGGCATCACGGCGCCGAGCATCCGGCCCCCGTGGGCGTGGCCGAGTTGGCCGCTGTCCTCGGGGAGTGCGTTGAGGATCGGGTTCATGACGAAGGCGACGGAGAACTCCACCCCCACCATCACGCCCACGACCACGGTGGTGACGACCTCGAGTGCGTTGAGCATGACGACCCCTCTTAGATATCTAGCATCGCTAGGTGTTGAGGCAACGCTAGTACTGCTGCCGCTCTCTTGTCTAGCGATGCTAGGATCGAATCATGTCGGTACAGGAACGCAAACAGCGCGAACGGGCGGAGCGCGAGCGCCTCATCGTGGCGACGGCCCGTGAACTCGCCGAGCAGCAGGGCTGGGACGCGGTCACCACGCGCCGGCTCGCCGAACGCATCGAGTACAGCCAGCCCGTCCTCTACAGCCACTTCCGCGGCAAACGGGAGATCATCGGCGCCGTCGCCCTGGAGGGCGCCACCGAGCTGGCCGCGGCGGTGCGCGCCGCGACCGCCGCCGCGGACGGCCCGCGCGAGCGGGTGTACGCCCTCGCCCGCGCCTACCTCGACTTCGCCGCACGCAACCCGGCGGTCTACGACGCCATCTTCCAGCTCGACGGCGGTCTCCCGTATGCACAGGAGGACACCCCGGAACCGCTCAAGGACGCTTTCGCCGCGCTGCTGGAGTGCCTCGGCGAGGTCGCCGGGGACGGCGTCGACCCGGGATTGTACACCGAGGTGTTCTGGGCGTCCCTGCACGGGGTGGCGACCCTGACCCGGTCGGGACGGCTGCCGCCGAAGGACACCGAGCAGCGGGTGGAGCTGCTGGTGGACCGGCTCGCAATGGTCTGACGCACCGTCCCGGCGGGCACGCGGCCGAGGTCCTCGGCCCCGCTGCCTGCGCGGGGTAGGGCTTTGGGTCACTCGCGCCCGCACGGCGCGGCCGCGGATCGCCGGGCACCGTGTCCAGACGGGCACCCGCCCCGGAAGCTGCGGTGATCATTGATCACGACCCGATACGCGCCCTAACGCCGCGTCATTCGCCGGTGCCCTCGTCGTCATCGTCGAGGTGGACGGTCGCCGGAGGGTCATCACTCGCGTCATGGCGACCAACCTCCTGCCCCGCGAGACCGTCGCATCCTTCACTTACCGCGACCCTCGCCGAATGGATCGTCCTGCCCACGGACCGCGTCATCGAACGCAATCCCACTGCGCGGTTGCGGATTCTCCTCGCTCTCCAAGCACTCACTGCTGGCGAGACCGCCTAACTCAGCTTGGTCCTTGTCCTTCCGGGCGGCCATGCGTCGAGGCTGTCGGGCGCTTGGCGGCCTTGCCCACGTTACGGCGGGGCTCTAGGTGGGAATCGAACGCACTACCGCCGCCTACCGCCCGGTTGGCCGTCTGCTACGGGCACACGGCCAACTGACTCCCCGCGTTCCTCCCCCTCGCCGCCACCCTCTCCTCGTGGAAGAAGCTCGTCACGCGACGTTCTTGCACAGGAAGGTCTCAAGCCGTTCGGCGAAGCCCGGTGCTGCGGCGACGAAGTGACCTGCGCCCGGATGCACGCTGCGCTCGCCGCTGAGCGCATCCGCCAGGGCGTCGCAGATCCGCTCGAACGCGGTCGCGTGGTCTCCGGACGTGACGAGCACCGGGATGCCAGCATTACGGATCGCGTCGAGCTGTGGGCGCGCCTCGCTGGTCGGCCGGCCACCGTGCGCCCGTCGAACGCCGGCGACCACGCCCTCCGGGAGCGGGCCGTCTTCGATGGGCGCACCCGTGAGTTGAAGGAACTCGCGCAGTTCGGTCGGGGCCGTATCCATTCCGTGGGCGAGGACCGTATCGCCGAGGCGCTCGAGCCGTGCCACCTCGGGATCGTCGGGGACAAGGTAGTTGAGCGGCGGCTCGATCAGAGTGAGTGAGCGCACGCTGCCCGGCGCGGCAGCGGCTGCGATCAACGTCCCGAGGACGCCGTAGGAGTGGGCGACAACGTGCGGGCGGCCGACGAGCAGCGGTGCCAGATCCAGGGCGTCCACCGCGAAGTCCTGACGCTCCTGCGGTGGTGGGCTCGGCGGATAGCCACGGCGATGGACGTATGCCAGCGTCCACCGGTCGGCCAACGGAGCGACAGGGCCCCACGTCGTCCGCGGGCCTGCACCGCCATGCACAAGCAGGACCTCCGGCCCAGAGCCATCTCGTACCACCACGATCTCGCTCACGAGGCGAGCGTAGCGGCGCACGGTGAGCCACGGTCCCACACTCGACGAGCGCGCGGCCCCGACCTCGCACCCAACAGCATCCGGAAGCGCGGTCAGACCGCCTCGGAGGAGTGGCGCGAGTGGAACGTCCGGCATGCGTGACACCCCGCCGCCTTGTCCGGCCGCGGGGTGACAGGGGAAGGGAAAGGGCAGGCGCCGGCCGCGCAGGTGTCGAGCCAGACGGCGAAGTCCGCGTCGTAGCGGGTGCCGATGTCGGTGTTGTAGACGGCATAGGCTCCGGCGTAGTCGCCGGTGCGGAACTTGGTGAGCATGGCCTGCACATCATCCGGATGGTTCTCGATCATGTAGCGGACGGCCAGGTAGCCCCACGGGTACGTGCGGGTCAGGTCGGAGTTGGCGTACGTGCTCTGCCACAGGGTGCTCAGGGCGTAGGTGTGCTTCCCGGCATCGGAGAGCGCCTCGGTGTCGGGCACGCCCCGGTAACTGTACGAGACGTACTCGGCGAGGCCCTCGATCCACCAGATGTCCGGGACCGTCTGGCCCGCGGAGAAGTCGCCGTACGTGTCGTAGCGGCCGTCGAGGTAGTGGGTGTACTCGTGGTTCAGGTTCCAGATGTCCGCCGGGAAGCCGTCGCCCACGCTCTTCACGTACGCGAGGAAGCGGGCCTGGTTGGTGGGGTCGGCGGGGTTGCCCTCCAGGTATTCACCGCCGTTGTTGGTGCTGTTGCCGAAGATCCAGCCGGAGTACGTCTGGTAGTCCCTGGGGCTCGCGAAGACGACGATCTGGATGTTCGTGTTGACGTCGTCGGCGACCGGGCCGCTGTCCTTGACGATGCCGTGGAAGTAGGCGTCCTGTCCCTGCACACTCTTGCAGGCCTCGGCGAGCGCCGAGTCGGTCAGGGACTGGGCCAGGAAAGTGTGCCCGTCATCGCACTTGTAGGTGGTGGGGAGTGCCGCCGCGGTGAGCTTGGACGTCAGGTCGCAGGTGTCGTAGTACGAGCACTGGGCCGCGTCGTGCGCGGAGGTCATCTCGGCGGCGCCGACCCACAGCGGAGCGGTCGGGCCGGTGATCGAGGAGGCTTCGAGCAGGCCCTTCACCATCGGCCGCACCTTGTCCTGGAGCCCGTCCGTGTCGAGGAAGCGCGCCGTCTCGGTTCCGGCGTTGGAGGCCATGAAGTACCAGGTCCCGCTCAGCATCGACACGTGGTTCAGGGCGAAGGAGTTCAGCGTGTCGACGATGCTCGGGTCGGCGGTGACTGCGCTGATGAACGCGGGGTTGAAGTGGCCTCGGAAGAGCGGGGTGAAGACGTCGTTGACGGCCGTGTCCATGCTCCAGTAGGCGTCGTAGGAGCTGTCGTAGGCGTTCAGCACTCGCTTGTACGTGTCCAGGTAGCGAGCCTGCTCGTTGGCGCTGTCCGTCAGGACGATGACGTCGCCCAGGACGTCGCCGTGCTCCGAACTGACGTCCATGAAGTGGGAGTTGCCGGTGAACGCGTCCAGTCCGCATTCGGTGGCCGTGGCCAGGGTCGTGCCGTAGTCGCCGACGTCGGCCGAGTCGTTGTACTGCACGTAGTAGCCGGCGCGCAGGAACAGCACGAGCTGCCACACCTGGGTGGAGTTGTCGCCGGGGTAGGTCTGCGACGCGTCCCGGAAGGCATGGGCGACGGTCACCATCTGCGCCTCGCGGAAAACGTTGCGGGCGTCCGTGCCGGTGGTGGCGAACAGCGTATTGATGCAGTCGGTGGTCGAGGCCTGGATGTACGCGACCAGTTCGGATCCGGTACGGCTGCCGAAGTCGGCCGGGGTGCACGATGCGGCTGCCGCATGTTTCGAGGAGGTTTGCGGCAACTGTGGGCTGAGCGGCCGGACATGGGCGGCGGCCAGTCGCCCGCGCTGGACGTCTGCTCGATCGGACGCACCGGTGTTCGCGCCGAGCGGCGACAACGCGCGCGGCCCGGGATTGGTCACTGCGGTGGCCGCGGGAGCAGCCGTTGTGGCGGTCTTCGGTCCGGCTGCTGCGAAGCCCGGCGCGGCCAGCAGGCCGGCTATCAGGGCGCTGACCGCCAGGCTGACGGCCAGGAGTCTGGACATGAATCTGGATGGACTTCCGGGATGGAATCCGGGCAGGGCAGGTCGACGGCGCATCAAATGCTCCTTCGGGAGTGGGGGGCGCTTCGAGCACGATCGGCGAGGCGTGGGGGGAACGTCCCACTCACAGTGACCAATGACAACGGACTGAGGGATACGACAAGGGAGGGGCGGGCCATAACATCCGTGCCCGCAGCGGCAGTTGACGCTCAGAGCGGGACGCCGAGCAGATCTCCGCCGCGTGTTATGCGTGCGGCGCAAGAATCGGTATGGGACGGGGCGGCCCCCTGCTCCCTACGATCCCGACATGACGATGAAGAAGCCGCTCCACACCGGTTCGCACGACCTTCCGGTCTCCCCGGCGCTCGCCGAGTTCCTCCTGGGGAACTGGGAGTCTTCGCCGCGACCCGCCCCGCCCGCGCAGTCGATCGCACCGTGGGCGGCCAAGCGGCGCGACCGGCTGTCCGCGCGCTTCCCCGGCGAACGGCTCGTCGTTCCCTCAGGCGTCCTCAAGGTGCGCAGCAACGACTGCGACTACCGGTTCCGGCCGCACACCGCGTTCTCGTACCTGACCGGCGGAACCGAGCCGGACAGCGTCCTGATCCTCGAACCGACCGCCTCCGGTCACGAATCAGTGCTGCACGTCCGCCCGCGATCCCCGCGCGACACCGGAGAGTTCTACCGCGACCGCCGCTACGGCGAGATCTGGGTCGGCCGCCGCGCCACCCTCGACGAGGCCTCTTCGCTGCTCGGCGTGGCGACCCAGGGCCTCGACGACGTGCCCGCCCGGCTGAGCGGCGCGCGGCCGACCCGCCTGCTGCGCGGTGTCGATCCGGAGATCGACGCGCTCGTCGACGGCACAGGCCGCGAGGAGGCCGACCTCGAATTCGCCTCGTTCCTGTCCGAGATGCGCCTGGTCAAGGACGAGTGGGAGGTCGAGCAGCTGCAGATCGCGGTGGACGCCACGGCGGCCGGATTCACCGACGTCGTGCGCGCACTTCCCGAGGCCGTCCGCCATCCGCGCGGCGAACGCTGGGTCGAGGGCGTCTTCGGCCTGCGCGCCCGCCTCGAGGGCAACGGCCTCGGCTACGAGACAATCGCCGCCGCCGGAGCGCACGCGTGCGTACTGCACTGGATCGCCAACGACGGTCCGGTCCATCGCGGTGACCTGCTCCTGCTCGACGCCGGCGTCGAGTCGGACACGCTCTACACCGCCGACATCACGCGCACCCTTCCGGTGAGCGGCACCTTCACCGCCGCGCAGCGCGACCTCTACGACCTCGTGCTCGCGGCGCAGGACGCCGGTATCGCGGCGGTCCGGCCGGGCGCGCGCTTTCGTGACTTCCACCTCGCTGCGATGCGGGTCATCGCGGAGGGGCTGCACTCCTGGGGCCTGCTCCCGGTGACACCGGACGAGGCCCTTGAGCCCGGGAGCGGTCTGTTCCGCCGCTACACGTGGTGCAGCAGCGGCCACATGCTGGGCATGGACGTCCACGACTGCGCCGCGGCCCGTGCCGAGCAGTACCTGGACGGCGTCCTGGAGGCGGGCCACGTCCTGACCGTCGAGCCGGGCCTGTACCTCCAGCCGGACGACCTGACGCTGCCGCCGGAGCTGCGCGGCGTCGGCGTGCGCATCGAGGACGATCTGGTCGTCACGGAGGACGGCGCCCGCCTCATGTCGTCGGCGCTGCCGCGCACCGCGTCGGCGATCGAGACGTGGATGGGCGAGCTGCTGGCCTGACCTGGCTCCCGAAGGGGGCGGGCGCCGCGGTAACTGGCCCTAGGGGCGCGGCAGATGGAATGTCTGCGCGGCCCACGCCTGGAAGTGCGCCGACCGCGTGATGAGGTCGCGGTAAGACGCGTGCGCCGAGCTGAACAGTGTCTCCGTGATGTCGTCGGTGACGTGGTCGCGGCGCCAGGCGAGCAGATAGCGGGTCCACAGCGGCGTGCCGGTCAGCGGTTTGACGATCACGCCCTGGTTCGGCCGGGTGGTGGCCTGGACGATGGAGACGCCGAGTCCCTCGGCGATCATGTCCTGGAGCTGGAGGCGGTCACCGAGGTACTCATGGACGGCCGCGGGCCTGAACCCGGCGGCCGCACAGGCCGCGTAGAACACGCCCGGCCAGCCGGCACCGTCGTCGGGGGTCAGGAACCAGGCCTCGTCGGCCAGTTCGGCGAGGGGAACTTCCATGCGGTGCTTGAGCCGGTGACCGGCGGGCAAGGCCACGAATGCGGGTTCGTTGACGATCTCGCGATGCGCCACGGCCTCGGAGTGGCGCAACTCCATTCCGGGGTAGTCCGCGGCGATCGCGGCGTCCAGCTCGCCCTTCTCCAAGTGCTCCACAATCTCCGACGACGGGTAGACGCTGCTCACCGTGAACGTGAGATCAGGCCTCCGGGTGCGTATGCGGACGACCATGCCGGACAGGACGGGCGAGTTGGTCGCCGCAAGGCGCAGCACCCGGGGTGCCCCGACGCCGTCCCCCGCCGGACGGCGCCTGATGGCATCCGCACGGGCCAGAATGTCGCGCGCCTGCGTCAGGACCTCCAGGCCATACTGCGTCGGCTCGACTCCCGACGCCGTACGCACGAACAGGTCCTCACCGAAGAGCCGCTCGATCCGCCGCAGTTGGGTGCTCATGGCCGGCTGCGAGTACTTCAGGAGTGCCGCGGCCCGCCCCAGACTCCCGGCGTCGGCGATCGCACACAAGGTCCGTAGATGCCGAAGCTCCAGGTCCATCATCCAGGCTCCTCATCTCGACGTCCTTGCCGTCCGCGGTCACCGGGCGACTCTAGCGGTGGTTCGTCGCAGGGTCAGGCTGTCGGGGCGCCCGCCACCCGGCACTCACCACCATTGCGTTCCCGCCAGACGCGGTAGATGTCCACGACGTCCTCGTGCACTTCGCTGACAACGGCATTGGCTACCTCCTGGGCCGGGGCGCGCACTACATCGTGATCGCGAAGGGCAAGCCCATGAGCCCGCACACCTACACCCGGCTGCATGCTGCACCCGTGGCCGTGGGTGGTCAGCCTGCCCGGGCGGCAACCGGGTCGACGGGGTAGGGGTGGCCAGGGTGCTGCGCTGGCGGGCCCGTGCGGCCTGCGCCATGGCCGGCCGACGGTCGCCGATCGTGATGTCCGGGCGGTCCGCGTCGGCGAGGCGGTGGTTCAGCCCGGCTCGTACGGCGTGCTGCGCGGCCTCGAACTCCCCGCTGCCGTAGGCCGCCAGAGCTGCTCGCGCTGTTCTCCTCCGAGACACGGCTGGGCAGGGAAGGCCGTACGCCCGGCCGCGGCAGGAAAGAGGGGTGCGTTCGACAGGGGACGCGTGCACTCGCCAGATGGGCAAGACCCGGCCAGGGCCGGATCCGCTGGGTGGGGCCACTTCACCAGGCAGAGACCGCCAATCCATGGATAAACCTTCCTCTCCCGCCCCTGCGTGGGCGCCTCTACGGTCGAGGCTGCGGGCGCTCACCGGCCCGCCGTACCGAAGGAGCAAGACCCCCATGAAGATCACCGGCAACACGGTCCTGATCACCGGCGGAACCTCGGGCATCGGCCTCGGTCTTGCCCTGCGCCTGCACGAAGCCGGCAACAAGGTGATCGTCGCCGGCCGCCGCAAGGAACTCCTCGACGAGATCACGGCTGAGCATCCGGGCATCGACGCGCTCGTCCTCGATGTCGCGGACCCCGACTCGATCGCCCGGGCCCGCGAGACCGTGGCGGCGAGCCACCCGGGGCTGAACGTCCTGGTCAACAACGCCGGCATCATGCTGCGGGAGAACCTCCTCGACCCGGCCGACCTCCAGGTCGCCGAGGACCACGTCACGGTCAACCTGCTCGGCACGATCCGGATGACGTATGCCTTCCTGCCCCTGCTCGCGGGCAAGGACGACGCGGTCGTCATGAACGTCACCTCCGCGCTGGCGTTCGTACCGTTCCCGATCACCCCGACCTACAGCGCGACCAAGGCCGCGCTGCACTCCTTCTCCGAGAGCCTGCGCATCCAGCTCGCCGGTGCCGACGCCGGCGTCCAGGTGATCGAGGTGGTCCCGCCGGGCGTGCGCACGACCCTGCTGGGCCAACAGGACAACGACCAATCCATGCCGTTGGACGACTTCCTCGCCGAGACCCTCGACCTGCTGCGCGAGAAGCCCGACGCGAAGGAACTTGTCGTCGAGCGCGCCAGGTTCATACGCGACGCGGTGGCCACCGGCTCCTACGACGATGTCCTCGCCATGATCGTCAGCAGCTGACCGGCCTGTAGTGACCGACGCGGAACAACAGCACGCGGGGCAGGTCCTGTTGGGCTGCATCATGGACGAACTCGAGCTGGACCGCCTCGGGGTGGTCCTCACCGAAGGGCACGGAACGGTAAGGAAGCGTCTTCGGCCGCACCTCGGTCGTCGGACTGGAGCGACCGGCTCCGTCCTGAGTACCGAGAGGCACGGGAGCGCCCGTCACACCACGAACATCGTCGTCTCGGTCGGGCCGGGTGACGAGGCCCGGGGCCGGTCCAAAGCGTCGGGCGTCGTCGACGGGGCCGTCGCCGCAGGCCGTCTTCCCCGCCGACGGCCTGCGGCGCACCGCCGAGGGCCGGCGAAGTACCCAGCGGTTCATGCAGGTCAAGTGATCCTCGGATCATCTCTCTGGGAGCAATCTCAGTGTCGGCCGTACGGGCGGCTTCGCGGTGGTGGGAGAGGAGGGCTCAGCCATGGATCGGCGGTCTCTGGATAGCCGGGCGGGATACGGCGAGGATGGAGGCATGGACAAGAAGGAACTGGCGGAATTCCTGCGCTACCGGCGTGAGACGCTGCGGCCTCGCGACGTCGGGCTGGTCGAGGGGGCGCGCAGGCGTACGCAGGGGCTGCGCCGCGAGGAGGTCGCGCAGCTCGCCGGCATGTCCACCGACTACTACGCCCGGCTGGAACAGCAACGTGCTCCGCAGCCCTCGGTCCAGATCACCACGGCTCTCGCCCGGGCGCTGCGGCTGACCCTGGACGAACGCGACCATCTCTTCGTCCTCATCGGCCACAACGCCCCGGCCCGCTTCCACCGCTCCGAGCACGTCAGCCCGACGCTGATGCGGGTCCTGGACCGTCTGGACGACTCGCCGGCCCTGGTGCAGACCGATCTGGTCGACACCCTCGCGATGAACCCCTTGGCCGTCGCGCTGCTCGGCGACCAGACCCGCCACACCGGTCTGGCCCGCAGCGCCTACTACCGCTGGTTCATGGACCCGGCCGAACGTCTGATGGTTCCCGAGGAGAGCCGCGAGCGCCACGGCCGCGCCCAGGCAGCCCGCCTGCGGGCGGCGCTCACAGCCGGCAGCGACACCCCACGAGCCGCCCGGATCCTCGCCGAACTCCAGGAGCACAGCCCTGAGTTCGTCCGCATGTGGGAACTTCAGGAGGTAGCCCGAAGCTACGACGGCTGCAAGACCATCCTCCATCCCGAACTCGGCCGCATCGACGTCGACGCCCAGGTCCTGTTCACCGAGAACCACGCCCAGACTCTGGTGGTCCTGACCACTCGCCCCGGCACGGAGAGCCACAGCAAGCTGGAACTGCTCTCCGTCGTCGGGCACCAGCAGCTCACCCCCTGATGTCCTGGCCCCGGGGGGACGGGCCAGGCTCGGCGCAGGAGGGGCCGGACAAGTGCACCGTGGAATGGTGCAGCCCGCACGGCTTGTGCCCTGCGCTCTACGGCCAGACACGGCAGCCCCCTGCGCCGTCCGGGCTGCGCAGTCGGGCCGCCCGTTTGACCGGATGCCGCCTCCGTTTTACTCTCGAATACATACGGAGGCAGCATCCGTTTTGATGCGGCCGTACGATCACGGCAGGCAGGAGGGCGTATGAGCGCCGGTGAACTGCGGGGACGCAAGCCCCGCGCGGACGTCCAGCGCAACCGCGTGGCCCTCCTGGAGACCGCGCAGCGCCACTTCCTGCAGCACGGGGTCGGCACCTCCCTCGAGGCGGTGGCCAAGGAGGCGGGCGTCGGGCCCGCCACCCTGTACCGGCACTTCCCCACCCGGGAGGCGCTGCTGGCGGCTGTGCTGCAGACGCGCTCCGAAGAACTGGTGGCCCGCCAGGCGGACATCGATCAGCTCGGCGACCCCGCCGAGGCGCTGGAACAATGGCTGCGGGCGATGGAGGAGTACTTCAGCGCCTTCAGCGGGCTGCCGGACCCGCTCATGGCCGCGGCCCGGGCGCAGGAGCCGGACAACCCGCTCACGATTCCCTGCGACATCCTCATCACCGCCACCGATCAGTACGTTCAAGCCGCGCAGCTCGCGGGGCGTGTGCGCGCGTCGGTGCGGGGGCACGACTTGTTCCTCGCGGCCTGCTCCATCGCCTGGATCAAGGGCACCGGCACCGAGGAGGATTCGCTCGACAGGCTCCGCACGCTCATCGCGAGCGGCTACCGCCAGCGGGACACCCAGGCATAAACCGCCAATCACCCCGCCCCGCCGCCGCGACGCCAGGTGGCACCACCACCCAGCCATCACATCCCGCTGCCCTCAAGGACAGCGCAACCTCCCAAAGGACAAATCATGAAAATTACCGTCATAGGCACCGGTGCCATCGGCGGAAACCTCGCTGCCAAGCTCAGCGCAGCCGGGCACGACGTCCAGGTGGCCGACGCCCGGGGCCCGGAGGCCGTCCGGGCGGAAGTACTGGAGACCGGGGCCCGCGCGGCGGAGCTCGCCGACGCCGTCCAGGGCCGGGACGTCATCGTCCTGGCCATCCCCTTCGGGGTGGCGGGAAAGCTGGCGGGACTGTTCGCCTCGGTCCCCGCCGAGACGGTGGTCGTCGACACCTCCAACTACTACCCGCACCTCAACGGGCAGATCGAAGCCGTGGACAACGGCGCGGTCGAGAGCGTGTGGAACGCCGAGCAGCTGGGACGCCCCGTGGTCAAGGCGTGGAACGCCGCCCTTGCCGAAACCCAGCGGACCCGGGGCGTCCCGGCCGGAACGCCCAACCGCATCGCCATTCCCGTCGCCGGCGACTCCGAGGAGGCGCGGCGCGTGGCCATGCGGCTCGTGGACGACACCGGCTTCGACCCCTATGACACCGGCACGCTGGCCGACTCCTGGCGCCAGCAGCCGAACAGCCCCGCTTACTGCACCGAGCTCACCCTCGACAAGCTGCCGGCGGCCCTGGCCGCGGCCGACCGCGTCAAGGACGCCCGCATCCGCGACAGCGTGCCGGAGCGCTTGGCCACCCTCCCGGCCATGGCCACCCTGGAGGACGTCGTCGAGATGAACCGTGCCGCCCACCGCTGAGCCACCTCAGGCGGCTCTCGTGCACGCAACGACACCAGGACGGCTGCGTCGGCACGCCACGAACACACAAGACGAACACAAAGAGCGCACAGTCCCCCGCGCTGCAGCCTGCAGTCTCGGCACGCCGCTGCCCGTGAGCACATCGGGCGGCGGCGCGTGATGCACGGCCATGGCGGTCGTGGCCACCGAGACCCCGCAGGCACTCAGAAACGGCGCCCGGCGCCGCCGCACCAGCGGCACCACCGTGCCGACCGCGAGCGGGACACAGGTGGATCTCCTGATGAGGAAACGAGTTCTCGGTGCGGAATGGGCACTTCGACCGGCGTTCAGCCTGCGCGCCGGACGCGTCGCGTGGCAGGCCGAGTTGTGCCGGGGAGCGCTGTTCGGAGGTGTAACAGAGCCCCCCGAGCCGGCGCATGGATCCCTTTCGTCCGGCCTGCCACACTGGCCGTATGGCACGGGAGATCTGACCGACCGAGCGGTCACCACGCCGGCACAGCGCGACGATCTCGGCCTTGAACTCCGGAGTGAACGAACGGCGAGGCCGAGACTTCTTCTTCTCCGTGCACTCCATGATGCTTTGTGGCGGGACCCCGATCCGAGTAGTTGGATTGCCACGACAATCTGCAACTCGGGCCCCTGGATATGCTGTTGGTTCTGTTTCGGGGGCGGGGGGTCAGCGGTGATAGGTGGTTATGACGCCATCCGTGAGTTGGCGGTGCCACCGCGCTTGGGAGCGGTCGCCGATCTGGCGCCGGTGCGCGATTGCGAGCGGCCAGTGTGGCTGGCGCTGGGCGAAGACGGAACCATCAGCCGTTGGGACGTAGCAACTGGTGATCACGAGGCTCTCGCGACCACAACCGTTTCGCCAGAACCCGACCACGAACCCTGGAACGATCGTCGGCTTCGCAGGCGCCTGCATGCCTCTCACGACGGCATGTTCGCCGCGGTGGTCAACGACTACGGTCGGTATGGCGAGGTGATCGACCTGCGGACCGGCGAGGTCACGCTGGCCTTGGACAGCCAGGATTATCGGGCAGACACCGTGCCGTTCTCGCTGGCGTTCGGGCAGAGCCCTGGGGGGCTCTGCGTCGTGATCCACCGCACGGACTGGAACCGGCTGGATGTGTCGGACGCGCAGACGGGGTTGCTGCTGACTGATCGGTCGCTCCCCGTATCGGCAGAGGGAGATGCCTTGCCGGAGCATCACCTCGACTACTTCCACGGCGCACTGTATGTGAGCCCTGATGGCAAGCGGATCCTGGACGACGGCTGGATTTGGCATCCGATCGGCTTCCCCTCAGTGTGGGATCTTGGCCAATGGATCGAGGGCAACGTCTGGGAGTCCGAGGACGGTGCGAGCCGGGTCGATGTGTGCGCCCGCGCGTACTACTGGGATCACGCCATGACCTGGATCGACTCCGCCCGGGTCGCCATAGAGGGAATCGGCGATGACGACAACGTCATGCGGCCCGGGGCACGGATCTTCGATACGAGTCGAACCGGTCAGAGTGGAACAGCCGTAGAACTCCTTGCGTTCGAGGGCCCGACCGGGCCCTTCTTCAGCGATGGCACTCGCCTGTTCAGTTGCGACGGCGCCGGCCTGTCGATATGGGATCCGGTCGAGGGGAAGCCGCTGGGCGCCGTTCCCGGATTCTCCCCCACACATCACCACTCGAGCGCCCGGCAGTTCTTGCAGCTCAGGAACGGCACGGTCCGCATATGGAGTGCGTGACCGGTTGTGACGCTCCGCTCGACGGGATGACGTCGGATCGCCGCGGGGTGCGCGAGTGCGACTCCGCTCGCTGACCCGGCTCCGCGATCTCACCTGCAGCACCGCCAAAATCGCCGCACTCCTGGGCCCTGGCCTGCTTCCATCTCACCACCCCGAACAGCCCGAGCACTACGACGAGTTCAACCGTGATCCCGCCGGGCTGCGGGCTCCTCGGGGAACGCGCCTTCGCACAGCAGAAGGTTCAGTGCTCGCAGAGGGAGAACTCTCGTTCGTAGAGCTGCTCGTTGTGTTCGTTGACGAAGAACTTGCGTTCCTGCATGAGTTGTTCGCGGTAGTTCTTGGCCTGTTCCAGCGTCATGGTCGAGGTGTCGGACCATGGTTGTTGCGGTGGCACATCGGATGTCGAGACGATCTGTTCCGACGGGTCGACCAGGAAGAACGCGAGAATTTTGCGATATCCCGGGCGGGTGGGGTCCGTGAGGCGGAATGAACCGACGCGGTGTTGCAGGATGTTCGGGAACGCCAGGCAGCGGCCCGCTGGGGTCGATGTCGATCCCAGCACCTGGTTCAGTGCGTCTTCGTCCTCCAGGCCGTAGACCTCACGCAGGCCGTTGTCGTCGTTCTGTTCGTAGTGCGGGTCGTCGAGTGCCGCCCGGAAACTCAGCCGGCTTTCGGTGATGTTCTCGCTGTCCCAGTAGTAGATGCCGGTCGAGACGATCCGCTCGTTCATCATCCCCTCGACATGCCAGGAACCGCCGGGGTACTCGGGCTTATCCGGGGTGAGGTGAATGGTGGCGAGCTTGACGATGACCTGGAGACGGCGGCCGCGCAGGTCGACTCGGGCGGATTCGTCGGGCAACTCGGGCGGGGTGAAGGCCGGGGCATCCGGGATGGCCGGGCGGCGGTTTTCCCACCAGTTCTCCTGGGCCTCTTCCCATGCACTGAGGGCTTCTGCGTAGGCCTCATCATCGCCGTAGGAAGATTTGTCCGGATACTCCGGCTCCGAGTCGTACCACCCATAAGGATCGGCCTGGATACGCAGGGGCCGCGGATGACGCAGATCGGTGAGCACGTTCTCCAGCAGCGGGCGCATGCGCGCGAACAAGTCGGGCAGGACGGAGGCCAGTTCGCGATGAATCTCTGGGTGGACGTTGTTGACGTACGAACTGAAGTCGACATCGCCGTCGTCACTGACGTCTACGTCCGTGGGCAGCCACTGGAACTTCTCCGAGAATTCGTACTTCGAGTAGCGGTCCGTCGGGTTCAGCCAAGCCCGGTCGGGCGCACCGCTCACCTCTCGCACCAGGCAGAACAGTGAGGGATGAACCAGATCCAGTACCTGACCGTCGGATCCGGGATGCCAGTCCTGTTCCGTTTCGGGGACCTGTTCCAGAACCTGAACCGCCTCGCGCAACCGGGATCTGAGCTTGTCGTCGACCAGTGTGTCCGACTGCCACACTCCGTCGACGGCGGACACCTCGACGCCGGTTTGCCCGTCCCGCAGCGCGGCGTAATGGAGCAGTTCGGCAAGCACGTAACGAACCTGCGCTTCGGTGAGGCCCTGGGCGACCGCTTCCTGCGTCCACCTGGCGACAATGTCGGCATCGTTCATCTTGTCGAACCACCCCGGCTTCGCCCGGATGAGTGAGCTGCACTGCATCATCTGAAGTTCCCGCAGCGTTCGGGGTGTCGCGAACGATATGGAACGGGAAGCGTGAAAAGGCAGCGGGAAAGCAGACAGGCCGGTCAATTCTCCTGGTCCTCCCAGTCGGTGTGCGTGGCGGGAAGGATACTTCAGGGGACTGACACCGCAGCCGTGGTCCCCCTCCTCCTGCGGATCAACTGCCACCAAGGCGACCGGAGTTGAGCCTTCGAACGCCGTATCCGACGTCGCCGTAGGTCTGCTCGACCCTCCACCGCTTCGGATTGGTTCGCTCCCTTACGCCACCGTGTGCGGCACCCAGACGGCTGCGTGGAAGGGGCCGTTGACACTGACCGGGTCAGCGGGCGGAAGTGCTGCGCTGCCTGCGATGACGCCGTGGCAGTTGACCTGCATCGCGGCGGAGTTGCGGCCGCCGAGGGAGGCCAGGTAGGTGAAGTCGCCGTTGTCGACGCGGGCGACGAAGGCGAAGGAGTTGGGGGCGAAGTTGTCACCGACCATGACGTTCCCGGCGATCTGCTTGACCTCGGTGACGCCACGCCCGGAGCCGATCATGGCAGTGGTGTGTGTCTTGAGGTCGAACGAGCTGGAGAGCAAGCCGTCGCCGCCCACCACAGTGCTCCCGCTGATCAGCTGTGCGGTCAGGAAGTGGGACCCCAGGTCCGTACGGATGCCGGTGCGCAGGTCGTAGGCATATCCGGTGAGGCCGTTGCCGGCCGTTCGAGACTGGCCGACCACGGTTGGACCGCTGATGTCGTTGGCTGTGCTGGAGCTTCCGCCGAGGGTGCCGAGATCGGTCATCGTCCGAGTACGCAGGTTGTACGCGAACCCGTGCTGTGTGGTGGCAGGCGTACTCGGCAGGGAGGAGCTGCCCACCACGATCGCACCGCTGACGGCCGCTGCGGTGCTGTCGCCCGACGGGCCGGCGAGGCTGCCGAGATCGGTCATGGTCTGGGTGCGCAGGCTGTACGCGAACGCATGGGTGACCGCGTCCCCGGACAGCGACGATGTCCCCACGATGGTGTCACCGTTGAGGCCGGTGATGTTGGTGCTGCTGCCGCCGAGAGTGCCGATGTCGACGAGCCGGCGAGTCCGGAGGTTGAAGACGAATCCGTGAGTCGGGCCGTCGGTGGAGAGGTCTGACTCGCCGACGATGTGGTCCCCCTCCACGCCGGTTGCCCGGCTGGAGTCCCCCAGCGTGCCGAGATCGGTCATGGTGTGTCTGCGCAGGTCGTATGCGAAGGCGTGTTCGGCCGTGTTGCCGCTCGTCAGTGAGCTCCCGACGACCGTGTTGCCGTCGATGGCGGTCGCCTTGCTGCGGGTACCGCCCAGGGTGCCGAGGTCCTGCACGGTGTACTGCGCGGACCCAGTTGCCGACTCGGCCGACGACGTGTCAGCCCCGTACGCCGGACTGGTGCCCATGGCGAGCAGGCCCGCGCCCGCCAGTATCCAGGCACGTAAACGTATGCGCATGATCCCCCCTGAAACGATCGACCGGAAAGAGCGTGGTTCGGCAGACCACTGTGCCCTCCCCAGGCACGGGCCGACCGGAGGTGCGGCCTTCACTTGTACATCAGGTCAGATCGGCCAAACAGTGGGCGGTCGGCCACAAACAAGACGTTCGTGACCAGGTCTGTGGCAGGGTCTGCCTCCGTGGTGATCGACCCGCTCACGAAGGACTCGCGATTGTCCGTGCCGGTGATGCAGGCGACGATCCGCAGGAGTGTTTTCAGTGGGGCCAGGGTGAACGCGACCTGCAAGTGCCGCAAGGCCTGCTGAAGCGGGACCGAGGAGACTTCGCCCAGGAGGGCCAGTTCCTCGGTCTTCTTCCAGGCCGTCAGCACCACGGAGGTCTGGGGTAGTTGACCCGGGTGTATTCGGGTGTAGAGGTCAGGTGATGTCAGGCCAGGTAGGCAAGATCGTCGTCGGTGAGAGTGATCGTGGCGGCGGCCACATTGGCCTCCAGATGAGACAGGGACCCCGTGCCCGGGATGGCCAGGGATACCGGCGATGAGGCCAGCAGCCATGCCAGGCCGATCTGGGGGACGGTGGCGCCGTGCCGGGCCGCGACCTTGGCCAGACGCTCGTCGTCGAGGTCCCGGCCGCCGCCTACCGGGAAGAAGGGCACGAAAGCGATCCCGGACTCGTGGCAGGCGGCCAGGAGGTCCGCGTCACCACGCCGGGCGGCGTGGAACTGGTTCTGCACGGCCGCGACGGGTGCGATGGCGCGAGCCTCCGCGAGATGACCGGTGTCGACGTTGCTGAGGCCGAGATGCCGGATCAGGCCCTCTTCGCGCAGCGCGGCCAGCGCCTCGAAGCGTGCGGCGAGGGACTCACCGTGCGGGATTTCCATGACCCCGATACGCAGGTAGACCAGGTCGAGACGGTCCAGCCCCAGGCTTTCGAGGTTGGACTCGACCAGGCCGCGCATATCGGCGGCGGTGCCGTGAGAAACACCGCCCTGGCGGAAGATGGGGCCCACCTTGGTGGCGATCACCAGGTTGGAAGGGTAAGGGTGCAGGGCCTCACGGATCAGGCTGTTCGCGCGCACTGACCCGTCGTCGCTGACGTAGAAGTCGGCGGTGTCGATGTGGTCCACGCCGAGTTCCACGGCGCGGCGCAGCACGGTCCGGCCGGCGTCGGGGTCGCGGGCGGGGCCGCCTATGCCGTCCTTGGACGGCAGTCGCATGGCGCCGAAGCCGATCCTGTTGACGTCGAGGTCGCCGCCGAGGCGGAATCTGTTGCTCATGACCCCAGCCTGCAAGGCCAGACACCAGCCGACGAGCCTGTGGCACTTTGCTGCCACAGGCACAATGGACGCATGTCACAGGTCATGATGCTTCGCGGTGATGTTGAACTCTGGGCGCGGATCAAGCCTTTGGCGGAGGCGGACGTCGCGGAATGGGTCAACGTCGGCCGCGACCTCGACACTTGGCCGGGCGCCCGTGAGGCCGCCCGCCAAACGATGCGTCGTGACGGGGCAGGCAGGGCCCGCAAGCTGTACAGCCCCGCCGTGCTCACCGACGAGCGCGACCGGGATGTCCTGCAGGAGATGGTCGCCCACGGCATGCGGGTGCGGATCACCACCACCCCGTTGTCCCAGGGGACCATGTTCATCGACCGACGAACCATGATCCTCACCAGCCCCCTGACGCCCGCCCCGGCCGTCCGGAGCCCTCGCGCGTACACCGTGAGTGCCGCGCCGGCCCTGGTCGACGGGGCATACGCGCTGTTCGAAGCAGCGTGGGAGAACGCCACCGACCTCCAGACCTTCCTCAGTGAGGAACGTCCCCTGATCGACGCCCAGTCCGGCAGCGTCCTGCGCACCCTGACCTCCGGCGTCACCGATGAGGCAGCCGCAAGAGAACTCGGCATCTCCCTGCGCACCTACCGCCGCCGGGTCGCCGAACTGCTCGTGACCCTCAACGCGAGTTCCCGCTTCCAGGCCGGAGTCCGTGCTGGCCAGATGGGTCTGACCCGCGGGTGAGCAACGAGGCTGCGGCGGAAGCGGGCTGATCTTGCGAGGCGCCGCACGAGGAGCATGGCCGTGGTGAGGTGGATGGCGTTCCCCGAACACACGCGCAGGTACTCGTAGTCCTTCGATATGCGGCGGCACCGTCCAAGCCAGCCGTCGCCGGACTTGGCCTGGGCGCGTGCCCGGCCGCTCAGCGGTCGGCGCGGCGGACCGGTCATCACGGTGGTTCAGATGCCCGCGAGGAACTCCCGGACCGCGGTGGCGAAGCCCTCGGGGTCGGCCAGTTGGACGAAGTGGTCGGTGTCCAACCCGCGGTAGACCGTGCCGGGGCGCCTGGAGCACATGGCATGGGCCTGTTCGGCGGGCAGGACCTGGCTGCGCAGCCCATGGATGAGGAGCGCGGGGCAGTCGGTGGCGAGCCACTGCTTCCAGTGGTCACCGTGGACAAGGTTCTCGGAGTCGACGGTGTCCTGCGGGTGGAAGGGCAGCCGCCAGCCGGCGCCGCCGGGCAGCGGGCGCAGCACGGGGCCGAGAACGGCGGCGAGGGGGCCGCAGGCGGCGGCCAGTTCCTCGCGGGTGGCAGCGGTGTAGGGGAAGTTGAGCACGAAGGCGAGGGGGCTGGTGCCGTGGTCGGGGAGGTCGACGGCGGTGTCGATATTGATCAGGGCCTCGACCAGTTCAGGGCGTTCGGAGGCCAGGTGGTAGGCGTTGATCGCTCCGAGGGAGTGGCCGAGGAAGACCGCCCGGTCGATGCCGAGGTGGTCGAGGAGGGCGAGGAGGTCGGCGAGATAGCCGATGCGGGTGTATTCGCGGGCGCGCTGGGAGTCGCCGTGGCCGCGCTGGTCAGGGGCGATCACGCGCCACTCAGGGCCGAGGGCGGCGGCCAGGGCGGCGAAGGACGCGCCTTCGGAGAGATGGCCGTGCAGTGCTACGAGCGGGCGGCCGTTGCCGCCGTAGTCCAGGTAGGACAGGGTGCGACCGTCGAAGGTCATGGTGGCACGGGTGGGCAGGGCGTTCATCGCGGTGATATTCCCTCGGTTCGAGGTGCGGGGTAGCGGGTCCTTGCCGAGGTCGACGTCTGAGGCGCTTGTTCTATGCAACCGAACAGCTGACTTGGAGGGACTGAGCCCTGGGGCCGTGGCGCGCTCGGCGCGCTGGAAGCAGACGACAGCCTCGTGGGTGGGGGTGGGGTCAGGCGATCTGCTTGTGTGGGTGCAGGTCGAGGGTGATGTGCGGGGCGAGCGCGTGCAGGAAGTCCGGGGCGTCGAAGATCTCCCCGGCGGAGGCGACGCCGGTGGTCTTGGTGCGGCCGGTCAGGACCCGCTCGAGGGCCTCGGCGACCAGGGGCGCGGTGACCGCGTAAATGTCCTGGCCGCCGGCCGTGGCCCGGCGTTCGGCTCCCCCCGAGCGCACGACGACGTCGACGAGGAAGGTCTGGTCCGAGCGCCCGCTCTTGTCGGCGGCGGTCGGGGCCGGTGTGTCGGGGGTGGCGATGTCGCGGACGGCCTCGGCGGTCATGTAGGTGGTCACTTCGGGGATGGGCAGGTGCTGGGGGACGGTGACGACGTCCGCCATCGTGAACTCCCCGATCACCTGCCGGGGCCCGATCGGGTCCGGGAAGGTCCACTCCAGGGTGGGTGCCTGGTCGGTGCGGCGCTCCCACTGTCCGCCGCTGTAGCGCAGGCGGTGGTCGCCGCGCCGCTCGCGGGAGACCGCGCCCGACAGCCGGGTACCGGCGGTGGGGTGCCAGCTGCTGAGCGCGTAGGCGATGTGAGCCTCGTCGGCTTCGGTCCAGTCGCCCATCGCCGCGGTGGCCAGCAGGTCGCCGAGACCGCCGAAGAAGGCCATGGCCGGGACGATCACCGCTCCCGCGTCCCGGGCCCGCTCGCGGTAGTGGGCGAAGGTATCGAGATTTGCCTCGAGTTCGGCGGCCACGTCCAGGTACGGGATCCCCGCGCGCAGCGCGGCCTCGATGACGGGGCCGGTGGTCGAGGCGAAGGGTCCGGCGCAGTTGATGACCGCCGCCGTTCCCGCCAGAGCCCGGTCCAGCGAAGCCGGGTCCCCGACCGACGCCACCCGGGCCTCCAGCCCTTGCTCGCCGGCCAGCTCCTCCAGAGCCTGCGCGTTGCGCCCCGACGGCACCGGGACGAACCCGCGCGCGGCCAGCTCTGCGACCACGAACCGCCCCGTGTGACCGTACGCGCCGAAAACCGCCACCAGCTGACCTGACCCCATGAGACCGCTCCCCCACACTCGGACGCCCGCTGCGATGTTGATCCGCTGCGGCCTGACACCCCCATCCTGTCCTCGCGGCAGCACCCCGCACGAGCGTCGGAAACGACATGCCACGTACAGTTTCGGACATGCCCACTGTCGCGCTGGCCGTCACCGATGGCATGCTCCACTACGAACTGTCCGTGGCCGTCGAGATCTTCGGGTCCGACCTGACCCACATCGTGGACCCCTGGTACGACTTCTCCCTCTGCGGGAACGCCCCGGTGCGCGTCGACCGGTTCCGCCTTGAACCCGACCATGGACTCGACCACCTCACGCACGCCGACACGGTGATCGTCCCCGGCTGGGCCGACACGGACCGCGAACCGCCCCCCGAACTGGTCGAGGCGGTGCGCGCCGCCCACGCGGCCGGTGCCCGCGTGGCCTCACTGTGCACGGGCGCCTTCGTCCTGGGCGCGGCAGGACTGCTCGACGGCCGGCGCGCCACCACACACTGGGCGCACACGCGGGAATTGGCCCGGCGCCACCCAGCGGCCACCGTCGATCCGGACGTCCTCTACGTCGACAACGGCGACGTCCTCACCTCCGCGGGCAAGGCCGCCGCCATGGACCTGTGCCTGCACCTCGTCCGCCTCGACCACGGCTCGGCCAACGCCAACAAGATCGCCCGACGTCTGGTCATCCCACCCCACCGCGACGGCGGCCAGGCCCAGTTCATCGCCACCCCTCTCCCCGCCCCCGGCAACCACCCCCTGAGCGAACTCTTCCCGTGGGCGCTGGAGCGACTGGACCAACCGCTCAGCGTGGAGGACCTGGCCCGCCAAGCCCGCATGAGCTCACGCCACCTCGGCCGGCACTTCAAACACCTCACCGGCACCACGCCGCTGCAGTGGCTCCACACCCAGCGCATCCGCCATGCCCAGGAACTGCTGGAGACCACCAACGCCACCGTGGACACCATCGCCGTGGCCACCGGTATGGGCACCGCCACCACCCTGCGCCGCCACTTCCACCGCAGCGTCGGGGTCCCACCCGACACCTATCGCCGCACCTTCCGCCCCTGAGAGGGCGCTTCCCAGCACCACCCCTACGCCACCGGCACCTCGCCAACCGCGCAGCCCGGCCGCCTCACGGGCCGGCCTACCACCGCGAGCCTCCGCAGCCGGAGCCCAAGCACTCCGATTCTTCCGCCACTGGAAAACGTAGGCGCCGACGAAAGGGGGAGTCTGCGGGGGTGAAATTGGGTACGGGGATATTCGCGCCGTTTGCCCCGGGCTGCGACACGCTCTCGCTGCCAAGGGAACGGTGACAAGCCCGACTGAGTAGGAGATGTGCATGCGGGAAGAGCCGAACGACGAAGCGGCAAGTATCGCCGCCAACTCCACCGCTGCCTCCCCGCCCCTCGCCGACGCCTATGCCGAAAAGGCCAGGGCCGCGTTCGACGCCTCGCGTTTTGACGAATCCCTCACGGCGGTCCGCGATGTCATCACCGCCGTCACTGCCGCGGGCCCCGCTGTCACCACCGACTACCTCTACCCCTATGGCGACACGTGGCTGGCAGCCGCGGCGGCGGCCCATCCCCACGACGTACCCCACCAACTGGCGGCCGCTCGCAACGCCTGGGAAATCTATCTGTTCCTGTCCGGGCTGACGGACATCACCGACATCCAGCGCGCCCGGCTGGCGCCCCAGATCCAGTACACCGCCGGATACCTCGCCTTCGGATCCCCCACCTCCGACCTCGCCGTCACCGCGTTCACCCTGGCCCGCACCCTCTACACAGGCCTCACCGACGGCGACCACCGCCTGGACATCGCCGCCTCCTGGAACAGCCAGGCCCTCCACCACCACCTCATCTCCTTCCATCCCGCCAACCTCGATCCGCCTGCCGAACAGGCCAGACAACGCGCGGCCGCCGCGCAAGCCGCCGCCATCATCTTCCCCATCGCCGAAACTCTCCCCAATCCCGCCGTCACCCTCCCGGACCTGCAACGGATGGCCGACATGCTCGGCCGGCTCATCGGGCTGCTCACTTTCGGCAGTCCCGACTCCGCGCCCAGCGACCAGGCCGCCGCCCACATCGCACGGGTCTACGGCGCGATGGCCGATCACGACCACCGACTCGACCTCGGTGACTGCCTGACCAGCCTGGCGCTGCGCCACCACGAGACGTCCTTCCACCCCGCCTGCCCTGACCGGCCCGCCGAGCAGAGCAAACAGCGTGCAGCGGCCACCGAGGCGGCCGTCCTGGTCTTCCCGATCGCCGAAGCCCTTCCCGACCCTGCCGTCACGCTGGCCGATCGCCAGCGGCTGGCCGGTGTCCTCGACCGCCTGGTGGGGCTACTCACTTTCGGCGGCCCCGACTCAGCGCCCAGCGAGCAGGCCGCCGGCCTCGCCCGGCGGGCCTACCAAGCGATGGCCGATCACGACCACCGGCTCGACCTCGCAGCCTCCTGGACCAGCCTGGCGCTGCGCCACCACGAGACGTCGTTCCATCCCGCATGCGCCGATCCGGCCGCCGAACAACGCCTGCAACGGCAAGCCGCCACCCAGGCCGCGGACTTGCTGTTCGCGATGGCCGAACCGCCTGCGACCAGTGCGCTGAGCGGCCCGGACCTCACCCGCGCGGCCGGCCTCCTCGACCGGCTGACCGGGCTGCTCGCCTTCGGCGCCCCCGAACCGGAACTCCCGCACGCCCAAGCCCTCGCCCAGCACGCCGCCACCCTGCGCGACCAGATCCGCGAGCTGGTGAAGGACATCGTCAACAACGTCGCCGCGGCGGAGGTGGCTCTCGCCAGGCAGGAGGAGTTGGCTGGGATCCGGCCGACCGGATCCACCGATCCTGTCGACTACGAACGGCTCGCCGGCTTCACCCCCAACGAGTTCTGGGCTCCTCCGCATCTGGTCACCTCGCTGCAGAATCTGGCGTATGCATATCAGCACGCCGGGCGCACGCACGACGGTGTGACAGCTATGGCGCGCCGGGTGCTGGCCTACCGGCGCATGGTCGAAGCCGACTCGGCCGCCTACCGGCCCCAGCTCAGCGCGGCACTGGCCGACCACAGCCAGTTCCTCCAGATCGCCGGAACCTACACCGAAGCAATCGCGCCCGGGGAAGAGGCGGTGATCATCAATGAGGAACTGGCCGGGATCCGCCCCGCCGGGAACACCGATCCGGTCAACTACAGCCAGCTCGCCGGCTTCGCCCCGAACCAGTACTGGACCTCCCCCTACCTCGTCCACGGTCTGTGGAACCTCGCCTACGCATACCAGCGCGCCAACCTGCCACTGGACGCCCTGGCGATCATGGGCAACCGGGTCGGAGCCTATGAGCGGGTCGTCGCCGAGGACGTCACTCAGCACCAGGCCGAGCTGACAGCCGCGCAGGAAGACGAAAAGGTCTTCTGGCGCACCGCGGGCATGCCGCCCGGACCGCCCGCCGACGTCCTCCCGCCCGACCCGCCGCACTACACGGTGACCGGCCCGGTGGCCGCACTGTCACGGAACTCCAACCAACTGGACATCTTCGCGGTCGGCCCTGACGGCGGCGTACACAGCGCCTGGTGGAACGGCAACCCATGGCGCGACTGGTTCCGCATCGGCACCCGCGAGTTCGGGCCGCAGACCCCGATCGCGACGCTGTCGCGCAACTCCGATCAGATGGACATCTTCGCGGTCGGCCTGGATGGCGGCGTCTACAGCGCCTGGTGGAACGGCAACCCATGGCGCGACTGGTCCCGCATCGGCACGCGCGAGTTCTCCCAGAACACGCCGATCTCGACGCTGTCGCGCAATCCGAACCAGATGGACCTGTTCGCCGTGGGCCCTGACGGCGGCGTCTACAACGCCTGGTGGAACGGCAACCCATGGCGCGACTGGTCCCGCATCGGCACGGCGGTCTTCGCACAGGGAACACCGATCGCCGTGCTGTCGCGCAACCCGAACCAGATGGACCTGTTCGCCGTGGGCCAGGACGGCGGCGTCTGGAGCACCTGGTGGGACGGCCAGTGGCATGACTGGTTCCGCATCGGCGCGGAAGTCTTCGCCCAGAACACACCCATCGCCGCGTTGTCCCGTAACCCGGATCAGATGGACATCTTCGCCGTCGGCCTCGACGGCGGGGTCCACAGCGCCTGGTGGAACGGCAACCCGTGGCGCGACTGGTTCCGCATCGGCGGAGAGGTCCTCGCCCAGAACACACCCATCGCCGCGTTGTCCCGTAACCCGGATCAGATGGACATCTTCGCCGTCGGCCTCGACGGCGGCGTGCACAGCGCCTGGTGGAACGGCAACCCGTGGCGCGACTGGTTCCGGCTCGGCACCGGCGAGTTCGGTCAGCTCATCCCGATCGCGGCGCTGGCCCGCGACGCCGACCACATGGACCTGTTCGCGGTGGGGCGTGACGGCCGGGTGGATACAGCGACCTGGAACGGAAACCCCTGGCGCGGCTGGTTCCCCATCGCGATCGTGCGGCCGCGCCCCTTCTACATCGTCGGACACAACCCCAACACCCTCGGCGACGCCCGGTCCGCCCTCGAGGCCGGCGCGAACGCGCTGGAGCCGGATGTGCAGACGTACGCCGACAGCCCGCTGCTGTGCATCAGCCACGGTTCGGGAGACGGCGACTCACCGACGCTGGTCGACTATCTGACGGGACTGCACGAACTGGCCGTGGAGTTTCCTCAGCTGGCCCTGGTGGTCTTCGACTGCAAGCAGCCCGTCACCTCACCCGAGCACGGCCTGGAGCTGCTGACCGCGATCCGCGAACATCTGACCTACGACAACAACATCAACGTCATCATCTCCATCGCGTCCCGCGACGAGCACCAGGACGCTTTCTTCGACCTGATCGTCAGCCGGCTCGGGCCCCGCGAAGGGCTGATGATCGACTACGAGAACGACCCCGGAGCCGTCTCGAACTACTTCACCAGCCGCGGCGTCGCCAACCAGGGATACGGCAACGGCATCACCTTCCTGAACCGCCTGATCGGCCCGTACTACCGGTACACACTCGAGGCCGCCTGCGGCATCCGCGCCCAGGCCGGACGGCCGAGATTCATCTACGTGTGGACGGTCAACACCGACGACGCCATGCGCGAATACATCCGGATCGGCGTCGACGGCATCATCACCGACGACCTGGACGACCTTCGGCGGATCATCGGCGAGTCCGAGTCTTCGGCACTGGTCCGTCTCGCCACCCGCGACGACAACCCGTTCCGGCCCGACAACCGCGCCTACGGGCTCACGATCCACACCTCCGACAAGTGGATGGCCGGCACGGACGCCAACGTCACCTTCACCCTCACCGGCACCCTCGGCACCGTGAGCAAGACCGTCAACACCAAACTCATCAAACGGATGGAGAGCGACCGCTGGAACTACGTCACCATCCCCAGTGACGATCTCGGCCGTCTGACCTCCGTCAGCGTCCAGCGCGACGATGAGGGCAACGCCCCCGACTGGCACCTCGACCGCATCATCGTCGCCAGTGCCCGCTACGGCACCCGCGCCGAGGCCGTCTTCGACTGTTGGATCGACACCACGTCGTCCTACAGCGTCGATCTGTAAGAGCTCGTTGACAGTCTTGCGGGGTCCCCGGTGAAAGTCCGCAAGTTGTCGACGCCGAGTTCGCGTCGGCCCAAGGGTGACGGCAGCCGGGTCCGCGCGGTCGCCGTGGCGTCACCCTTGAAGCGGCCGCCCTTCGGCACCGTCGCGCATACACAGTCGTCCCGCCGTGCAGGCCGTGCCGCTGCCAGGAGGCACGAAGACCGGCACGGCGCCGTCGGGCTGTGGTGGTCGGGGCCACCCTTCCTGGCCACCACCAAGTGCCGGGTCAGGGGCGAGGATTAACCGGTGGCTGACTGCACGAGAGGCGCCGGCTGGGTGGTCGGCCGTAGCGCCTCAGGCACGGTCGGCCACGTCATGGCCCGTGACCGCGCGGGCGTAGGCGCGCAGGGCGGTGATCACCTCGGTGCGGGTGCGGCGGCCGACGAGGACCTCCATCTGATAGCCGTCCTCCATGGCGACGAAGCTGGCGGCGAGCAGGCGCGGCGGATCCTGCAAGGTGAAGTGCCCCTGCGCCTGCCCAGCTGCGCGAGGAGGCCGCCCGCATCGCGGAACGGTCCCGTATCGCCGCCGAGCTGCACGACGTCCTGGCCCACCGCCTGAGCCTGATCGCCCTGCACACCGGTGTCCTGGCCACCAAGAGCGACACACTGCCCTCCCCGGTCGCCGAACGTCTCGGTCTGCTGCGTACGACGTCCGTCGAAGCCCTCACCGATCTGCGCGATGTTCTCGGTGTGCTGCGCGATCCCGCCGCCACGCCGCCCAGCACCGCACTCACTCCGGTCATGCGAGATGTGCGGGAACTCGCCGACGAAGCCCGCGCCGCCGGCCAGCACATCGAACTGATCACCGAGGGGCGTGCCGAGCAGGCTCCCACCACCCACCGCCTGGCCGTGTACCGCATCGTCCAGGAAGCACTGACCAACGCGCGCAAGCACGCCGACGGCGCTCCGGTGACCGTACGCATCGACTACCGGCCGCCCGCCACCCTCATCGAGGTCACCAACCCCCCGGGCACTCCCCGAACAGACACCGTCGGCAGCGGCTACGGGCTCGTCGGACTGCGCGAACGCGTCACCACGCTCGGCGGCCGGCTCACCGCCGGACCCGCCTGCGCGGGCGCCTGGCGACTGGCGACTGGCGACTGGCGACTGGCGACTGGCGACTGGCCGCCCGCATCCCCCACCCTGCCGCCCTCGAACAGCACGGCACCCACACATGATCCGCGCCATGATCGTCGACGACGACGCCCTGGTCCGCCTCGGCCTGACCGACCTCCTGGACGGCGACCCCGGCATCGAGGACGTCGCCGAGGCCCCCGACGGCCTGCAGGCCATCGAACAGGCCACCGCCCACCGCATCAACGTCGCCCTCGTCGACGTACGCATGCCCCGTATGGACGGCATCACCGCCACCGCCCGCCTGCGAGCCCTCCCCCACCCGCCGAAGGTGATCACCCTGACCACCTTCGACCTCGACGAGTACGTCTACAACGCCCTCGCCGCCGGAGCCGACGGCTTCCTGCTCAAGGACACCGACCCCGCCGAAATACTGCGCGCCGTCCACCTCGTGGCCGCCGGCTCGGCCATGCTCCACCCCACCGCAGCCCGCCGCCTCATCGACCGCTACCACGCGGCCAACCAGCCCGAAACAACCGCTGCCAAGGCCAGGCTGGACCGGCTCACCCCCGCGAACGCGACGTACTCACCCTCCTCACCCACGGCGGCACCAACGCCGACATCGCCACCCGCCTCGCCATGCGCGAGAGCACCGTCAAGGCCCATGTCAGCCGCATCCTGACCTCCCTGGAAGTCACCAACCGAGTCCAGGCCGCCCTCTTGGCCCGCGACGCGGGACTCACAGCCTGACGAACGCAGACGGGAAACAAGGAGGAAGATGCTCGACACCTCGAAGCGATGTCGCGGCTGTCGGGATCCGCCGCTGCGTCTCGCCGCCTTGCTGCTCCGTGGGCGGAGCCGTGGAGGGCCAACGGCCAGGAGGGCGTGGTCCTCAGGGCGTGTCTCACCCCCTGTGGTGCGAGCCAGATGCCCAGCGAGGTGAGCTCGGCGAGCGCTGCCAGGGCATCCAAGACGTATCGGCGACCTGAGTACGGACACGCGCCCGAGCCCGGCCACCCTGCGGACACCGGCGGGCGTGAACTCCGGGCGCGGGACGGTTGGCTGCCCGCGGCTCAGTCCGCCAGGTCGACCGGGCACGGTGCCTCACTGTCCAGGCTCACGGTGTCCTGGCTCCGTGTCACCCGCCCGCGGCAAGTTGATCACGCCGAGAGCGTGGTAGCGCTCCACTATCAGCAGTACGTCGCTGAGAACGCGGGCCAGTTCGGCATTTCCGCTCAGGACGGCGATCCGGCGGTGCGCCCGGAGGTGGTCGGTGCCAGGCTGACGCGTCTGCCGGGCTGTCGAGTGCCTGGTCGGACTCGACTGCGGCTTCATCTGTCCACGCCGCCTGCGCCCTTCATCCTGAGCTACTACTCCGGCTCCCAGGCTACGAACTGGTCGAAGACACTCCGGCTGTCGTCGAGCTTCAAGGAGTTCAGGGGAATGCGGCCGTAGAAAGCGAGGACCAGCTCACTGGCCGAACCCTCGACAGAGGCATCGATCGCCTCCGGCACCTCGCCGGTGGCGGTAGCCGCAGGTGCGCCGGGTGTGGACAAGCGGGCGGCCCGGGCGCCGTCGTCGGAGAGCCAGTTGCGCCAGGAGCGACCCTCGGTGGCGTGGTACTCGATGACAGCAGGCTCGTGCGGCCAGGCCTCCGTCGTGGTGCAGAGGGTGAAGAGGAACTCCTCGACCCCGTCGAGGGCCACCTCCTCGGGCAGCGACTCCGGGGCGCCCACGGTCAGCTGGGCATCGTAGGTGTGCACCGCGATCTCATGGAGCTGGTGCCGGGCAACGGCACCGCAGGTCTGCGGCGACTGAGACTTGCCCCACCACACCCAGCAGCCCCGATCCGGGCCGGCTTCCCGCAGCGCGTCCAGCATGAGCTGCGTCGACTCGGCCAACCAGCCCAGCAGGGCTTCGCGCTCCCGGGGTGCGGTCGCGTCGCCCTGCGGTGCGGCGGCCTTGGCCGAGGCGTCGGGCCCTGCGTCGATGGTGGCGGCCCAGGCGCGGCGCCCCTCACCCAGGTGCTGCACCAGGTCGAGCAGCGTCCACTCGGGGCAGGTCGGCACCTGCAGGTCAAGGTCGGGCGCGCAGGCCACCGCGGCACGGAAGGCGGTCGACCGCTCGTCGATCAGTCGCAGCAGGTCAGGGAAGTCTGGAGTCTCTTGCACGCCGGATGTCTATCACCCGGCTCCGGCGAGGGGACAGCGATTTTCACAGCCGATGCGGCGTACGCACAACACAGGCCGCGCACACCGATGTTGCGGTGTCCTCATTCTGAAACGATCAGCAAAAGGTGAGACCAGGACCGGACGAAGGCCTGCTGACCGGAGCGGAGCCGATGGCAGACACCATCTGATCATCGACGCCACCGGCATCCCGCCCGCCGCTCACCTGATCGACGTCAACCGCAACGACGTCACCCGGCTCTTCCCGCTGCTCGAGGGGTGGCGCCCATGTGAGGCAAGCGAGGCCGCCCCGGCGCTGCCTGGACGCGGTGCTGGGTGGCAGAACGCGCGCTCACCCACGTCTATGGGTGCGCGCTCTCGCCGTTGACCGGTTCAGCGCGTAGGCGGAGTGGGCTTCGGGGCCAGCGTGCATGCTGCTTCCTGGGCGGCCATGACCTCATCGCCATACTCGAAGGCCCATGCGCCGACGGCGTCTATGGGCGCGAGCAAGGTCCGGCCCAGAGCGGTGAGTTGGTACACAACCCGTGATGGTGCGTCGAGGTCTGCCTGCCGGTCGACCAGTCCGTTGAACTGCAGTCGTCGCAGAGTCTCGTTGAGGACCTTGGAGCTGATGCCCCCGATCCGCTCCCGTAGTTCGGTCGGGCGTCTGGGGCCGTCGCGCAGCGCCCAGAGCACCACGGCGTTCCAGGTGTTGGAGAACAGGTCGAAGGCGAGTCGGGCGCGGCAGTCGGCGAGGAAGGCGTCGGTCGTCACGTACCAAATGGTGCCCGAACCGCCTTCTAGCGTCGGTGCAAATGGTCGAAGCAGCCACGGAGAGGGATTGCGTGATGAGAATCGGCGTACTGGGCACGGGAAATATGGCCGACGCGCTCGCCACCCATTGGGTGCGGGCCGGGCACCAGGTGATCATCGGCGGACGGGACGCGCATAAGGCGGAGCGGCTCGCGACGCGCATCGGAAGCGGCGCCAAGTCTGCCAGTCTGCGCGCGGCGGCCGCGTTCGGTCAGGTGGTGCTGGCCGCGCTGCCCTTCGGGGCGGGAGCAGATGTGGCACGGGAACTGCACGCGGCCCTGGAGGGCAAGGTGCTGCTCGACTGCTGCAACCCGGTCGGCACGGGCTTCCGACTGCTGACGGAGGGAGACCCCTCCGCCGCGCAACAACTGGCTGCGGCGGCACCGGGAGCCCACGTGGTCAAGGCTTTCAACCTCTGTCACGAGGACGTGTGGCGCATGCGGCCGCCCGTCTTCGACGGGCGACCACTGGCCGTACCGGTCTGCGGGGACAACGAGATGGCCCTCGCACGTGTTCGCGAGTTGGTGCGGGACGTGGGCTGTGAACCCGTACGTGGCGGCGGTCTCGAACGGGCGGGACTCCTGGAAGCGACGGCCGCGCTGTTCATCACGCTGTGGGTCGGCGAGGGAGCGGATGCCCAAGCAATCGCGCCTCCGCTGGCATACGCGGCTGGACCGAGCCACCAGGAAACGGGAGGCGGCACGGGGGCGTTCCGTTAGGGGTTCCAGTACGCCAGCAGCACTTCACCATCGCTGTCGTAGCGAGTGTGCCGCTTCCCCGCCGGGCGCCAGGTGAGCCTGCGCGAAGCGACCGGGCCGGCCCTCCATCGGCCGGGCCCGTTCCACCGGCCGCTTCAGCTTGCTTCGCGTCCCCTCGATCTTCGCGGTCACCGCGAGCAGCCCGATCCGGGGCACGATCTGCTTGGCCTGCATCGGCCCCGGCACGTCCGCGATCACCTCCACGGTGTCCGGTTCACACATCCGGCCGCCCGTGCATCGTGAGCCCTTCCCCGCAGTGCGGCACCATGACCGCCCTCGCTACTTGTGCTTAGGGCTCCGCCTTGCCATCTGTTCCCCTCCCTGTGACCTCGCTGACCGAGGCCCCGGAACCCGGGGATCCCATCGGTACTCCGGCAACCATCAGGTCGTCATCGATGCCGACAGCCGACGTGTCCAGCTCGGCGACTTCGACATGGCACCTTCCACAGCCCCAGCCTCGATCACCGTCAGGTGGTGCTGTGCCACCTCCGGCCCTGCGTCCGCTGATTCAAGAGATCGGACGCACGACGCCGTGGCTCGCGGTCGCCCCTGCGTGCACGATGATCAGCGATGACGCGAGCCTTTCAGGTGGCGTGTTACCTGAGTTCAACGGAGTAGCTGCCGCCGTCGAACGTCCATCCGTCAGTGCCTTCGCCGATGTCCTGCACAATGACGTCGTCGATGAAGTGGTCCTCGAACTCGTCGTCGGCGAGCTCGCCGGCTCCCCAGAGTGCCTCGATCGCGTCCCAGTCACCCCTGCTGGCGTCGATCCGCAGGGGCGCGGCGTTGCGTGTTCCGCGCTCGCGCCGGTCGCTGCCGGTGGTGACCCAGCCGCTGATCTCGAAGTCGCCGTTTTTGACGTGGCCGGGGATCGGGTCGGCGGGGACGACGGCGACGTTCTCGTAGGCGGTGTGGATGAGGTCGCGGTAGCTGGCGCGGACGTTGTATTCAGCGTCGGACAGCCAGTTGAGCAGGGTCTTGGCGGTCACGTCGAGGCCGGCGTCTTCCAGGGCCTGGTAGCCGCGGTGGGTTCCGGTGAGCTGGCTGAGCTGGGCGTGCCAGTGCTTGGCGTTGTACGTCGAGAGCCGGTGGCGTGGCGTGACTTGGGCACGTAGAAGGTCATTGAGGGCGGCGCCCAGGGAGTCCCCGTGGCCGGTGGGTCCGGCCATCAGTCGTCACCCTCGGGGATCATCTCGCCCGGCTGGATGAACTTGGCCTTGACCTCGCCGAAACCGGTCCCGATCCGGTACGTGGCGGGCGGCGTGTCCGCGGGTGTCCAGAAGACGGCCGCGTCGACGTTGCGCAAGGCAATGAGCCTGTGGCCCTCCTGGACCGCCTTGAAGGCGACGGTCCAGTGACGGACGGACGCCTCGGCGACCATGCTCATGCGCCAGTCCGGCCGCCAGAACGGGGACTTCTGCTCCGGCCGCTTGGCCCACAGCAGACGAAGCGTGATGGACAGCCGCGTCTTGTACGCCTTGTACGGCTCGCCACCGGCCTGGACGAGCTCGATGCGCGCCTGCCGGGCCGCCTCGTAGAACGGCTTGAACAGCGACTCGTTGGCTTTCCCCGTCCACGAGTCGCAGATGGTCGGCATCGTGGCGAGGTGGCCCTCGCGGACGAGCTTCCCCAACTGCCTGATGTGCGGGGTGGTGACCCACACGCGGCCCTGCTCGTCGGGCCGATCGATGATCCGGCCCAGTGGGTGTGGCATGTCCGTGCGGGGCCAGTGCGGGATGTCGATGAGGTAGATACCGGCACTGGATTTGTCGAACGCTTCAAGGGGCCCGGTGTGCAGCAGCTTGTTCGGAGCGAGGGGGACGGCTGAACAGGCGGACGGGTAGCTGCCGTTGCGGTCGATCAGGCACAGCACTCCGTCGCCGAACGCGTCGGGCACATCGAGCTGATCCCGCCGGACTCGCTTCCCGTTCGGCCTGTCGTAGGGGACGCGCGTTCTGGTGACGTCGGGGTGTACCCAGCGCGGTTCGCCGTCCATGTGCTCACTGATCAGTGGCCACGGACCGCTTTCCCGCTCCTCGATACGGATGACCCTGATCGGGTGCATCTTCGAGCGGTCGACCGCGTCCTTGAGGAGCTTCAGTGCGGGGAAGACCGCGGTCGTCGGCTCGTCTTCCTCGTCCCCCGGCTGAAGTTCCTCTTCTGTTTCTGTGTCCTCTTCTACGTCCACTGCGTGACCGTTTTCCGCGGTGGCTAGGGTAGCTGCGGGCTGCCCAATGGTGTCGGCGGGCGCGCCGGGGCCGTACGCCTGCAGCGCGGCGGCGAGGCGGCGCCCCTCGGCGGTGTCGGGCAGCTGCGGCGGTGCCGAAGCTGCCCGAGTCAGCTCCGGCCCGAGTTCCGCAAGGGCTTCGGGGTCACGCTTGGCCAGTGCGGTGCGCAGGGCCGCGAACACGTGGGTGACGGAGGCCGGCAGCCCCTGCTGGGCGCCGGAAGTGTACGGGAGCGCGGCTTCAGCCAGCTCCTGTTCCAGCGCGCTGCCCAGAGACCGCGCGATTCCTTCGCCGCCCGTACGGTCGCCCGGGGCGGCTCCGGCGTCGAGGAAGCGGGCGTGCAGCAGGTCGGGGCTCAGGTACGCCGAGCCAATCGTGCCGAAGTCGCGCTCGGCGATGGCCACTTGGACCTCGGAGGGGTCCTCGGTCGGTGTGAGCGACAGCAGGACGTCGGCGTCCAGGAGATCCAGGAGTGTGGGATCGGCGCTGTCCACGATGGCGAGCACCGGCACATGCAGGGTGCGCGCGAGGGAGGCCAGGACCTGCGAGGCGGCCGGGAGACGGTCACCGGACAGGGGAAGCCGAGGGTTGTGGGTGGCCTGGAGCCGGTCCACGACCACCAGGGCCAGGTCCGGGACGTAGGGGGCGGTCTCCGCGATCGCCTCGGCGGTCAGATCACTGCCGTCGTCGATCAGCAGCGGCGCCTGGACCAACTCCTGGGCCACTCGCTGCTCGTGCGCGGTGAGGCGGCCCTGCTTCAGCCGCGGGTAGTCGCCCCCGGTCTCCGCGGAGATGATCCGGCGCATGATGTCGGCCTGGTTCGGTCCCGACGCCGCGTACAGGACCCGGTGGTTGTCGACGAGCGCGGTCTGCCGTGCGGCGGCCAGGCCCAGCAGACTTCCGCCCACGTTCGGGGCGGCCGCCACCAGCGTCAGCCGCCCGGGCTGCAGACCGCCTGTCGCGGCGTCCAGGCCAGCCAGCCCGAACATGCGGCCACCGGTCGGGCCGGAGGCGAGCACGGCACCGATGGCGTCGCCCAGCGTGGCGAGCCTGCGCGGTGCACTGCCACTGTTCTGATCGTGTGGGCTGTTCACCGCACCTCCTGCGGGCACCGCGCCGGTGTGGGCGGTTGTGTCGGGCAAGGGAGCACCTGACGTGGTGTTGACGGGTAGCAATACCGCGACCGGGGTACGGCCCCGTCGGAGCACCTGCGGCTGCCCCTGGGCTGCCAGCGTGATGAGTTCGCCGAAGTCCTTCTGCGCCGCACTCAGTGTGTGGGACGGGAACGCATCGGTCTTCCGTGCTGCCGGAAGCCGGTCCAGCGGCGCGAGCAGAGCACTCTCCCGATGCTTGTGGATCAGCGTGCAACGTCCCAGCTCGGCCCGCTTCACCAGGGAGAAGAGATCGTTCCGTGCCTCGGTCGCGTTTATCGCGGCCTCTTCGTCCGGTTGACTCACTCACCCTCCCATGGCACTCAACTAACCATTAGGCTAGCAGAATCCACACCATCAGTAGGCTGAAGTCACACTTATTGCCCTGCAATTCACTCGCTTGTGAGGCTCTTCGGCGCGAGGTGCCTGCTCGACGCATTCGTGACCGGTACCAACGAGCAGCCCCACGACACGACGAAGGCCGAGGCCCACGACAAGTGGACGGCCGACAACTCCGAGTCGCGCCGTCCGGGTTCAGTCCGGCCATGCGGGAGACTCGGCAGCGGGCGCTGATGCTGTCGCTCGTGCGCCACATGTCGCGCAAGCGCCGGAGCGTGCTTCGAACGCGGTCGGCTCGTTAAACGCCCTGAGGCTCACGCAGCCTGAACCACCGCACCTGAACAACTGCTCTGGATATAAGCCTCGCCAAGGCGATGAGTTTGGCAGCTGCCTGAAGTCTTCCACTTCGACACTCCCGCCCCGATGGGGCGAGAAGCGGAGCATCCCCATGCCATGGAGGAGAGAGGAAGGTCAGCATGAGCAATCCGATTCGGCTGTACATGTCGATGTCGCTCGACGGCTACGTCGCCGGTCCGGACGACCGACGGGGCCAGGAGCTCGGACGCGCCGGTGGACGTCTTTTCAACTGGCTCGACGATCGGGAGTCCGACGGTCCCAGCGGACAGGTCTACCGCGAGGCGCTGGCAACCGGAGCGGTAATCTCCGGCCGTCGGACCTTCGAACTCGCCGGGCGTTGGCAGGGCGACCATCACGACGGTGTGCCGATCTTCGTCCTCACCCACCATGTGGATGACGGGGACGTGCCACCAGGCCACGCGCGATTCGTCACCAACGTCGAGGACTGCGCCCGTCAGGCTCGCGCGGCCGCCGGTGACCGGCCGGTCATGGTCCATGGGGCAGGCGCGGCCCAGGCGCTCCTGCGAGCCGGGCAGATGGACGAGATGGAGATCCACCTGGTTCAGGTCCTCCTCGGGGACGGCCGACGACTCTTCGACCACTTCGGTGGCGATCACATCGAACTCGACCTCGTCCGACGGCTCGAGGACCGAGACGTCACGCACCTCCGCTACCGCGTGCGCCGACCCGAGGAGGCCGCGTGAAAACGCTCTTCGTCGCCTACCGCGTCACCGACCTGGACTGCTCGCTCGATTTCTACACCGCCCTGGGCTACGTCGAGCTGGGCAGGGTCGAGAGCGGCGACGGGAGTCACCTCGTGATCCTCAAGTTCCCCGGCGAACCGGCGGCCTCGCTCGAACTGGTCCACCGCCCCGTCGCCGGACGCGTCGACGTGGGCAGCGGTGTAGATCACCTCGCGATCCAGGTGGACACACTGGGCGCCACCCTGGAGCGGCTGACCGACGCCGGCCTGGAGCCGGGACCTGTCCAGTACCCGGGCGGCACTCACGGCCCGAAGACGTCGTGGCTCACCGACCCGGATGGCTACCGGATCGAGTTGGTGGAGTGGCCGCCTGGACACCCCGACGGCATCACCGCCGCGGACTTCTCCTGAGCGGTCGGGTGAGCGGAATCAAGAGATGTCCCTCCTGTACGACCTCAACGCATCGCTGTGACCAGCAATTTCACAACAGACCCCTAAACCCCTTTGAGACAGTCGCGATTTCATTTAGTTTGGCCCGCGTGACGATCGAGGTGCCCTACCAGCCGCTTCCGATTCACCAGTCAGACGTTCGCTACGCCCACGGCCCCGACTCTGCTGCACAGCCCGGAGTGCCCGGCGGCGAAACAATCGAGTTCGACTGGAACGTCAGCAAGATCTACCCCGGGACGTCCAGGAAGTTCTGGGTCCACGTGCCCGCGCGTTACAACCCTTCCGAGCCGGCGTCGCTCATGGTGTTCCAGGACGGATGGTGGTACCTCGACCCCGATGGGGAAGTCCGCGGCGCCATCGTCCTGGACAACCTCGTCCACCGTGGCGACATCCCGGTCACCATCGGAGTGTTCGTCGACCCCGGCGTCTTCCCCGGCGCCGAAGATCCGAAGAACCGTAATAGCGAGTACGACGCGTACGACGCTCGGTACGTCGGTTTCCTCCTCAGCGAGATCATCCCAGAGGTCACAAAGCACTACTCGATCGCCGAGGACCCCGACCGGTGGGGCATCTGCGGCGGTAGCAGCGGCGGCAACTGCGCCTTCACCGCGGCATGGCTGCGCCCGAACAAGTTCCGCCGGGTCATCGCGTTCCTGTCCAGCTTCGCGCAGATGCCGGACGGCAACCCCTACCCCGAACTCATTCCCCGCGTTCCCCGCACGCCGCTGCGCATCTTCCTGCAAGCGGGCCATCGTGACCTGCGCTGGAATGAGCCCGAGGGGAATTGGCTCGCCGACAACCTGCGCGTCGCGGCCGCGCTCGCGGAAGGCGGTTACGACTTTCGGCTGGTCCTGGGCGATGGCGGCCACAGCCCCAACCACGGTGGCGTCCTGCTCCCCGATGCCCTTCGCTGGTTGTGGCGGTCCGACGAGGGCTGAGTGCGGTCAGGTGTTGATCAATAGCCTTGACCACCAGGGCGGCCAACCGGAGCACTCAGTCACAGCTTCTCGTAGCAGGTCAGGGCGGCGGCCATGGCCAGGCCTCGGCTCTGCCAGTCGTTGCGGACCACGTACGGGATCTTGAGACCACGAGCGGCCCATGGCAGGCTCATGCCGCGTGATCGATGATTTCGCGAAAGACAACCTGCACGGGAGACTGCGGCGAGACCGCAAGGCGCTGCTCTGGAAACTCGACGGCTTGTCCGAATACGACGCCCGCCGACCTTTGACAGCGACCGGGACCAACCTCCTCGGCCTGGTCAAGCACGTGGCCACCGTCGAGGCCAGGTACTTCGGCGAGGTCTTCGACCGCACTTCCCCGGAACCGCTGGCCCGGTGGCAGGACTCCAACGGCAACGACCTGTGGGCGACCGAGGACGAGACCCGCGATCAGATCGTCGCGTACTACCGGCGCACGTGGGAACACTCGGACGCGACGATCAACGAGCTTCCCCTCGACGCCCCCGGCCACGTGCCGTGGTGGCCGGAGCCTTATCCCAACACGAACCTGTTCGCCATCATGGTCCATGTCCTCGGCGAGTCCATCCGGCATACCGGGCACGCCGATATCCTGCGCGAGGGCCTCGACGGCCGGACAGGGATACGCGCCGAACACGAGAAGCAGATCGACGAGGAAGCCCGTGCAGCCTACTGCGCGAAGATCGAGCAGGCCGCCAGGTCGGCCGCGCCAATCAAGGCATAGAGGTTGTCTCACGTGACTTGATGTTCATGCGGCATGATGCCGTCGTAGGTGCTGATCTATCGAAGCGTCTGGTTCCTGATGAACTCTAAGAGCTGGCCGCCCCGTTGCTGCCGTCGTTCGCTGCTCGTCCGCAACGTGGTCGGACCGCTCCGTGTGACGAGCGGGCCGTGTTCCCTGCAGTGGTGTACGCGCTGACCAGCGGCTATGCCTGGCGGCATCTGCCGCCGACGTTCGGCACGTCGCCCGCCACCGCGCATCGCCGCTTCACGGTATGGACGGAGGCCGGCCTGTGGCGTCGGCTGCACCAGGCGATGCTGGACGAACTCAGGGCCCGGGCGAGGTGGACTGGACCTCGGCGATCGTCAACGCAGCCTCCGTTCGCGCCAAAAGGGGGACGCTGACCGGGCCGAACCCGGTCCGCTACCGCATCCGAGGGACGGTTGCTGGCGCCGACGGGATTCGAACCCGCGGACGAGGACAGGCAGGGCCCGCCTGATCCCCATCAGTCGTCGCGAGGAGGGCCTTCCCCGCGACGATCGCAATGGGCCGCTCTGCCACAGCGCCGCAACCTGCCGGAACCGCGCGATCCCGGGTCCGGCGAGCCTAGCCATCTCCGCCTCGGACGAGCCAGCCGGTTTCGGTGCCTCGCCGCATGACCGGCAGGGCCAGGACCCCGGCGCCTTGGCCGCTGTGCCCCACCCCAGATGGGGCCGCCGACGCGAGCCCGGCGACGCTGCCCAGCTCCGTCGCGACGGACGCCGTCACTCACAACAGCGCCTCAGAGCCTGCGTCCGAGGCTTGCATGGCAAGATGCGCTGGTCTCGGACGGGTTCTGATTTCTGAAATCTGTGCAGTCAGGGGCTTGTCGCTTCGGGCGGGGCTGCCCGAAGCGGCGGGGCGGACGAACGCCGATGCCGTCCATATTTGTGGTCCAGCCGAGGTCAGCCGAACAGGGCAGTGGGATGATCACGGCTCCCTCAGTGCTCGTCGTCACCTCGTGGCCCAGTCGTCGTTGGCGCATCCGCGGTTTAAGCGGCGCCCGTCTTGTCGTTGATCTGGAAGGTGATGACGTCGACTTCGTCGGTTCCCGCCAGATCTGGGTAGTGGCCCTTGAGGCCTTCCCGGAGTTCGGCTGCGGTCGTCAGCCCCTCAGCTTGGGCATCCTGGTTGGTGAGGTCGCTGACCAGGCAGTGCCTGATGCCGGTCACCTCTGCCGACAGGACGACTTCGGGGTCGCTCTCAAACACCAGCCGTGCCGGCCCGAGCTGGGCCGGGTCACGGAAGCGGGTGGTCTTGGTCTTGGCGCCGGAGCGGACGACTTCGAGGTAGCGGGGGTTGAACCGAATGATCGGGGGACCGGCCGTCTCGGGGTCTTGGCAGAGCGATGGGTCGAGACCGTTCATGCCCGCCTCCGGGGTCCATCGCTGAGCCAGCGGCATCAGGTCGGCGGCGAGAACGGACCTGAGCCCCGCGGGCGTTGGCACGATGACGCGCATGGTGGGGTAGTAGTCCACGAAGACCTGCCGATCTCGCCCGCACGGGCCGATGACCCCGCGCCCGTGGTTTCCCACGGCGACGATGCAGCGCATCTGGCGGGCGCCCTGGGCTCGCGCGGCTCCCAGAGCCACGAGTTCGGCGCAGGGTCCGCCGGTGAAGTGGTAGAGGTTCACGCCAGCGAACATCCGGTAGTCGGCGGCCATGACCGCGCCGCCCACCGTGTGGATCCCGTCTTCGTCGGGCCCGGCGTCGGTATGCGCGTCTATGGTGCGGCGTGCCAGCTCCACGAGCTCACGCTCGTCATCATCGAGAACTCGTGCAGATGACGGGACGTACACCTTTTTGACCTTCCCTTCCGTCAGCAGTCGCCCAAGAGCATTCCACGCCTTGCAGGTGGGCTCCACAGGGTTTCCGCCTACCTTGGCTGGACCCCTATGGGGGTCCCGTGTGCAGGGGTGGAGCGCCCCGGCTAAGACCGGTCGTGGTCACGGACGACGATCCCGGGCCGCGGCTCTGCCGTGGATATGGTGGCCCAGTGATGCCGACAGTGAAGGCGGCGGCGGTTTTCTGCTCGTCGGCTTGTCGGCCCCGCCAGGCGGACGTCTCGCACACCATCCACAAGGTCCTGGCCAGCATCCCCGATGAGCAGGAGCGGTTCGAGGCGGTCAACAACCCCCGCCCAACCCCCGCGGCGGCCCGCCGAGGTGGACGCACGACAGCGCGAAGCGGGTGGTGGGCTGGAAGGTCGACACCCCGGAGAGCGTCCAGGAGAAGGTGGAGGGCCATCCACGACCTGGCCAGCGACGACGCGGTCGCGGCGGTTGCGACCACCGACTTCCTGCGCCGTCCGGCGGTCGCCTCGAAAGCCATGGCCGATGACACGGCCCGGCACGACCCCTGCATCCGCACGGTCATGGCCCAGATAGGTGTGATCGAGTCCACCCTTCCACTGCTGGCCAACCTGGAGTGAACCGAAGCAGGAAGACAGGCAACGGGCCGCGACCGCCCCGCAGTTGGCCACGTCTCCAGGTCGCGGCCCGGCATCGTCATGCTGCCCCGCTACCGCTACCCCTCCGACACCAGCGACCTCGAATGGGCCCTGCTCGAACGCCTCCTCCCGACACCCGCATGCCAGACCCCCAGGGGCGGCGCTCCCGAGAAGTGGCCCCGCCGACGCGTCGTCGATGCCATCCGCTACATCACCGGCAACGGGGCGAAATGGCGCGCGCTGCCCACCGACTTCGGCATTCCGTGGCGCACCTGCTTCGGGTATTTCGCCCGGTGGGCGAAGGCTGGAGTCCTCAAGCGGATCCTTGACCAGCTCCGCCGACGCCTGCGGCTGCGCAGCCGACGCTGCGCATGGCCGGTCCGGGTGATCGTGGACTCCCAATCGGTCAAAGGCGCGGAGACGGTGTCGCAGGCGACGCGCGGATACGACGCGAACAAACACATAAATGGGAGGAGCGGCATCTCCTGGTTGACCAGGACTGCCTGCTCGTCGACCCGCTCGTCACCCCCGCCGACGTCCAGGACCGCGACGCGGCCCGCATCCTGCTGACCCGCCTCCATGCCGAGCACCCCGAGAACGTACTGGTTTGGGCGGACAACGGCTACGGCAGAGACGAGTTCAGCACCTGGGCCCAGGCCACCCTCCGTATCACGATCAAGGTGGCCCCCCGCCCCAAGGACGCCAAGGGCTGCCCGTCCATCGGCGCCAAACCGAACGGCAAACCCGACCATGCCCAGTTCCAGGACCCGTGACCTGCGAAAGGAGGATGTGACGCAGGCACTCAAGACCTGGACGGTGACGTGACGGCTATGGTTCACCGGGCCCGGAGGGAGACTGCTTGTTCGTGGAGATCCTCTTCGTCGGTCTGACGATTGATCGTGACAACGTCGAAGAGGCTCTGGAGGCCGCCTTCGAAGACGACGGCGAGACCGCAGGGCCCGGGGGTGGCACGGGCCGATGCCACCTCGACTTGGAGAGCGCGGACCCTGTGGCCAGCAGCGAGGTTCCGCGAAGGCTCGAAGGCGTTCTTGTGGAGCTCGGCGTGAGCGAATCGGGGTCGCTCCAGCAGGCCCGGGACCTTCTGGGGTACGGCTCCGGAATGCTCGGGGAGTTGTCAAAGGCAAGCGGGATCGGCGATGACGCGTCGGCAGGCACGGTTCATTCGCCCGCGGTGTCCTCCGTCTCCCAGCGCAGCAGGTCGCCTGGCTGACACCTGAGCACCTCGCAGAGCGCGGCGAGCGTCGCAAAGCGCACCGCCTTGGCACGGCCGTTCTTGAGCACCGCCAGGTTGGCGGGCGTGATCCCTACGCGGTTCGCGAGGTCGCCCACGGACATCTTCCGCCTGGCCAGCATCACGTCGATGTCGACGACGATCGGCATCAGATCACCTCGTCCAACTCGGCCTGCATCTGCGCCGCTTCGACGTCGCGCGCGACGGCCTGGGCGAGCAGCATGCGCAGCACGAGCACGATGAGCGCGACCCCCAGAATGGCCACGCCGACCCCGCCCATGATGACGGTGACGCCCGGGTCGTCCCGCTGGCCCGGCGCATTGAGGGCCGTGACCGCGAACCACATGAGGGCAGCCGCGACGATCGCGCCGATCACGATGTCCACGTACCGGAAGGCGGCGTGGGAGAACACGGTTCCGCGTCGCACCATCGACACCAGCCGCCCTACGCAGACCACGGCGACCTGGACCGACACCATGCCCAGGATCGTGACAACGCGCAGCGGGGTCAGCGGAAGTGACCCGTCCTCCGGATCGCTCCCGGTGACCAACGCCCACACCATCCCGGCCTGTACAAACACGGTGCCCGCGAGCATCACCACGAGCACGGCCCGCAGCGCACCCACTGTCAGCTTTCTCATGACCCGTCCTCCCATTGATACACGATGGGAATCTATCGATTTTCGATAGGCGAGGCAAGGGCTACCCCGAGGCCTTGCCCTGCGACGCAGCACCGCATGCACCCGTCGGACAGGACCCGGATCCCGAAAGAGCCATATCAAGGACGCCCGCCTCCGCCAGACAAGCCGCCGACGAGTCCGCCGATCGTGCGGTGGCACGCTGCGGTCGGGACGCCCCTTGTCCCCGACGCCCTGGCCCGTCGCCAATTGACGGCGGCCCGCTCAGGCCCAACGCAGCCACCGCTGCACGGCTAGGCGGAACTGGTGGTGCTGGTCGGCAGAGCCTGCTGGTAAAGCGCCACCAACACGCCGTGCACGGGCTGGTCTTCTGCATCCTCCTCGGCCTCATCGACCAGTTGGGCGAGGGTCTCGCCGAGTTCTCCTGCCTTCGCGGGGCTGAGACGCAGGTGGCGCAGTGTCAGCTGAGTCTCGGCGGGAGAGCGGTCCAACTCCTGGGCGACCGCGGCGAGCATCGCGGCGGTGCCTGCCGCTTGGGGCTCGGCGACGACCATGTGGCGGGCCGTGCGCTGGTAGTACCGCTCGGTGCCGCCGCGGACCTGGCGGGTCTCGGCGATGTGGACCAGCCCGGCTTCGCGCAGCACTTTGAGGTGGTGGGCCACGTTGCCCTTCTTCGCATCGAGCTGCGCCGCAAGCTGGCTGGTGGTGGCAGGCCGGTGGCCCAGGGCGAAGAGCAACCGCTGACGTAACGGGTGGGAGAGCGCCGCGAACTGCTCAGGCGCACCGATCTCCAGGACGTCCTCAGGAGGCGGCAGATAGGGAGGCTGATCACGCATACCAAAAGTGTCTAAACTCTTTGACGCTTCCGCAAGGGCAGTGCTCTACTCCCTGCCATGACGACTCCAACGAAGCTTCCGCCGGCCCCTGTCATCGACGAGACAGCCCGGCTCCTGATCGAGCACTACATCTTCCCCGAGATAGCCGAGCAGCTCGCCGGTCTGCTGCAACGACGCCTCACCGAAGGCGCCTACGACGTCGACGACACCGAGGATCTCGCCCGGCTGGTCACCGCGGACCTGCAGTCCGTCAACGGCGACCGACACCTGAGACTGAAACACCACACCGACCCGGTGCCCCCAAAGCAGGGCGCTGCCACCCTGGACGCCATGCGCCGGGACTTCGACACCTCGCTGGGCGGTGCGCCCCGGGTGGAGCTGCTCGACGGAGGGGTCGCCGTGGTGGAGCTGGCACCGATGCTGTTTCCGCTGGAGTGGGCCGCCGAACCGCTGAGCGCCGCACTCACCCTGGCCTCCCGCGCCCAGGCGCTGATCGTGGACCTTCGCTCCAACCGGGGCGGCGACCCGGACACGGTCGCCTTCGTCTGCAGCTACCTCCTGGAGGAGCGCACCCACCTCAACACGATGCACTGGCGCGGCGGCAAGCGCAGCGAGCAGTCCTGGAGCCTGCCGCACGTTCCCGGTGCGCGCTTCGGTGGCAGCAAGCCGTTGTATGTGCTCTCCAGCGACAGCACCTTCTCTGCCGCTGAAGAGCTGGCGTACGACCTCCAGCAGCTCGGCCGCGCCGTTGTCGTCGGCGAGCCCACCCGCGGCGGCGCGCACCCGTGCCAGGGCTGGACGGTGCACCCACACCTGGAAGCCACCATCCCCGTCGGCCGCGCCATCAATCCCGTCTCCAGCACGAATTGGGAGGGCACCGGTGTGCAGCCGGACATCCCTTGCGCTGCTGCTGACTCCCTCGCCCACGCGCACGCGCTGGCCCTCGCCCGGCTGACAGGCTGACCCAGTTGTCCACGGCCTCGTAGTGCGACTCACCAGGAATTCCGTGAAGCCAGCCGTGAAGCTGTCTCCACGGTGACTCCGGGGACTCTGCGGCTGGCGACCACGAGAAGGACGCGATTTCGCAGCAGGGAAGCCCGCACGTCCTGCCATCCGTCTCTTGATCGATTTCAGGTCCGTGACTCGGCCTTCGACGATGCCGGAGTTGAAGGGGCTGGTCAGCCCCTGGATGACGGCATCGAGGTCGTTGCGGAGGTTGCGGGCGAAGCCACGGATCATCGGAAGTTCGGCGTCTTCGGCTCTGTCGATCCAGCTGGGCAGTCGCCGGATGCCGTCCAACCGGCACGCCTGGCTTTGCCCCTGAGAATCCTCACACGCCCTTCACCGAAGGTCCCCGCTTCACCTGGAAGCGGGGCCCGCCGAAGCCGGATCAGGCGCGCAGTGTGACGCCGAAACGAGTCCTCATCCGCCGCATTTCCCACAGCGAGACGGCGGTCACCGACAGCGGCCCGCCCAGCGTGGAGCAGAACTGGACGATGGGCGGGCCCCCCGGCATGCCGTCGCCGATCAGGCTGAAGGCCGCGAACACCCACACCAGCGTCAGGGTGAGGACGGGCGGCAGCATCGGGTGGACCTGGGCACTGTTGAAGGCACTGCGGGCCGAGTACAGCGACGCCATGAAGAAGAAGGGAAAACCCCACACGATCACGATCAGCGAGGCGACGGCCAGTGCGTACTCCCACCAGCTCTTCCCGTCGTCGGCGTTGACGGTCAGGGCCGTCGGGACGAGGACTCCGCCCATCACGACCAACGTCAGCACGTACCAGCCGACCGCCTTGAGCGGCGCGCGCAGCCGGGAGCGCAGATGCCCCCGCAGGTGCGGGGGCGCGTAGTAGATGAATCCGATGATGACCAGGGGCGCGGCGATGATCAGCACGAACGGGGCGACGATGAGTTGGGCGGCACCGCCGTACGCCGCGTCCTTCCAGCGGTTCGGATCCACGTTGTAGGCGAGGATCAGGGCGATGGTGGCGGCGGCACCGAGCACCGTGCGGGCCAGCTGGACGCGGTCCACGGTGCGGTCCACGATCCGGCCGTCGCCCTGCGCGAAGAGCCTGGTGGCAACGCGGTGCGCGGAGCGCAGGATCGCGCCGACGAGCCCGAAGGGAGAGCCCAACGACAGGCAGCCGCGACGGCGCCGGGCGGCGGGCCTCGTGGGCTGGGGGCCGTAAGGGTACGGGTTCGGGTACGGAGGCTGGTTCGGGTACGGGCCCGGATTCGGTGGTGGCGGACCGTACGGGCCGCCCTGCGGTGGTCCGTAGGGAGCGCCCCAGCCGCCCTGGCCTCCCGGTCCGTTGCCGCCAGGCTGACCCGGGCCGTTTCCCGGCCCCCATCCCCCCGTAGCCATGCCGCTCCCCGTTCCCTTTCGGCCAGTTGGAGTGTGTCCTGTGGTGCCAGGCGGCAGTGTAGTGGCACATCAGATGACAGAGGCCGCGCTCGTTGCCGGTCGCGCCGCGTTGCCGGTCGCGCCAGATACGTCATATCCGTCAGACCGCCCTACAATGCCCCACTGCCCACTGTGGCACCGGCACCCGCCGCTCCCCCTGCTTTGCCAGCTGTAGACCGCTCCTCCGCGGCGTCTCGTGTAGCCCTGCGCGACCTTGGAGGGACCAAGACCTGGGCCAGCGGCACAGGCTGACAGCAGCTCAACACGCGGCGCGTGCTGGTGGATGTCGAGGCGGCCGGCGCGGGTGCGGCGACCGGTGGGCGCGGAAGGCGTCCCCGAGCTCGATGAGTTCCACCCGCAGGGCGTCGGGCTGAAGATCTTGTGGCACGGTGCCGCTGAGCGATCTTTCCCCCGCCGCCTGGCTCGCGGGGGCCTCCTGGTCGGCCTGGGACGAGCCTCGCGCTGGGATCGTCCCAAGGACGCCTTCCCGGACCTGGTCCGTCAACTCCCCGCGCATGCGGGGATGGCCGGCGCCGGACGCGGCAGGAAGCCCCGCCCCGAGGCGCCCCGCCGCGGGGCCTGTTTCCCGCGCAGGCGTGGATGACCTCACAGTCAACGGCGTCACCCTTGAGCCACTGCTCCCACACACGCGGGGAGAAGCCGGCACGGAGCGCCTCGCCTTCGCCGGGCTCGTCATACTCCGCGGAGACACGCCCGTGCTCCTGCGAGACCGCTCGGTTCCCCGCCCACCGGGTAGAGCAGAGGCCCGCACCACTGGCAACCACGGAAAAATTCCATGCACCGCTCCATCGCGTTCGCCGCCGCAATCGTCGTACTCGCCGCCGCCCTTGTGGCGTGCAAAGGCTCGGGCTGGGACAGCAGGAAAGCCGGAGCAGCCACCGGTTCCAGCGGCGCTTCGGCGTCTGGCAGTCAGCAGACGCCGAAGGCCACGCCCAGCATCACAACGCCGAGTGGGGCCAAGGTCGGTGACACCCTCTCGCTGGAGGGCATGCCCGGTCTGGGCACCGCGGGCCACGTCCAGACCGACGTCACATTGACCAAGTACGAGGACCATGCGAACCGTCGCTGGAAGCCTTCGCAGCCCCCGACGGGCAGCGCCTGGTCGCGGCGGAGTTCACGATCCTCAGCACCGGCGACGCCACCTACGACGACCCCAGCAACCTGGGGCCGAAGGTCATCGACTCGACCGGGAACGCCTACCCTGGCAAGCCCGGCAGCCCCACCGTCGGTGAGTCTTTTGACCTCACCCTGATCCTCCAGCCGGGCCAGAAGGCCACCGGCCGGGTGATCTTCAACGTGCCGCAGGACGCGAAGATCACGGCCGTGACGTACCAGATGGACTCCATCCTGCAGACCAACGGAGAGCACACAGGCAGGTGGACGCTCCTCGCCTGAGGTGATCTTCCGCGGCAAAGAACGGGGCCATCGGCCAGGTCGGTCTGGACAGCGGCTCGGTAGCTGTCGTCTGATCGAGGCTTCTGTTGCTTGAAGTCCTGGCGGGCGTCGATGAGTTGCTGGGGCCATGGTCGGCCGTTGCACGCTGTTCGCTACCATCCCTGCACATGACAATGCGGGGGTGGCGACTGGGTGTCGTGGCGGTGCTGGCGGCGCTGTGCGTCTCCGGTTCAGGACGGCCGGAGGACATCCGTACGACGTCGGACCTTGGCCCCCTCCCGGCCGACCGCTACGACTACACGCCGCAGGACTACCAGCGATCGCAGCGGGCATCGGCGTTGCTGGTCCGGCAGTGCATGGCGGAGCACGGCCACTCGGATTTCCCGCTCGACCCCCGCTACCCCAGCGACCCCATCGTCGCCACCGCGGTCGGCACCGACTACGGCGCCCTGGATCTCGCCGCCGCCCGCCGCTGGGGCTACGGCTGGGACCCGGCAAAGTTTCGGGCTCTGGAGCCGAAGGGCCGCCGGATGACCAACGCCGAGTATGCGGACTTCCCCGCCTGCAACGCGGAGTCGAGTCGGCGGCTGATGCGCGGCATCGACGTCAAGCGGGACTGGCTCTACGCAAGTACACGGTCGATCGAGGTCGACAAGGCCGTCAAGCGCGACCCGCGCCTCCGCGCGGCGTGGGATGTGTGGTCCCGTTGTGTGGCAGAACAAGGATTCACGCGCTATCCCGACCCTGTGGCGGCGTACACGGACACCGCCTGGCATCGGGGCAGTGACGGCAACACCCGGCATACGCAGCGGGAGCGGGCCACCGCCGCCGCGGACGTCGCCTGCAAGCGCCGCCACCATACGGCCGAGCTCTGGCACGCTGTCCGCGCGCGGAAACAGGCCGTGGACATCAGTAGGCACCGTGACCGCTATGCCGCTGGGCTGCGGGCACTGCGGACATACCGGGCCACCATCGCCGAGGTGCTGCGGCAGCTCGGCTAGCGGGGCACCGACGTATCACTGCGACAGTCGCAGCACCCCAGCCTGCTGACCTTGCGCTCCACGTGTTCCGTCACCCCGAGCATCGCTTTTCGTCGGCTCCCCGACCACGCCGATGCCGAGGACGAAGGGTGAGCCGAGAGCCTCTCGAGACCGCACGGCAGATGCTGAGGACGTAAGCAGTGGCAGGGGTGGCAGGAGTCGAACCTGCGGCATCCGGTTTTGGAGGCCGGCGCTCTGGCCAACTGAGCTACACCCCTTTGGTGGGTGACAGCGTGACATGACCAACAGGTCCGGTTCCAAAGGATTTCTGTCTCTCAACTTCCCCCAGCCCTTGTGGTCTCGCCTGTCATGCCCGGTATGCCTCTGCGCGGTAGGTCAACTACCGCTGATTCAAAGGCGCTTCGATGCGGTTGACGGCATCGCACCGCTGACCTCCGGAGCAGGAAGCCCCCTCAAAGACCTCCCAGGCACCCTGAGCACCTTCGAGCCGGGCGTCGAGCGCACGCTATTGGCTGGGCAATCGGGGCGAAACCACCCGAGTGAAATCTGGAAACGAACAAATATCCAGCCGGGCATGTGAGTACACACTCATGCAGATCCCTGGCAAGGTAACCGCAGAAGGGAAGCGGGGCAAGAGATCAAAGGCCCCTCAGTCTGCGCCTTTCTCTACAGCCCTCACTATAAGGGGGAAGTCATGATGTTCGTTAGTCGGCTGAGGAATTGGGCCGAACACAGCGTTGGTGCCGCCGAGAGCGATGACGCGGTCGTCGTCAAGACGACACGGTATCTACGGCTGGCGATCGTGACGATGGTGATCGGCCTGTCCACAGCGGTTCTCTACGAACACTCGAAGTCCCACCTGAAGGGCGTCGACAGCGGGCACTGCTGGCAGCATTCGATCAGCGCGTACTACTACACACCGGTGCAGTCGGTCTTCGTCGGAGCACTGGTCGCGATCGGCATCAGCTTGATCGCGCTGAAGGGCAGCACCGAACTCGAGGACGTTTTCCTGAACTTCGCGGGAATCCTCGCGCCGGTGGTCGCGTTCGTTCCCACGCCGAACGTCGGAGAATGCGGGTCGATCCTCACCGACACAACCAATCGCGGTACCAACATCAGCAACAACGTCACCGCGGTACTCGTCATGGCCGGTGTCGCATTCCTGGTTCTGGGCGCGCTGAGGGCATTGGACCGACCGGTGACCGGCGTCCCTGGAGCCCCGGCGCACGCGGACGAGGCGTCGGCGCACAGGATCGCGGTGTACGGCTACGGTCTGGCTCTGGCGCTCTATGTTGCCGCGTGGGTCGTCTTCCTGGCCGACCGCGAGTGGTTCAACGCCAACGCGCATTGGAGCGCAGCAATCACGATGTTCGTGTTCATCTGGCTTGCGGTGGTGAACAATGCGATCAACTTCCACTTCACGCGCAAGAAGGTTGTGGCTGCCCAGCACGCGGCCGAGGAGGCCGGCGGGGCCAAGCCCCCAAAGCGAGTCAATCGGTACCTGGCGATTGCATTGTTGATGCCCGCTGCCCTGGTGATCATCTTGGCGACGCCCTGGTTCGGCGACTACGACACGATCTGGCTCGAGGCGAGCATGATCGCACTGTTCGCGGTTTTCTGGGTGCTTCAAACCCAGGAGTTGTGGAACCACGGGCTGCGTTCTCCGGACACGAGAACCGGTGCTCTTCAACAGCCGCAAGGTGCCGAGGAAAGGGACGCGGGATAAATTCCCGAGGCGGTGGGTCCGTGCAGAACTCAGTCGGCACGGACACCGCGCAATCTTGCTGGTCGCGGCCGACAGCGGGCATTCCGTGGACGGGATGAACGTTCTCCGCCGGGTGGGGCACGAGGGAGACCTTGAAGGTCTCTCTCGTGCCACCAAGCTGGCGGCGGCAAGTCGCCGTCGACGGCGCCGGCTGCTTGCGTCACCTCGCGGGCCTGCACCGCATCGTTCCGACTGCCCTCGTGACCTGCTGGTTCTTCCGTCGCCTCGCGGCTGTCGGACATCGGAGGCTCGGCTTCATGTTCCTTCCTCGGCGGTCTGGCTTGATGGGAGCAGACCGCCGGGCTTGTGACCTGGGCTGTCGCCCACCTTCCGAGTCAGCTGCCCGCAGGTCTCCGATCTGTGCGGTGGCCAGGTGGTTTGGGGACGAGCGCGGTATCGGGTCGGAAGTACGGGCAAGCGTCGAAGCCGTCGATGAGGGCCTGAACGCGGGCTGCCGGAACGGAACTTGGGCGGACAGACCTCCGGGAATGTGACCCGCTCGAAAGCGCCGTGCGATCGATGCGCTCCCCCGGTCGGGCGGGCGGACTGATCAGCGCAGTCCGGCGAACAGATCGGTCTCGGGCACGGCCGCGCCGGTGGCGTCCTGGACACGTACGAAGGTCTCCATGCCCATCAACTCGCCGAACCTCTCCTTGCCCATCTTGAGGAAGAAGATGTTCTCGCCCTGACTGGCGTGCGCGGCCAACGCGTCGAACTTCTGACCGCTGAAGCCGGTCGCGTCCACCCACGTGGTGATCTCATCGTCGGGAAGGCCGATCTCGGCCATCGCGGCGGCCTCGGCAGGATCCGGCTCCGGCATGTCCTCATGAAACTCGCGCATGATCTCGCCGAACCGCTGCATCATCGAGCGGGGCATCGTGGTCCAGTACACCTTCGGCGTCAGCTCGGTCATCTCCAGCGCCGCCATCGTGATGCGGTGGGCCTGGATGTGGTCGGGGTGGCCGTAGAAACCGTTTTCGTCATAGGTGACGACCACATCAGGTCGGTAGTGCCGCATGAGTTCCGCGAGTCGGGCCGCGCCTTCCTGCACAGGGGTCTGCCAGAAGGATCCGGGGGCATCGTTGCTCGGCCAGCCCATCATCCCGGAGTCGCCATAGTCGAGCATCTCCAGATCGCTGACCTTGAGGACCTCACAGCTCGCCTCAAGTTCTTGACGGCGCATCAGGGCCACCGCCGCCGGATCGTGCCCGGGACCGCCCGGCTTGACACCCCCCGGTCCGTCACCGCAGCCGCCGTCGGTACACGTCACGAGAACCGTGCGGATGCCTTCGGCCGCGTACCGCGCGAGGACCCCTCCGGTTCCGGTGGCCTCGTCGTCGGGGTGGGCGTGCACTGCCATGAGCGTCAAGGGCCGGTCGGTCATGAAACAGTCCTCCTGTAGAAACACGTCGTGGTCCGAGTGCGCGGCAGGCGTACCGCGATCCCGGGGCCCGGATCCCGGTGGGGCGGACGACCTTGTGGTCTCCGTGTTCCCCGCCCGTACGGCGCCGGTCCCTCGACCAATGCAACCGTGCCGGCCGGACCGGATGTTCCCGGCACGGCCGCTTGGCCTTCCAGCCATCGGCGTTTCAACGCGAACCCGGTACAGACGCGACCTCCATGTCTCAGCTGCCCGCTGCCCGCTGCCCGCTGCCCGCTGCCCGCTGCCCGCTGCCGCCAGGATGGCTGCGCGGCATCATGTCGTACACGGCCTCGTCCTCGTCTTCGTCCTCGTCCTCGTCCTCGTCCTCGGCGTCAGCCTCCTCGCTCTGCAACAGCCGCCGTACGCGCTCGCCCGGCACTCATCGCGAATCCGCTCGGCCACCTCCCAGTCGGTGACCGCCGCCAGAGTCGCATCATCAATCCGCCGGCACACGTCGGCGACCAGCGCGCGGGGGTCGGCCGCGCAGCGCTCCGGCAGTGCAGCGTTCTGTGCAGAGTCATCCGAGTCCGTCTGGACCGCGACGGCCAGGTCGGGGGCCTCCTGCACCAGCACGTCCGTGTGGCCCAAACGCAGGGTGAGGCCAGGGGCGGGCTTCTGCCCTATGCCGCCGTGACCAGGACGGGTGCGGCCTTCGTCCCCTGCTGCAGGGGGTGTGCCGTCCTGTCGGTGCGGGTGGCGAAGACGTAGAGGCGCAGGACGAGGAAGCGGCCTATTCCGGCGAGGCCGGAGGCGCCGAGGTAGACGGTCTGCTCGGTCAGCATGCCGGGCGAGGCCTGCGCCAGATGCAGGACGAACACCGCGGCGCTGGTGGCGAGGTAGGCGGCGGTGGCCGACCCCGCGGACTGCCAGTGCTCACGCCATCCGGCGCCGTTCTCCCTGCCGAACGTGTAGCGGGCGTGGAGCTCGGTACACAGCAGGGTCGAGGCGACGGTGACGAGCGCGTTCGAGAGGGCCCACGGCATGCTCTTGGCCACCAGCGCTACCGCGACGCTGGAGAGGACTCCGACGCCACCCCCGAAGATCACGAACCGTATGAACGCGGCGACGGGGCCGGCAGTGGCCGCAGTCGCCGACACGGGCCCCTGCACGAGCGACGACTTCATGACATGGACTCCTTTGCAGATTGCGGGCGGCTTCAGAGACTGCGGGCGGTGATGTCGCCGTAGGCGGTGCTCGCGCGGATGGTCAGCCCGGCGGCAGCGCCGTCGGCGTTCTTGAGCGAGTTGCAGATCCGGCCGCAGCTGGTGCCGGCGTCCAGAGCGGCAGAGACTCCGCGGGCGGCGCCGACCGAAATCTCGCCATGTCCTGTGCGCAGCGTGAGGGTGCCGTATACGGCCTCAGTGACGTGGAGGTCGCCCTTTCGAGTGCTGAGCTCGCCGGGGCCTCCCAGTCGGCCGACCGCGATGTCGCCGTGGAGGACTGTGAGACGGGCGCTCGCGGCCTCGTCGAGCCTGACCGTTGCCTGCTGTCCCTCGAAAGCGACGTCTCCGAGCCGTCCAGCGCCGCGGAGTTCGGCGCTGGCCGCCGTCACCTCGATGCGCGAGCCGGTGGGCAGCTGGATGGTCACGTCGATGGATCCGGAGGGGCCAAGGATCCGGTTCCTCGCGGGTGAGGCCTCGATCCGTATGACGCCGTGGCCGTATGCGACCTCGATCTGCTCCGCCGCCTTCACATCACAACCCTTCGAAGCGTCGGCGGGCCTGACCTCGACCGTGGTGTCGGCCCGATCGGCGGCGATGAACTGGATGCGGCCGACGGGGATGTCGACGACGGCGGTCACCGGGGCGGAGGTGTCGAACTTCTGCATCGCTGACTCCTTGTACTCGCTGTTTCTGATAGCGGAAAGGCTACGTTGCATTCACGGAGCCAGCAACGACTTCGTTGCACACTATTGACATTTTCCCAGGTGAAAACCATGAAATCGTTGCAGTGGACTCGACGAGAACGCAACGAAACCCCTCTGTTCGTTGCAATAGATTGACACTGAACGCTATGCGGACGGCTCCACGACGCGTAAAGGAGGGGACTGGTCGGTCGACCCCTGGTAGCCGCCCTCCCAAAGGAACCGCCCCGGTTGCCGGGGCTCGCGCCCGCACGGCACAACAGCCGAGGAAAACGGTCGCCACCGCGATCACGCCGACGCTCGCTTCGTCGCCGCTCAGAAGCACCTGGGATCCGCCAGTCCACCGACCACTACGTCCCGGCAGCCAGGGCGTCGGGCGGCGACAGACCTCGACCTACAGACCATCACGTCAGATGGCTACAGAACGTCACTATCTGATCGCATCGCGTGGTCTGGGGTGATTCACTGGTTGCATGCCTTTTCCTCGCTACGGCGTGCTCGCGGGACAGCTCCACCACCACTTCCGCGACGATCCCGACCACCAGGGCCGCTGGTTCCACGTCAATCTGGAGGTGGACGCACCCGCCGGACGCTTTCACTGCGCCGTGGACGTCGACAGCCACAAGTCCAACGTGGGCGTGCAGTGGAAGGTGTTCACGCTGAGCCCCCTGGAGGTGGGACCGGCCGCGGCGGTGGCCCTCGGCTACCACGACCTGGCGGCCACGCCGGACTCCGGGGCGATGGACTACCTGCGCCAGCCCTCCCTCGTCGACCACACGGGGGTGCTCTTCCAGCGCCGCCCGCCGTCCTGGCTCCGGGATCTCCTTGAACTGCTCGGTTCGCGCCCGTGGCAGGTCGGTTCCTACGCCGAGGCCACCGCCGCCCTGGAGCCGATCCTGGTGGCAGGCCGACGCATCCTCGTCTTCGGCGAGCCGTTCACCGACGATCACCTGGGCCGCCAGGGCATGCACAACGTCCACCAGAACCAGGGCGACCCGGGCGATTCGCAGTGGTGGGACGAGAACGGGATCTGGCAGGACGGTGCCACGTTCACCGAGCGACCCGACGGGCACTACGACGTCTTCCTGAGTAAGTTCTCCAGCCAGGCGGCCCACACGGACAGCTCGGGGCACCCGGTGGGGTGACCGCCCGGTGCGTCACCGGGGGCGTCAGTGGTAAGGCTCCGCGGCCCGTACGGCACTTCTGGAGCTGCTTCCGCCCCGGGCCCGCGGGTGCTGCCCCAAGGTCATGAAGCGGCCCACAACGCGGGCCGCGCACACGGCGTGCCGCGCGGAGCTGCGCATCAGCGGCATCTTGGGGCTGACAGAACGCCGGCAGGCCAGCGACCTCCAGGCTCATCCGGGCACCAGGTGGGGTGAATTGCTCGATCATCTGGACTGCAGGAGCCGACATGCCGACGGCCGAGGGCGGTTGGGCATGGCCCCAAGGACTCCAACAGGGCCCGCTTCGCCGTGTACGAGTTTCTGCACACCTTGGGGTCGTTCACAGCGCACTTCTGGGCCGGTGGGAAGCCGTCCACGACCACGTGGACCCCTGCGGCAGGCCAAGTTGGACGCATTGCGGCTCGGGCTCATCCGGAACGGAGCGGACGGCGAAGCGCCTATGAGCATCGAAACAACGGAACTGACGGCGCAGCTGCGCGACGCCCTTGGTGCACTCCTCACCCGCGCATCGGACGATGCGACAGGACACGGGTAGCCGGCTCTACCGCGGTCCGGTCTCCGTTGAGTCGGTGCGATGGTCGATACGAGCGGCGAGCCCGTCGAGGACACGGCTGAGACCAAACTCCCAGGCGTGCTCGGGGCTGTATGCGGCACCGTGGGCGGCGCCTGCCGCCGTGCCCACGCGGGCAGCGGTGGGGTAGGCGCGTGGATCGAAGACCTTTTCGAGCAGGTGGGCGTTGGCCGCCCACCACTGCTCATCGTCCATCACGCTGTCCTGCTGGGCGGCGCGAGCCTCGGCTGCCGAGCGGGCGTTTGCCTGGACGAAGGTGAGCAGGAAGGCCAGGGCGGCATCCATCTCGATGTCGTCGAGCCCGAGTTCGTCCAGTGCCTGCAGCTCGTGCTCATACTTGGCCATCATTCCCGGCCCCAACGGTGGCCGACTGGTGGAGATCGTCGCAGCCCATGGGTGCGCCTCAAACAGCGCCTTGTTCTCTTCGGCCACGGCGGTCAGCCGAACCCGCCATGGCTGACCGGCGGTGTCAGCCCGGGACATCTGGACGTAGGCGGTATCCAGCATGAGATCCAGCAATTCGGCCTTGCCCGGCACGTAGGTGTACAGCGTCATCGGGACCACCCCCAGCCGCTGCGCGACGCGGCGCATAGTGACTGCGTCCAGGCCGTCGACGTCAGCCAGGCCGATGGAGACGGCGACGACCGTGTCGACGTTCAGCCGCTGATGCGGGCCGCGTCGCGGGGCGTCGGCAGGGACGCGCCAGAGCAATTCCAGGGAGCGGGCCGGATCACCGGCGCTGCTTCGGTCGAGAGGCACGTTGACATCCTTACTCATAAACATTGCTGTACGTCGTACACTGTACTGCGTACAACATAATCGTGCCTGGTCAAGGAGCACTTGTGTCGATCACCGGTTCCGCCGTGTCCCTGAACGTCGACGATGTCGCGGCGTCCAGCGCCTTCCTCGCCGACCATTTCGGATTCCGTGAGGAGATGGCCGCCGACGGTTTCGCATCGCTGACCCGCGTGGATGCCGGGATGAACGTCATCTACCTGCGCAGAGGCCTGGCCTCACTCCCCGACGATCAGCGCGATGACCACGCTGACGGGGTGATCCTCGCCTTCGTCGTCGACAACCTCGACGCCGAACTGGCCCGCCTGACCGCCGAAGGAGTCGCGATCACGATGCCGCTGCGCGAGGAGCCCTGGGGCGAGCGCGCCTTCCAAGTCACCGATCCCAACGGCGTCATCGTTCAGCTCGTCGACTGGAACGCATCCACCAGCCACTGATCCGATCTCTCATACCGGAAGTGGCAGCTGTCGGCGGCAGGCTGCTGCCGCACCGTTTTGTGCTTCTGCGGGACGACGCCCACGGCGATCGACCGGCCAGACGACCCGCCTGCCGCAGAGGCTCCGGACGGGCCCGCCTACAGGCTCCCGGAGTCGGCCGGGCCACCGGTCGCATCGGGGGAACAGCCCGCTCAAAGGCAGGCAGGCGAGCGGCACTGACGGTGCGGCGCGATGGGCAGCGTGCGTGATGATCCCTCACCAGGGGACAGTGGACGAGCAGATGCCGCCCTGCCATGCCGCCGTCCTACCGCGCGGGATACGGCGCGAAGGCGCACGGGCATCGCAGTCCGGAAGGGTGGCGGCGGCCTGACAACACAACGAGCCCCACCCCACCTCAGGGCGGGATGGGGCTCACCGAGCGCCGGGCAGGCCTTGCACCTGCATCTCCCCGCAGGAAGCGGGGCGTCTTTCCTTGGACCACCAACGCAACGCCAGACACCAGGAGTTCCGGCGACCAGCTCAAGATCAAGAGTAGCGCACCCGGTCGGCCCGGCGCTCCCAATACGAGCGAGATCGACAGGCCACCAGGAACGATTTGCAAAGGGAGAGCACCAGGCCCTGCAGACCGCGGCCTCAGACGTGATCAAGGCCGTTTACGAGGAGCTCGACCGCATCCTCGCCGACCTCCGCGAATCAGGCTCGTGGCCTGCACGTCAGTGGGAGACCCCAACAGCCCAGGGATGGGCGGCCGACCTCGCTGCCGCGAAGAGACAGGGCGCACACCTCGACCCCTTGCACGTTCGATTCAACGACACTGCAATCAGGATCTTCGCTTCACTGTTCTGACCCGGCGCCGCGGGGGCCGACCTGGTGGGCAGTCCGGTCGCCACGCCCCAGACTGCTCTGGTTACGCCATGGATTACGTCCTCAGCACCGCATGTCGCACCAGCTGACGCATAGTTGGCTGCCCGTTCTTGCTCGACTCGGTGAGTAGTTCCGACTGACTGCCATCCGTGGCCAGCGATCTGCTGGAGCTCCCGTTGAGCGTCGAGCACGCGAACCAGGTCGCGGCTGTCGGTGTATTCCGCCCACCGGCCGTCGATGACCAGGAAGGGAATGGCTCGACCAGACACTTGTTCCCGTAGCAGGCCCCCGAGGGGGCGAATAGGCTGGTCGCAGGGGTCGACATGGTTCGATCTGAGGAGCCTCCCATGAGTAAGAACAGAAACGGCGCCTGGCGCGCGACGGGAGTCGTCACCGCACTCGCCACGGCCGCCGCGATCGCCTCCGTCGCTCCGGCTCAGGCTCAGTCCACCGCTCAGCTGTCCGCGTGGGTCAGCGACGGCTGGGGCGGCGGAACCATCGCCAGCCAGCCCGCCGGGATCAACTGCCACCAGTCAGCCTGGGACCCGTACGCAACCAATGAACCTCAGCCCAATCCGACCGGCACCTGCACCGCGAGCTTCGAGGTGGGAACGACGGTCACCTTCACCGCCACACCTGACCCCGGGTCCTTCATCAACGACGGCCCCACGCCGAACCCCGTGACCGTACGAACCGGCTACAACTTCACGTGGGTCATGTTCTGCCCGACCGACGGCCTCTGCTCCGCAGGCTAATCGCCCGAGCCGACGCTTCCGAAAGCCTCTGGCAGATCTGAGCAGAGCTGGCTCCCTCCCCGGACTGAAGCCCGGGGAATCCCCTTCGAAGAGGTTCGGCCGGTCGCCCGGTTACGGATTCCTGTTTCGCGGACCGGCTGGTGCCGAGGTCTCCACAGGCTGACACGGCATGTCCTGCCCCGTATTCGACGCTGATGATGTCGCGTTCACGTCGGCGTGGTCCTGATGTCCACAGCCTGCGGCTTTGCACCAGAAGACGGATTGGCTCTCTCGTCCTTTCGGTGACGATGCCGTAGGCGAAGATGCCGTAGGCGAAGCCCCCGCTGCGACGTGCAGGAGGGGGTAGCGATCAGAAGATCGATCAGGCACCGGCCGTGCTGAAAGCCGATCAGAGCGTCCGCCACCCCCGCGCCGGAACGGCGGCGCTGCCGGTCGGTGAGCGTCAGCGCTGTCCGGGGTGACGACGGTGGCGTGATGTGTCCTCGCCCTTGCCGACGTCCAGGCCGAGGAAGACGTCGCCGCGTCCGCCCTGCCAAGGCATGGAGATGCCACATCCACATTGCCGAGCGTTCTTCCGGCTCGGGTGCAACAGGTATTCAAGCCCCTCATCAGCGGTCCGTCGATGCCTCCGGGGCCGGTCCCCCTCCCCCGGATCATGAACAACAAGGGGGAAGTCGTGCTGGCCCCGAAGGCCAGAGGCCCCATTGCGGGCCCGCCAAAAACGGTAGCGGAGGCGGGATCGGCGCGGCTATGGCGGCATGTAGGCGTGACGTCTGTCGCAACAGTGCCCGGGTCAGCGGTCCACGGCGGGCAGGTGCACCAGGCCGGTGTCGTTCATGATGCGGTCGACGGTCTCGTACAGGGCGCTGTCGGCGCCAATGACGGTCTCGATGCCGCCGGGCAGCAGATCGCGCGCCCGGTACCAGTCGCGCAGCTGCGTTTCGCTGACGTCGTCGGCGATCGGCTTGGTGGCGTGCCGGGCGAGGGTTTCGCCGAATGGCACGTCCAGGTAGTAGCCGTGGGTCAGGCCGCGGTGATCGTCGCGCAGCTGCGCGAGCATGTCGCCGTAGCGGTCGGCGTAGAGGATGCCTTCGAGCACGACGTGGAATCCGGCGTCCAGGGCGTAGCGTGCGGTCAGGTCGATCAGCCCGATGTTCGCGGCGCCGGGCCGGTCGCGCTCTCGGAGCACGATGCGGCGGAGGTTGTCCTGGCTCACCAAGGCCAGGCCGCGGCCGAACCGATCGCTCAGGCCGGTCGCGACGGACGACTTCCCTGAGGCGCTGTTGCCGCGGACCATGACCAGCCGGGTTTCTTCGGTGCCCACCATCACGGCGGTCAGGTTATCGACGGCCGGTGACGCACCGAGGGCCTTTCGGGGAGGTGCCGATTTCGACGCCCGGACGAGTGAATTTCCCTCGCGTATGCGAGCGGGCATCTAGGAGCGTGCACCCAACTTACCCATCTTTCTTGGACTTTCGCGCTTATTCATGTGTTACGTCATATTGCATTGCGGTTGGCCACCCAGGCCGAAGGAGGTAATCCGTGGACGAGTAGTTGACCGCGGCAGCAGGCCAGGGACACGACATTGCCCCGGGCCGCCGGCAACTTGTGAGGCCATGCGGGATTCCGGAAGTCATCGCCGTCTGGCGCGGCCTCAAGAGGTGCTGGAAGAGATCCAGCCGTCATTGTTTCGATGGCGGTCCAGTCCCACGGCCTCAAATTCATCCTCGCCGAGGCTCGTTCGTACGCCGAGTTGCTGAAGCGCCTGCGAGATTGGGCTGATTGCTCGCGAGAACCACTTCTTCGCCGACGCATCCCATGGCCCCGCTGCCAGCACCCCGTCAGCCCAGACGGCGGCCCGCTGCTCGCCGACGCCGCCAAAGTACTCGGCCTCGACATACGCGACGGGCCCTGCAGCGGACCACTCGGCGAGCAACCTCTCAAAGCCTCCTGACAGCCGCCAAAACCCCAAAGCCCCCGCGGTGACGCCGTCCGTGACGGCATCGAAGACCTCATCTGTCATCGGCATCAGCGACAAGTCCTGCCGCAGAGGCGCCACTCGGGCGCCAAGGACGCCAACTGACGCGGCACGCAGCAACTCGTTTCCCGCAATCACCGCCTGCAACTCGTAACCCACCGAGCTCCTCCCCCGCCGATTGGAGACCTCATCATGGCTCAGCCAGCCCGGACAAACCCGGGTCCCTCGTCACGCCATAACCCCTCTCCCCCAGCGCGTTCCCGATCGGCCGATCTGCAGATCCTGTGAACCCGCTGGTTTCGGTGTGCGAAGACAGCCGGGCATCGGCCTTTCTGCGGACGAAAAACCGCCTGGCCAGGGTGCGGCGCAAGCCCCGCCGTGGGGCAGCTATCCGTCGCGTACATCTGCACCCGCTGCTACCGAAATGGGGACGCCGGCTGGTCGCCGCGCTGCGCGCGTTCGCCTGAATGTGAGTGCCCGTTTCTGGACCTGGACGTCTCGACGCCAAGCGCTTTGGGGGCAGTTGGCGATGCCCGCCGGGAGCGATCCCGACACGGACGAGGACTGACGGATGCCCGACGGCAGGGGTGAACACGGATTGACGCAGGCGGAGCCCGCGGCTCGGGTGGCGGTGGGGTGGTCATGGTGTGCCGCACCGGCGGGAAAGTCTCACAACGGACGTGCTGCCGGATGTGTACCGGGGCGTCGAGCAGAGAAGCGATCGGCCATGTCAGCACCGTCCGCGAATCAGGCCCCGCTCGGGAGCCAAAGGGCTGACCGTCCGCACGGGTCGGCCAATTCATCGGCTTGACCTGCGACATTTCATTCATAGAGTCCTGCGAATGTTTCGACTTGGCTCGCGAATCATGCGAGAAGTATTGACGCCGTTCACCGGTTCCCTATCATCCAGATTGCTCGACACTTCGATCCTTGTTCGACATCACGAACGCGCTAGAGCCGCTCCACTCGCACCGCAGAGCACCTCCGGGACACACCCACCGCAACGACCGAGCCGCAAGGGACATACCGCACTATGCATATGTCATGGCCCCACCAATCCTTCTCCTGTTGTGGCACGCCGGCGGGAGCCAGCGGCCTCTCTGCCGGCGCGGTTCTCCCGCCCGCGGACGCCTCGCTCGCTGACGCCACCGGTCCTTCAGATGGTCTCGCGGGACCTGGAAGCCCATAAGGCGTCAGCCCGGTATCCACGGACTGCTACGAACCGCACCACAACGACAGTCCGGATGGCCTCCGACAGGGCCCAACCGGATCCGCGTACTCAAGGATTACGAGGTCTCCATGCGCAGACGAAGTTTCAGCCCCAGACATCTGTCTGCTGTGCTCGCCGCTGCGGTTGCGGTCCTGGGCATACTGGCGGCGATGCTCGTCGCTGGCCCGGCTCAAGCGGCCACCAGCGGCGCCGTGCGCGGTGTTGGTTCCGGCCGGTGTCTCGATGTGCCGAACGCCAGCCAGACCGACGGCACGTACCTGCAGATCTGGGACTGCTCAGGTGGGACCAACCAGCAGTGGACACAGACAGACAGCAACCAGCTGACCGTCTACGGCAACAAGTGCCTGGATGTTCCGGGCCACGCCACCGCGGCCGGTACCCGGGTGCAGATCTGGACCTGTAGCGGCGGTGCGAACCAGCAGTGGCGGGTCAACTCCGACGGCACGATCGTCGGCGTGGAGTCCGGGCTGTGCCTGGACGTCACGGGCCACGGCACGGCCAACGGCACGGCGGTGGAGATCTGGACGTGCAACGGCGGCAGCAACCAGCAGTGGACCGGCCTGTCCGGGACGACCCCTCCCGGCACCTGTTCTCTTCCCTCGACGTACCGGTGGACGTCGACAGGTGCGTTGGCGCAGCCGGCCAACGGGTGGGTCTCACTGAAGGACTTCACCAACGTGGTGTACAACGGCAAGCACCTGGTCTACGCGTCGAACGTGTCGGGATCGGGGTACGGCTCGATGGCGTTCAGCCCCTTCACGAACTGGTCGGACATGGCGTCGGCCGGCCAGACCGGGATGAGCCAGTCCACGGTGGCGCCCACGCTGTTCTACTTCGCACCCAAGAAGATCTGGGTGCTGGCGTCCCAGTGGGGTGCGTCGCCCTTCATCTACCGCACGTCGAGCGACCCCACCAACCCCAACGGCTGGTCCTCGCCCCAGGCGCTGTTCACCGGCAGCATCCCCAACTCCGCCCCGATCGACCAGACCCTGATCGCCGACGACCAGAACATGTACCTGTTCTTCGCCGGTGACGACGGCAAGATCTACCGGGCGAGCATGCCGATCGGGAACTTCCCGGGCAACTTCGGCTCGTCGTACACCACGGTCATGAGCGACACGGTGAAGAACCTCTTCGAGGCACCGCAGGTCTACAAGGTTCAGGGCCAGAACCAGTACCTCATGATCGTTGAGGCTCGGGGTGCGAATGAGCAGCGCTTCTTCCGCTCGTTCACCGCCACCAGCCTCAGCGGTTCCTGGACCCCGCAGGCCGCCAGCGAGAGCAACCCCTTCGCGGGCAAGGCCAACAGCGGTGCCACCTGGACCAACGACATCAGCCACGGTGACCTGGTCCGCAACAACCCCGACCAGACCATGACCATCGACCCCTGCAACCTGCAGCTCCTCTACCAGGGCAAGTCCCCCACCGCCAGCGGCCCCTACGACCAACTGCCCTGGCGGCCGGGTGTCCTGACCTTGCAGCGGTAACCCATCTGATCCAAGGTGACCCCGATTTGATGCGCTCTACCGGCGCCTGGACGAGCGGGCCACGGCGTCGCAACTCCACCCGCTGACCGATACTCACCGCCTCAAGGAGCCCCAGCCGCGCGTCGGCTGGGGCTCCTCTCCTTCGTGGACTTTCATCGCGAGAAGGGGCCCGAAGCACTACGACGCGACCGGGATGCCGGTGTGTCCGGTCTGATCCCACTCATGCGCATGCCTCTGCGGGAAGTCGAGGCCCGCCGGCGCTGAAATGTGGTGCCTAGCAACACGGGATCGGGGAGGCGGCTCGGTCCGTGCGGCTCATTCAGCCAGAAGCGGTCGCACACAGGCCTGCCGGTCGGAGGGCAGAGCAGAAACCAGCCGTGGGATCGAACTCAGATCCGCTCAGATTCGCCCTTTGAGCGGATCGACTCAACGGGGGCCAGCTGCAGGCGAATTCAGGTGCATTCCCGAGGTTAGTGCCGCCGCGAGCGGGGTCTGCTGGTAGAGCACTTCGCGACCGCGACGCTCAGCGGTGACAAGGCCGGCGTCACGGAGAACGGTGAGGTGCTCGGAAACGGTCGCCGGCGCCAGGTCTACTCGACGGGCGAGGCTGCTGGTCGTGGTGGGGATGTGCGTCTGCGCCAGCACGGCCGCGCGCCCTGCGCCTAGCAGCCGCGCGATCGCCGGTGAGCCCGCGGGGTGTTCCCACAGCCGCGCGGCGCCGAGCATCGGGTAGACGAGGGCGGGGGGTGTGGCCGACGTGGTGCTGGTGGGTCCGAGGCCCAGGTTCGGCCAGCCGAAGGCGGTTGGGACGAGGATCAGGCCGCGGCCGCGCAGGTCGAGGTTCCCGCGGCGCAGACCGGTCAGGTGCAAGGTGTCGCTCTCCCACTTGGCCCGCCGGTGCAGGTTGGCGAACAGCCCCTCCAGACCGCCGTCGGCCAGTTGCCGCGCGCGCGTGGTGATGTCCGCGTCGAGCAGGCCGCGGATGCGGTCCCACAGCGGTGCGACCAGGATCCGCCAGGCCTCGCGCTGGTGCGCAACCAGCTTGTCCCGGGCTTCCACGGGGTCCCCGGTGAGGGCGCGGTACAGGTGCGCGGGCACCGTACGGGGGTCGAGGCGGCGGGCGTGCTCGGCGAGTTCGGTGGCGACGACGTCCGGGTCGGTGGCCTGGACATGGTTGAGATCGTCTTCGATGGTGGTGAGCGGGCTGGTCGGGCTCGGCCACAGGAAATCCGGCCCGTGCCCGCGCACCGGCACCGCGATGCCGAGCAGTCCCAGGTCGAGTTCGGCGACGACCTCCTGGATGTCGCGCAGCCATGGCAGGTACCAGGCGTGACGGCTCGGCGCGTTCAGCACCAGCAGCGCGGACATCGTTTCCTGTAACGGTGACATCGCGAACCGGCACCGCGCCGCGTCACCCGACCCGAACCTGAGCACCAGCGTCATACCGCCAACGATGACAGGGGTGGATTCGGTGTGCACCGAATCCGCGCCCTCCGGTCGCCGAGGACGGCACCCTGACGGTCATGGTCGAACCTTCGCCGGCATCGGTTGCGCCTGCGCCACGAACCCGTCTGCTACGGGGAAATCCGGCTTTTCGGGCCTTGTGTGCCTCGCGGGCGGTGTCGTTCGTCGGCGACGGGATCACCACCACGGTGCTCGTGGTGCTCGCCGCCCGGCAGGACGGGCCTGTCGGGGTGAGCCTGCTGCTGCTCGCGAATGCGCTGCCGAGACTTGCCGGCCCCCTGGCCGGGGTGCTCGCCGACCGCGTCCCGACCCGCCGGCTGATGATGCGCTGCGAACTGGCCTCGGCGCTCGTCATCGGCTTGATCGCCGCTACTCTGCCGCCGCTGCCGATCCTGATCCCGCTCGTCGTGCTCGCCGGGGCGCTGGCCACCATCCGCAACCCGGCCGGGCGCAGTCTCGTCCCGGTCCTGGTCGACGCCCCCGATCGCGCCCCGGCCAACGCCCTGTTCGGGCTCGCCCGCACCCTCCAGCTCGCCGTCGGTCCCGGCCTCGGCGGACTGCTGGCGGCCGGACCCGGAGGCATTCACACCGCGCTGGCAGTCGACACCGCGACCTTCACCGTCTCCGCGCTGCTGCTCACCGGGCTCCCGGTGCTCGAGCCGACTCGTGACCCCGCCGCGGTCACCGGAGTCTGGGCCGAAGCGACCGCGGGTCTTCGTTATGTCGTGGCGGACAGGCAGGTCAGGACACTGATCCTCACGCTGTTCGTCATCGTCGCCTTCGCCGGCGTGGACAACGTGGCGCTGGTGTTCCTCGCCGGCGACCAGCTCGCCGGCGGCCCGGCAGGGTACGGTCTCGCCGCCAGCTCGTTCGGCTTGGGCATGCTGCTGGCGTCGGTCGCGTGCACACGGTTTACCCGCGGGCGTTCATCAGTGGCTCTGCTGGTCATCGCCATCGCCTCGAGTGGCGCCGGCACGGTGCTTACGGGCTTGGCTCCCGCCCTCGCCGTCGCGCTGGTGGCACAGCTGCTCGCCGGCGCGGGGAACGCCGGGGAGAACATCGGCTACGACACCGTCATCCAGAACGTCGTGCCCCGCCCGATGCTCGGCCGCGTGTTCGGCACCCTGGGGACCGCCGCCCAACTAGGCGCGGGCTTCGCCTATCTCGCGGGTGGCCTGTCGGTGCACCTGGTCGGCGCACGCGCCACGTTCGTCCTCGCCGGCGCCGGGACCCTCGCCGTCCTGCTCGTGCTCGTTCCCGTGCTTCGCCACAGCCCGCAGCCTGATCCCGACTGTTGCGCTGACTGACAACGGGTAGCACGCATGCCGTGGATCGGCCCTGGCTGCCATGTCCAGGCGGCAGTTCAGCGTTCGGTCCGGTAGGGGGCATCGCCGTGCACCCTGTCGGATGAGCTGTGGGACCGCCCGGAACCGTTGCTGCCGCAGCGTGACTGGACCGGTCCCGCGGTGCGGTCGACACCTGCCGCGACCAGGTCCGTGCTCTGGCATCGTGCCTGCGATCGCTCGCCGCGGCATCCCGTGGGAACGCGGAGCCGACATCCACGAAGCGTTTCTCGAGCTCGCTTGCGGCCAAATCGTCTGTGGACAACTCGGCCCACTGAGTCAACGGTTGCAGAGGAAGTCCCGCGGCCGCTCACCCTTCGACGGTCTTCGAAACGTTGGCGGCTGCCCCTGGGCAGAACCTACATTGAGGCACCCAGGGATCAACCGCAGTGTCGGAACCCATCAATGCGTTCCGACAAGAGAAAGGTTCCCTGAGCTGACTGACGTCTGGTCAGTTGTTGGATTCGCACGTTCAGTAAACCAGCTGGGAGGCGATGTTTCGATGACCACCGAAACCTTGGAAGCCGCACGCAATGCACATGTGGCAACAACGCTGAACGCCATGCTGACCCAGGAGACACCGGTCACTATGGCAACTCCGGTGGACATTCTTTCGGGAAGCGACAACGAAGCGGTCAACTTCACCTCCGCGTGGGAGACCGAAGACTGATCTCGATCGACGGTGCGTGCGGAGAGTGAAAGCCCTTCGTGCGCACCGTTACCACGCATTGCGCTGGTGTCTATTTCCTAGGAATGCCTTCATACTATGGAAAATAGTGGTTCGGTCGAAGATGTTTCCGGCACCCATGGGGGCCCCGACGAACAGGTCTGGCGCGGCGTCTCGCTGATGCTTGATCAGTACATCCATCTCAAGGATCACGATCGAGTGCTCCTGTTGTACGCGCGCAGCGCACGTGAACCCGCCGCCTGGGTCGCGGCCGAGCTGGACATTCGCGGCATTCCCGCAATAATCATGGACCTGGAAGGCCTGTCCGCCGCCGCGATCAAACAGTCGCTCAGCAGCGCGAAATTCGGCCTCGATCAGATCACCGACCGGCTTGTCGTGCTCTGCATCGAATACGACATCGTCGCGCCGTCGGACTCGATTCGCGACGCGCTGGAGCCGTTCTCCGGCAAGAGGACCGAAGTTTTCCGGACGGTGATGACCGGCGCGGAGTTCTTCAAGCAGGCCGTGACGACGTCGCCGGCCACCTTGAACAACATCAACGCCGGGCTCCTGCACAGTCTCCGGTCCGCCGAGCAGTTCAAGGTCAGGACGTCCTCCGGATCCGAGCTGGATGTCGTGCTGGATCCCTCGCACTACCGCTGGGTGAGCAATCGCGGGCTCCACCGGGAGGGAGCTTTCGTACTCCTGCCCGCAGGCGAGGTGGCGACCTACCCCGCGCAGATAAGCGGCACGCTCGTCGCGGACGGTGCGTTCAATTCGACCGCGTACACCACAATCGACGCACGACTACAGGAACACCCCGCTGTGTTCGAGATCGAAAACGGCATTATGGTGGATTACAGGTGCGACAATCCTTCGGTCAGGAAGTTGATCGAACGCTGCCTGCGGCTGCAGAACGCCGACCGGGTCGGCGAACTGGGATTCGGCACCAACATCGGCATCGAGCGGTTCATTTCCCTGAACTCGCACCTCAACGAGCGCTTCCCGAGCGTGCATATCGGCTTCGGGCAAAGCAATCAGGTACGAGGTCTGGTCCACTCCTGCGACGTGCACGTCGATTTCATCACCTCCGACTGCGCGATCGAGATCGCCGGCCAACCGCCGCTGAGAAGCCAGGACTTCAAGGATCTCACCGGCGAGCATCCGGCCATCGAGGAAGGCGTGTTCGACGAGGACCTGGACGGCGACTGCTGCGGCCTCTTCTCGCCGCACAACAACATCCAATGCCTCACTTAGGTGGCAGGAGCAATGACGCAGACCGGAATTCCCCTCTCCCCCGACGGATCTCCAGTGGAGTTCTACGCCCGCCTGCCGGCCGGCTCGAGCCCGCGCCTGATCCACGATTCGATTCCGGCGGGCGCGAGCATCCTCGAACTGGGGGCGGGCGCGGGGAGAATAACCCATCCCCTGCTGGAACTGGGTCACGAAGTGGTCGCGGTCGACGAATCGCCCGCCATGCTGGCGTACGTCAAAGACGCGGAAACCGTCGAAGCCAGGATCGAAGACCTGGCGCTCGGTCGCCGATTCGATGTGGTTCTCCTGATGTCGCATTTGATCGAGAACCCGGATATCGAGAAGGCCCGGGCCTTTCTCAGAATCTGCCGGGCCCACGTGACAGACCAGGGGCAGGTGCTCATCCAGCGGGACCCGCCGAAGCGGAGCTATGTCGACGAGCCGCCGTTCAAACGAGAGGTGGCGGACGGGTGCACGATCAGCATGCGCGACCTGAGCCAGGCGCCGTCCGGGATACTGACCTTCACCCTCGACTACGAGATCGACGGCTCGAAGTGGTCGCAATCTGTAATCACCAGGCCTGTCGACGACGACTCCCTCGCGCATGAACTGGCGTTGGCGGACTTGGAGATCGGCAGCTTCCTGAACCCGAACCGGTCCTGGGTCAGCGCCCGGCCCAGCACCGCGTCTCCGGTCTGAACATGTACGCCCTTGAGAGGTCCTGACGAAATCTTGTTCGTGCTCCACACCGGCATCCAGTGGGAGTAACTCCCCAGGAACTGGGCGGCTTCGGCTCGGGCATGACGTGCCGGCGGCGCCTGGCCGCGGCGACCAGGCCTGCGCGACGACGTATCGGAGGGCGATCAGCTGTGCTGGCTTGATCGCGTCGCTCGCCTCCTATCGGCGTCTCCTCACAGACAACCCACAGACACCTCGCCCCCGTCCTAGGTGACGCGAGAGGCGCTCGGGACCGACGGGACGTCTGCGCACGGGGTTTTGAGGAGAGGACCATTGATCCGTGCCCGGCGAATATGTGTGACCGCCGTGGCGGTGCTGGCGGCCCTGGCGGGCTCGCCCGGACTGGCACACGCTGAACAGCCGCACGAATCGGGGCCGTTGAGCGCGACGGACGCCAACCCACTTCCGCCAGGGTGGCGGATCGACGGGGAGGGCGGGACGCGTGAGCTGGTCTGGCGTGCGCCGAAGGCCCTGCCCATGGGGGATGCGCGGGTCGAGTTCCGTTCCGGGGACCGGCTGCTAGGGGTGCCGAAGCCGGCGAGGGACAGGCGGACCTTCCGGCTCGTCCTCGCCGGGACACGGCCCAAGCAGCTGACGGACCTTCAAGTGACGGCCGCGGGGCGTCGGCTGGACGCGGCGGCCGACGACACGCACAAGCCCGGCTCGCGCGTGGCACGGATGCCCGCGCAGGCTCCGGCGAGCGGCGTTGATCCGGGCAAGCCCGGCTCGTACCGCACGGTCACCGGGAAGTACGACCTCGACCCGGTGCGCCTGCCCGGGTTCGACACCCCGGTGGAGATGACCGCCGAGGTGGTGGCGCCGAAGGGTGGCACCGAAAGCCGGCCGCTCGCGCTGTTCCTGCACGGCCGCCACAACACCTGCTACAAGCCGGGCTCCGAGGACGACGTGACCGGCGACTGGCCCTGCGCGGACGGCTACAAGCCGATCCCGAGCTACCTGGGCTATCTGCGCGACCAGCGACTGCTGGCCTCCCAGGGCTATGTGACGGTGTCGATCTCGGCGAACGGCATCAACGCCCAGGACTGGGAGGCCGAGGACGCCGGCGCGCAGGCGCGTTCCTCGCTGGTACGGCAGCACCTCGCCCGCTGGGCCGGCTGGACCGCCCATCGCTCCTCCGCCCCGGCCGTCGTACGCAAGGCGGCGAAGGCGGACCTCTCCCATGTCCTGCTCGTCGGCCACTCGCGCGGTGGCGAGGGCGTCAACCGGGCCGCCATGGACAGCCTCTACCCGCCGCCGTCCGCCGAAGACGGCTACCGGGGCCCGGTGCGCTGGAAGGTGCGCGGGACGGTGCTCATCGGACCGACGATCTTCGGCCAGAATCCGGTCGCCGACGTGCCGTCCGTGACGCTGCTGCCGGGCTGTGACGGCGACGTGTCCGATCTGCAGGGCGAGGACTTCGTCGACGGGACGCGCGGGATCAGCCGGGGCGCGGCACTGCACAGCGCGGTGTACGTGGTCGGCGCCAACCACAACTACTTCAACAGCGAGTGGACCCCGGGCGAGGCCGAGGCGCCGGCCTCGGACGACTTCTGGTCCGACCCGGAGCAGCCGGACCCGGTGTGCACGCCGGGTGCCGCGACCCGGCTGACCGCCGCCCAGCAGCACAAGGCGGGCTCCACATACATCGCCGCCGCGGCCCGGCTCTTCCTCGCCGGGGACGACCGGGTACGTCCGCTGCTCGACGGTTCCGGCAAGCGGGCCCCGTCCGCGGACCCGGCCCGGGTGCTGACCCATGCGGTCGGCGGGCGCCGCAGCGGTGGCTTCCTGCCGGACGCCGGGGCGAAGGTGACCGGTGCGCGGGTGTGCTCGGCGATCGACCCGGACCCGGCCGTGGCCTGTCTGGACCCGGAGACTCTCGGATCGTCACCGCACTTCGCGGGGTGGGAGACGTCACAGGAGACCGGCCGCAGCGCGGTGGACGTGAAGTGGTCCGCGCCGGGCACGGCCGCGCGTATCACTCCAGCCAAGCCGCTCTCCCTCCACGGCTCCCAGAAGCTCGCCCTCCGGGTCTTCGTACCGCCGAACGCGACCGGCACGAAGTTCGACGTGTCCGTCACCGACTCCTCCAACCGTCGGGTGACGCTGGGCTCGGTCAAGGTGGACGGGCTCCCTGGCTCCGCCAACACCGCCTCATATTGGGCTCAGGAACTGCGCGTCCCGCTGTCGGCCGCGACCCGGGCCAGGTTCGATCTCAGGCATGTCAAGTCCCTTGAGCTGACGCCCCGTTCGCGGTCCGGACGGGCCTGGCTCATGGACGCCTGGGGCTGGGCGCCCGGAACTTCGGCGGTGAAGGCGGCCGCGCTGCCGCGTGTCGACGTGGGCCGCACGATCGTCAAGGAGGGTGACTCGGGCACCCGTACCTACCGGATCCCGGTCGAGATCTCGGGGCACGGCAGCGGGCAGGTCCGGGTGTACGTTCTCGACCCGGACAGCGGCCGGGCCGAGAACCGCCTCGTGACCGTACGGCCCGGCAGCGACGCGATCGACGTTCCGGTCGAGGTGAAGGGCGACACGGTCTACGGCGACGACGTAGAGCACGACATCGCGGTCAAGGCCGTGCACAACGCCGTTGTCGGCAAGCACCGGGGCGGGGTCACCGTCGAGAACGACGACCCCGAGCCGGTGATCACCCTGTCGCCGGTCGCGGACCGGGTGACCGAGGGTGAGACGCTGACTTGGCGACTGTCCCTGGACGCGCCCACGGCGGTGGATATCTGGCAGCCGGTGCGGGTGCTTCCGGTCACCGAGGGCGCCGAGTTGTCCACCAAGGACGTGGACCCGCAGTGGCTCCAGGACTGGTCCGGTGACGTGCCCGACCCCGAGCGGCCGCTGTCCGAGGCAAACCTGTGGGTGTGGCTGAACATCCCGCCCGGAAGCACCAGCGTGGACTTCGTCGTGCCGACCGTCCAGGACCAGGTGGCCGAGCCGACCGAGTCGATGCGCCTCGCACTGACCGACCGCAACGCCGATCCGCTGCCCGACAGGCCGGTGCTGACGGGGACGGTGCTCGACAAGCCGTAAGCACGATGTACGAGGGATCGTGAGCACCCTCTTGTGCGGGGTCCGGGGCCTGTCCGGGCCCCGCACTTCACAAACTGACGCGGATCCCGACCGGGGGCGGCAGTCATGAGCCCGTGCGGTCGAGGTGATCAGGTGGCCTTGCCGGGGGCGATGTAGAGGTTCATATCGGTGAAGTCGACGGTGATGTTGTAGGGCTTGTGGAAGCTGTGGAAGAAGGAGGCTCGCACGTCGAAGGCGTAGGGGGCGAGCGTGGCCTCTGGGTGCGTCTCGCAGTAGATGTCCCTGGCGACAGCGTCGCCGAGGCGGATCTCCCTCGGGTAGCACGGGTAGGTGACGGCCGGGTGGCCGTGGGCAAACGTCCCGATCGGGCGGTCGTGGTCGCTGCGGATTCCCAACTGCTCGGCCGTCTCCCCGAACACGACCGCGGCGCTCTCTCCGCCGCTTCCGCCGAAGTTCACGCCCACCACCCCTGCGCGGGAGCCGGCGGCGCCGGCGATGCTGCCCCTGCTGTGCAGAAATTGATCGGCCAGCCACAGCGGCAGGGGCTCGGCGCCCGCCCGGATGGCGGCGGCGCGTGCCTTCCTGGCCGTTTCGGGGGTGCGGCGGCGCAGGATCAACTGCCGGTCCGCATAGTCGAAGGTGGTCAGCAAGTGGTAGAAGACCCACGTGCCGATCATGCCGTCACTGGCCGTGTCGACGTCTTCGCCCGACTCCGTCGACGACCAGCCCACGGGGACGTTGCGCAGTTCGATATCCCCCAGCTCGAAGGAGTCCAGTATCCCGTAGTGCGCCCATATGGAACCGCCCTCGAAATCGATCTTCTGGCTGGCGACGGGGCTCAGCCCGGCTTCCTTGGCCACCGTCGCGCTCAGGCTCAGATTCGTTGCACCGGTGTAGAACGTGAAGCGCTTCAGCGGTCCGCCGTTGACCGAGGCCTGCAGCAGAGGCATCGGGTCCGTCTGCTGCCATGGCAGCCGCGCAATGTCGCCGTGGACCTGATACGCGTCGCCGCGGACTGCCGCGAACCATTTGGCATAGGCTTCTTCGCCGACCGCTTGCCAGTGTGGTGCGGAGAGCGCGAATTTGTCCTGCCGCATGTAGCAGTCGCCCAGCAAGTAGTTGGCCTCCTTGTCGCCAGGCGCCAGCTGGATGACCGACTTGAGGTATTTCTCGGCGTCGGGGAACTCGTTGGCCAGCAGCCCGACAAAGCCGCGCCGTCGGGCTGCGTGCAGGTTCTTGGGTTCCTTTTTCAGGATCTCCTCGTACGCGCGGCCGGCCTTCTCGAACTCCCCGGCCTTGAACAGCGCATCCGCGTCACCGCTGGCGGCCAGCGCCGTGGCCTCCCCGCCTAACAGCGGCCCGGTCGCGGCGGCACCCGCCAGGACAGCGGCGCCCCGCAACAGAGATCGTCGGTTCCATTTCCTGTCATGAGCCACGTCTTCTTCTTCCGTCCGTCGATGCACAGTGGTTCGTGGCTCCACTGAAGCCGCAGGACTGTTGCGGAGGCGTATGCGTATTTTGATACGCCCGCGATACACCACGAGCCCAGGGGGCCAAGGAACGGCGGTGGACATCAGCATGCGCGACCTGAGGCAGGCGTCGTACGGGACACGGGCCTTCACCCTCGACTACGAGATCGAAGGCTCGATGTAGTCGCAATCGGTGATCACCAGGCTGCTCCCCCGAGCGGTCTGCGATGCTTGAGGTGGCGTATGGAAAGACAACGTTCCATCTCACGGTTCCTGGGGCGGGAAGCATGGTGAATCGAGAGCTGACAGCAGGGCAACAGGCTCGTGTGGTCGGCTGGGGCTGGTTCCTGGGCTGGCTTGTGCTGGGAGGATGCGCAGGAGTTGGGCTGGCGGCCGTTTTGTCAGTAGGCCTTGTCCTAGTTCTTCTGGCCGCCGTGGCTGCGGGTTTCCTGCTGCGGAAGGGCCCACGGAATGCGATCGCCGGATCGTTGACCGGCCTGAGCGTGCCGCTCCTCTACATCGCTTACCTGAACCGAAGCGGTCCTGGGAACGTGTGCCACACGACATCCAGCGGCCAGACCTGCACTGACGAATACACCCCGATCCCCTTTCTGGCCGCTGGTGCCATTCTCTTCTTCGCCGGATTCCTGATCTTCATGATGCTCAACAGCAGGACCAAGAGCACTAGCTGATCTGATCCGGGTGTTGAGCGACGCCCAAGACGCCGCAGGTCACCACAGGTTGTGGACGTCTCATCGGGCGGGCCGTTCGGGGATCCTCGGAAGAACCTTCTCGGCGATGTCGAGGAGAACGCTGTCGTCCGGGATGGCTCCGGACTTGCTCCACACCGTGATCTCGCAGTAGCCGCCCCGGTCATGACGGTCCAGGGCCATGGACAGCGTCCTGGCCAGAGGACCTTCCTCGACCGGTCCGCCGGATCCGCCACTCCCGAGATTGATCTCGATCTTCATGGTGTGATCCGAGGAGAAAACCGCGGGCCGACCGAGAGCCGTAAGCGTCTTGACGTCCCGCTCGTCCCCGTACTTCATCAGCTTCACGTACTGGTCGATCGACAACTCGTTGTAAGTGGCCGACACATTCACGGTGTACGTGTCGAACGCGACCTCGGCCTCTGGTGCGGCAACCTTCCCATCAGTCAGGGGAGCCGTGTTGCTGGTGCCGGAGGCAGTCGACGCGGTCTCTGCAGGCGTTCCAAGGAGCTTGGCCAGGTCCGGCCGGTTGAGTGCCTTGCACAGCTCTTCACCGGTCACAGCCTTGGGCTTCTGCTTGTAGGCCTTCGGCAGTTCCTCGTGTGTCCCGTCCGAACACGAGGCGGCCTGCGGGGTGCTGTCGTCGGACGGCATCACGTGTGGGGCCACCCACACTGTGGCCGCGAGTGCCCCGAACAGGGCCACGGCCGCGAGGGCCTGACCCCAATGGTTGGGCTCCTTCTCCCGAATGTCCGGGACGGGACGCGGCGCGGTTGCGGCCTGGGCCTGCGCCTGCGCCTGATGAGCAGCGTCTACCGCCGCCTCGTCTGCGGAGGCCGTCGGACTCGGGTTCCGGCGTGCGCGCAGGGCCCGGACCACCACGTAGACGCGTATTGCGGTGAACACGAGGAACACCACGCCTAGACCGGCCGCGACCCGATCGTGATCGCGGACGGCGAGATACATGATGCGAACGCCGAGAACCGAGCCGACCGCGATGAGCAGGGGCTCGCGGACCCAGAACGGCAGGAGGCGGAGGAAGAAACCGAGCATCCGGTGATCTCATCAGTACAAGACCATCTTCGCCGTGGTGGAAGCCACAATTCCGGTCACGTTCAAGGCCTGCCGAGGCAAGAGACGCCCAGCGTGAGGAAGTGCCCCACGACAGCCTCGACCGCCAAGGCCTTCTCCAGCCTCGTCGGGCCGGTGGCCGGAAAGCCCCGCCGGGGACGCGTTGAGCGCCGAGGGAGTCACCGCACGAGTCACACACACCTGCGGCTCCCGACCGTTTAACAAGTGAAAGGCGTTCCCTGGCGCCCGGGTCGTTCGCAGCGCTACCCGGGGCGCTTCAGGACACCGGCTGGCCGCCAAGCCACTCGGCGGTCCGGGAGCGGGACGGTTGCGACAGGCACCGTACGGGGCACCCTCCTGCGCTCCTGAATCCGTCCCGTCGCACGACGGGACACCGTCGCAGCATCAGCCCCCGAAAGCGGTCGGCCTCTTCAACTCCTACTGCCCGCATGCCAATTCCGGCGTCTTCGTGCTTCATCTCTTGACGTGTCTGGTTCAGACCTTTAGGTTCACCGATCACCAACCTCCACGCATGCGCTCGACGTTCACCCATATGAACGCACCTCCCCCACCATCGGCCACTCGTGAAGGGCTGTGACCCCCATGGCCAAACGCCCCCGTACGCGTTCCACCACGCTGCGCGTCACCCTCTCGACCGCGGTACTGACTCTCTCGGCCGGCGCTCTCACCGTGTCACCCGCGACGGCCGCCACCGGCACCATCACCGGACTCGGCGGCAGGTGCCTCGATGTGGCCGGAGCCAGTTCCGTCAACGGCACGGCCGTTCAGATCTACGACTGCAACGGCACCGCCGCCCAGCAGTGGACCGTCAACTCCGACGGGACCGTCCGGGCGCTGGGCAAGTGCCTCGACGCCACCGGCAACGCGACCGCGAACGGCACCAGGCTCCAGCTGTGGGACTGTTCGGGCGGCGCGAACCAGAAGTGGACGCTCAGCACGGCGCGGGACATCGTGAACCCGCAGTCCGACAAGTGCATGGACGTCACCGGCAACACCTCAGCCAACGGCACCGCCGTACAGCTCTGGAGCTGTACCGGCGCCGCCAACCAGAAGTGGAACAGCCCGACTTCCGGCGGCCCGGCCCCGGCCGCGCCGATGGCGGTCGCCCCGTACCTCTACAACGGCTGGGGCAGCCCGCCCGACCCCTCCACCATCATGAACGCCACCGGCGTCAAGTGGTTCACCCTCGCCTTCGTCCTGAGCAACGGGTACTGCAACCCGCAGTGGGACGGCAGCCGCCCGCTGACCGGCGGCGTCGACCAGCGGACCGTCACCACCGTGCGGGCCGGCGGCGGCGACATCATCCCCTCCTTCGGCGGCTACAGCGGCAACAAGCTGGAGAGTTCCTGCTCCAGCGCGGGCGAACTCGCGGCGGCCTACCAGAAGGTCATCAACGCCTACGGTCTCAAGGCCATCGACATCGACCTGGAGGCCGACGCCTACAGCAACGGCACGGTTCAGCAGCGCACCGTGGACGCGCTGAAGACCGTGAAGACCAACAACCCGGGCCTGAAGGTGTACGTCACCATCGGCACAGACCAGAGCGGGCCCGACACCAGCCTCATCCAGCGTGCCGCGACGGCCGGGCTGAGCGTCGACAGCTGGACCATCATGCCGTTCGACTTCGGCGGCGCCGGCCAGAACATGGGAACGCTCACGCTGCGGGCGGCCGAAGGGCTCAAGACGGCCCTCAAGAGCGCGTACGGCTACAGCGACGACCAGGCCTACCGAGGCATGGGCATCTCCTCCATGAACGGCATCACCGACGCCAACGAGACCGTCACCCCCGCCGACTTCCAGACCATCCTCGGCTACGCGCAGCAACACCACCTGGCCCGGCTGACGTTCTGGTCGGCCAACCGCGACCGCCCCTGCCCCGGCAGCTACCCGAACGACGACACCTGCTCGGGCGTGGCGCAGAGCCCCTGGCAGTTCACCGGCATCTTCGCCAAGTACACCGGCTGAGGCCACGGTCGCCCCTTCCACCCCCCACCCCCAGGAGAAACCGTGTCCAGAGCGACGCGAGAACCCGGCCGCGGCCGGACAACGAGACTGCTCAGCGTGTTCGCCCTGGTGGCGACCGCCGTAACGGGCGCGGCGAGCGCCGCACCGGCGGGGGCCGCGACCACGGCCGTGGCCCTGCCGACCGCCTGGGCCACGGTCGTCAACGCCGCAAGCGGCAAGTGCGTCGACGCCCGCGCCGCGGGGACCGCCGACGGCACCGTCGTCCAGCAGTACGCCTGCAACACCAGCCAGGCCCAGCAGTGGCAGTTCAAGGACACCTCGGGCGGATACGTCCAGGCCGGCAGCCGCGCCGACGCCACGAAGGCCTGGGACGTCACCGACGTGTCGAGCGCCGACGGCGCGGGCGTGCAGCTGTGGACGTACAGCGGCGGCAGCAACCAGCAGTGGCAGGCCGTGGCCGAGTCGGGCGGCACCTACCGCTTCGTGAACCGCAACAGCGGCAAGTGCCTCGACGTGCCGGGCGCGTCGACCGCCGACAGCGTGCAGCTCCAGCAGTACACCTGCAACGGCAGCCAGGCCCAGTCCTTCTACGTCAATCCGGTCGACGCGCCGCAGCCGCCGGGCACCCCCGACCTCGGCCCGAACGTCACGGTCTTCGACCCTTCGACCCCCGCCGCGACGGTCCAGAGCAGCCTGAACGCGGCCTTCGCCCAGCAGGAGACCAATCAGTTCGGGACGGCCCGCAAAGCCTTCCTCTTCAAACCGGGCACGTACAGCGCCGACGCCAACGTCGGCTTCTACACCCAGGTCGCGGGCCTGGGACTGTCGCCCGACGACGTGAACATCCGCGGCGCGGTGCACGCGGAGGCGGACTGGTTCCAGGGCAACGCCACGCAGAACTTCTGGCGGTCGGCCGAGAACCTGTCCGTGACCCCGGCATCCGGAACCGACCGCTGGGCGGTGTCGCAGGCGGCCCCGTACCGGCGTATGCACCTGCGCGGCAACCTCCAGCTGGACGACGGCGGCTGGTCCAGCGGCGGCTACATGGCCGACACCAAGATCGACGGACAGGTCAGGTCGGGATCGCAGCAACAGTGGCTGTCCCGCAACACCGAGTGGTCGAGCTGGACCGGCTCCAACTGGAACATGGTGTTCGTCGGCGCCAAGAACGCCCCGGCGAACAGCTTCCCGAACCCGCCCTACACCACAGTCGCCCAAACGCCGATCAGCCGCGAAAAGCCCTTCCTGTACGTCGATTCAGCCGGCGCCTACAAGGTGTTCGTACCCTCGACGCGCTCCAGCTCCAGCGGCACCTCGTGGAGTTCGGGCACACCCGCGGGTACGTCTCTGCCGCTCTCCGACTTCTTCGTCGTCAAGCCGGGTGCCACGGCCGCGCAGATGAACGACGCGCTCGCCGCGGGCAAACACCTGCTGGTCACCCCGGGCGTCTACCACCTCAGCCAGACGCTCAAGGTCACTCGCGCCGACACCGTGGTCCTCGGTCTCGGTCTCGCCACGCTGATCCCGGACAACGGCATCACCGCGATGCAGGTCGCCGACGTGGACGGCGTCCAGCTGGCCGGCCTGCTGATCGACGCGGGCACCACCAACTCCGCACAGCTGGTGGAACTGGGACCCAACGGCTCCTCGGCGGACCACAGCGCCGACCCGAGTTCGCTGCACGACGTGTTCTTCCGGGTCGGCGGCGCGGGCGTCGGCAAGGCGGCCACGAGTCTGACGATCAACAGTGACGACGTCATCGGCGACCACCTGTGGATCTGGCGCGCCGACCACGGCAGCGGGGTCGGCTGGACCAGCAACACCGCCGACACCGGACTCGTCGTCAACGGCGACGACGTCACCATGTACGGCCTGTTCGTCGAGCACTACCAAAAGCACCAGACCGTCTGGAACGGCAACGGCGGCCGCACGTACTTCTACCAGAACGAGATGCCCTACGACCCGCCCAACCAGGCCGCCTGGATGAACGGCTCCACACAGGGCTACGCCGCCTACAAGGTCGCGAACTCGGTGACCAGCCACCAGGTGTACGGCTTCGGCAGCTACTGCTACTTCAACGTCAACCCGGCGGTCACCGCCGAGCACGCCATCGAGGCACCGAACACCGCGAACGTCCGCTTCACGGACATGGTGACCGTCTCCCTGGGCGGTACCGGCACCATCCGGCACGTCGTCAACGACCGGGGCGGTCCCTCCAACTCCGCCACCAACGTGGCCAACCTGGTCAGCTACCCGTGAACCGCACCGAAGGGACCGATCCCTTGAGACACGCGACCGCATCCGCACCGGCGCGCACGGCACTGCGGCTCCTGCTCCTGCTGGCCACACTGCTCGGCCTGTCCGTGCCCCCAGCCCACGCGGCCCCCGCGGCCGCCCCGTTCAAAGTGCTGGCGCTCTACAGCGGCACCTGGGACGCCGCGCACATCGACTTCGTCAAGGAGGCCAACGACTGGTTCCCCCAGCAGGCCGCCGCGAACGGGTTCACCTACACGGCCAGCAACAACTGGGACCTGCTGAGCAACGGCGGAGTCAACGGCTACCAGGTCGTCCTGTTCCTCGACGACCTGCCGCAGACCGCCGCCCAGCGCACGGGCTTCGAGCAGTACATGCGCAGCGGCGGCGCCTGGATGGGCTTCCACGTCGCCGCCTTCACGACCGAGGCGAGCAGCTGGCCCTGGTACCACAACCAGTTCCTCGGCAGCGGCAACTTCAGCACCAACACCTGGGGGCCGACGTCGGCGACGCTCAGGGTCGAGGACCGCACCCACGCCTCGACCCGGAACCTGCCGGCCACCTTCACCTCGTCGGTCAGCGAGTGGTACAGCTGGACGAACGACCTGCGGCAGAACCCGAACATCAAGATCCTTGCGTCGGTCGACCCCAGCAGCTTCCCGCTCGGCACCGACCCCAACCAGTCCTGGTACAGCGGCTACTACCCGATCCTGTGGACCAACACGCAGTACAAGATGCTGTACGCGAACTTCGGCCACAACGCGATGAACTACTCGACCAACACGCGTCTGTCCTCGACGTTCGCCAGTGCGACGCAGAACCGGTTCCTGCTGGACGGGCTGAAGTGGCTCGGCGGCGCGGACACCACCACGCCTCCGGCCGGAGGTATCTCCGAGACCTCCTGGTATGCGCTGACCAGTCAGGCGAACGGCACCTGCGTGGACACCCGGTCCGCGGCCACGGCGAACGGGACCGCGATCCAGCAGTACACCTGCAACGGCACACAGGCACAGCAGTTCCAGTTCCGTGCCACGGACGGCGGCTACAGCCGCCTCACCGCCCGCGGCAACCCACAGCAGGTCATCGACGTCACCGACCGCTCCACGGCCGACAACGCGCCGCTGCAGCTGTGGAGTTGGTCAAGCGGCACCAACCAGCAGTGGCAGCCCGTGCAGGAGACCAGCGGGCGCTACCACTTCATCGCCCGGCACAGCGGAAAGTGCCTGAGCACGGCCGCCACCGCGACGAACAGTCTCCAGCTGACCCAGCGGACCTGCGACGACTCCCCGGCACAGAGCTTCACGCTCACCGCACATCCCTGACCGCCGCCCCGATCCGGCCCGGCGGTGCGCACTGAGTTTTGGGACACGTTTTACGCGCCGCATGCAACCGCGCCCCGGGCCCTCGCCGTCTGACAGCGAGGGCCCCTCAGGGCCGTGGAGCGAGAGAGCGGAGCAGATCGTGGAACGGCGCAGGCGCAGTATAGGGATCGCATTCGTCACGGCCGCGATGCTGGTGGGTGCGAGCGCCTGCGGCGGAGGCGGCAGCGACAGCAGCACAGGCAAGGCGAGCGGAGACGACGCAAAGGCGCATACGAATGCCTCGCCCACGCCGACGAAGCCCGCGGGCCCCCCGATGCTGCTGGACACGATCACACCGCAGACCGGAACGACGGTCGGCGTGGCCATGCCGATCTCGGTGATCTTCACCAACCCGGTGGCGACCAAGGCGCGGGGCACGGTCGAGAAGCACCTGAAGGTGAGCGCCTCGCAGCAGGTCGCCGGAGCCTGGCACTGGATGGGCGACAAACGCGCCGACTGGCGGCCCAAGACGTACTGGCCCTCCGGCACGAAGGTGAAGATCGACGCCGACCTGAAGGGCGTCAGCAACGGCAACGGCCGCTATGGCGTGCACGGCTATACGCACACCTTCACCATCGGCGACGACGTGCGCGCGGACGTCTCGGTGACCGGCCACACCATGAAGGTGACCCGCAACGGCCAGGCCGTACGCACCCTGTCGATCAACGCAGGCAGCGCCGAGTACCCGACGTGGAACGGCACGATGGCCGTCATCGACAAGGAGGAGAAGGTCCACATGACCTCCTGCAGCGTCGGCATCAGCTGCGACAAGGGCAGCCCCAACTACTACGACCTGACGCTGCCCTGGGACGTCCACCTGACCCAGTCCGGCACGTATGTGCACTACTCGACCGGCGACCCCAACCCGGGCAGTGGCAGCGCCCGCGGCTCACACGGCTGCGTCCACCTGTCCATGTCGGACGCCAAGTGGTTCTACGGCCAGGTCAAGCAGGGCGACCCGGTCACCGTCACCGGCTCCCCCCGCGCCAAGGCCTCGGCCGACAACGGCTACGCCGCCTTCAACATGACATGGGACCAGTGGCTCGCCGGCAGCGCGTCCGGCCAGCAGACGACCACGACACTGTGACGCGCTGCGGGGGCGGCGCCCGGTCACCACATCGGTGATGTGAGCCGCGGCCCTTCGGGCCTGATGGGACACGCGTTTCTATCCGAACGCTAAGTCGCGTCCAGGTCGGTGTACAGCAGGTGGTGGTCCGAGTACGGGCTGGGATGCACACGGTGCACGAGCGGGGCGATGCCTCGCAGGAAGACGTAGTCGAACTTGCTGTGCCAGTCGGTGGTCGGCTCGCAGGCGCCGGCGGGCGAGGGACGGCACTGCGGATCCGTGTCCGCGGCCAGCGCCCAGATCCCCCTGAGTTCGGGGGCTTCCGGCACGGCATTGAAGTCGCCGAGTACGATCGCGCGATCGTACTCGGCGACTTCTGCGGCGAGTACGCCGATCTGGCCTGCTCGGACTGCTTCTTGACGTCGTTGGGCGAGGTGGGTGTTGAAGACGCGGACCGGCCGACCGCCCACCATGGTGGTGACCGCCATGTACCCGCGGTCTTCGGATCCACCGACGGGATATTCCACGCTCACGCGGTCGGTCATCGGTGCCGCCGAGAGGATCGCCTGACCGAAGGCCCCTGGCCGCCACGGCAATCCGCCGCAGCGGCCCCAACTCCTCAGCACCGTCCCGTACTCGACGCGGTATGCCAGCCCGTAGAAGTGCTCCAGATAGTCCCGGATCTTCTCGACGTCACGCACGCACGCCTCTTGAAGGCCGATGACCTGGGGCGCATACGTGGCAATCTCCGCCGCCCGGCCAAGATTGTGCCCGCTTTCAGTGCAGGGATTACAGATGTTCCACGTCATGACCCGGTTCGCTACGACGCCCTTGGCGGCGTCGGCCGGCAGCGGCTTGGCGATGAGAGCACCGTTTGGTGCGCTGGAGCCGAGGAGCACCATGCAGACCGCGGCCAGGGCACCCGCGAGCAGCCGCGTACCCCGTCTGATCACCAAAGCCTCCTCAGAGTGAATGCACATGGTATGACAGCGACTTCGGCGCCGAACCGGGCACTCGCCTCGGCCTCCGCGGACGGGCGGTCGAGCACGGCACCGCGGTCCGGCGGGGCCAGGGCGCCGGAGGAAAGGGCTCAGCCGACTCCGTCGCCGGGCGACACCCGGTGTACCTCCAGCTCCGGGGCGGCCAGCAGCTCCGCGATCAACTCCTCGGACCCTCCGATGTAGGTGCTGACCAGATCCACGTCACCGCCCAGGCACCAGGCGCGGTCCTGCGGCCACCACAGATCGGGCAGCTCGGCGAACTCGTCCAGGCACACCGGCGAGACGGCATCCTCCAGCGCTCCACAGAGCAGCACCTCGTCCCGGCCGGGAGTCTCAAAGGAAGGCACCCGGTCGAAGTCCCATCGGCCGTAGCCGTTCCACAGCCCGAACCAGCAACGCTCGGGGTTCTGCGTGTGCCGGGCCAAAACGGGGATCAAGGCCCGGGCGACTCCGGGCGGGGTAGGCCCCTCCGCAGGATGCTCGTCCCAGACACCGGGCAGGCCGTACTCAGCAGCGTTGTGATAGTTCCGGTCCACCCCGATCAGCTCGTGCCAGTTTGTGCCCGGCGCGACCACACGCCCGTACGCGGCACCTACCGTCGACCAGCGCACCGGCCGCTCCCCCAGCGACGCCGGATGCAACACCCGCACGTAGGCGGCGAACCCTGGCGCGGTGACACCCGCCACCGTGGCGAAGTCACCGCTTCCAGGAGCACGCTCGGTCAGCCAGCGGGCCGGGCCGAGATCGCCGGTCTGTACGCGCAGGCGTCCATATCGTGCGGGAGCGGGATCTCGCTGCACGAGTCGATAACTGTCCATCCGCCGAGTCTGCCTGATCCGCCTCGCTCAACGAGGAGCGTCGGCTGGTCGCCGCGCTGCGCGCGTACAGCGGACGACCGGGCTTCGTGGTGGCGCCCGTTCGCGCCGAAGGCCAGCTGGACCCGGGCACCCCCCGTCCCCGTAGCCACACCGTCGAAGGAACCGTCATGAGGCTCGCCCGACTTGTTCCACGTCGTGGAAGTCACGGATCCCGCCGAGTCAACGTGTACGACGGCGCCGGTACCGCTGCGGGCGCCTACCGGCTCGTAAGCGCCCGTCGACGAAGACTTCAGGCATGCCACCGGGGTGGCACCTGTCAGCCGACCGGGCTGAACGTCCACAGCAGGTTGGCGCTCTGCTGCCACGTCCACTGCTTGGCCACGGACCCTGCGGCGACCATGCCGCCGCCGTCGAGGACCAGTCCCGTGCTGCGGTTGGCGATCGAGTACCGGCCGTTGCCGCGGTCGGTGATCTGCCACTGCTGGTTGGTGCCGCCGTTCCAGGGGCCCTGCCGGGCCGGGTCGCCGTTGTTGGTAGCCCCCCAGCCGTCGGCGGCCAGGCCGTTGGTGCGATTGACGAGCCTGTAGTAGCCGTTTCCGAGTTCGATTGCCTGCCACTGGACATTGGCGTTGTCCACCGGCTCCCACTGCTTCAGGTTCGAGCCGCTGCTGAAACTGCCGCCGCTGTCCAGCACCAGGCCGCTCGTGGCGTTGCCGAGACGGAAGTACGTGGCCGGGTTGAACGTCACCTTCAGCGAGGCGATGGCGTCGTTGTTACCGGTCGTCCGAAGGTCGGCGGCGTTCGAGGTGAACGTCCAGGCGGTGCCGGTGAAGTTGTCGCCGGAGTAGCCCGTGATCTGGTAGCCGTGGGGCACCAGAATGGAGGAGGCCTGGGCGGGCCCCAGACCGGCGGCGGACAGCTGAGAGGAGGTGTAGCTGCCCAGCGGCAGAGCGGCGCGGGTGCCTTGGTAGCCGACGTTCTGGAACACCGTCGGTGAGACCCTCGTGGGCATGCCCTGGACCTCGACGCACACCACGGAGAGGTCGGCGTTCGGCGCCGTGGCCGGCACGGTGACGTTGATCTGGTCGGTGACGGTGTACGAGAGCGAGACCGACGGGTTGTTCAACAGATAGACGCGGCTGATCGTGTTGTCGATCATCGGGATCTGCAGCTGTCCGTTCGTCGGCCAGGTGAAGACATGGGCGAAGAGCTTGCCGCTCTTCTTGGTGACCTTTCCCCATGCGGGGTCGCTGAGGAACGGGCTGCCGCCGGTGCCGTGAACGCTGTCGCTGTACGTCGTCATCCATGAGGCCAGGCCGTTCAGGACGGTCTGGGACCCGGCGGTGACCGAGCCATCGCCCTTGGGGCCGATGTTCAGCAGGAGGTTGCCGTCCCGGGACACCACCGTGACGAGCTCTTGGAGGACGTCCTTGACGGATCTGTAGGTGTTCTCCTTCGACGCGTTGTAACCCCAGGCGTCGTTCACGCTGGCGCACCGCTCCCACTGTCGGCCCATCGGCTCGGCGGGTATCCCGAACTCCGCGACGTCGTAGTCGGCGAGACGGTGGCCCCGCTTGACCCGTTCGTTGACGATGAGGCCGGGCTTGCGGGAGATCAGCCAGCTGTAGAGATCGGCGCCGTCCGCTTCCAGCCACCAGTCCTGCAGGGTGGCGCTGGACGGCTCGTTGAACCAGTCGCCGTCGAACCACAGCAGTGCCGGGTCGTAGCGGTCCAGCAGTTCCTGAAGCTGCGCCTTCATGTCGGCGATATAGCCCGTGCGGGCGGTCATCGACGACATCGTCGTGAGGCCGTTGTCGTGGCGGTCGGTCTGGGACGGGTGGTTCCAGTCGAGGATCGAGTAGTACAGGCAGAACTTGACCCCGCGGCTCTCGCACTCGGTCTTGAGTTGCATGAGCGGGTCGGTCTGGAATCCCTTGAAGTCGTGCAGGTTGTACAGCTTGGTGCCGGTGGTGTCGGTGAAGCCGGGGACATTGGAGTCCCACATCGCGTAGCCCTCGTGGTGCTTGGCGGTGATCACGAGGTACTTCATGCCGGCGTTCTTGGCCAGCTCGGCGATCTGGGCGGCGTTGAACTGGGTCGGGTTGAAGTTCTGGGTGACCTGGGTCTGGTAGTTCGCCTTGGTCCACTGCGAGTTGGTGAACGCCCACTCGCCCTGGCCGAGCTGGGAGTACGACCCGAAGTGGATGAACATCCCGAACCGGGCCTGGTACCACCAGTCCATCTTCGAGGGGACGGTGTACGCCTCGGCGACGGAGGGCCACAAGACCTGCGGCAGCCCGAAGGCCGCCACTCCTCCGGCAAGGGCGGCGGCCTTCATCAGAGAGCGCCTGCTGAGGGAGGCAGAGGACATGGTGCGACTCCATGTGTCATGGGGGGGGTGACAGGGCGTTGGGAGCGGAACGCCGGCATGGCGGTGGCGCTCCGCGTCGCCCCAGAGAAGACATCGGATGGATTTATAGGAGAACGACGATGGTCGCGTCTATAGCTGGGACGAGATTGCCCCAAAGTGGGGAGAGTCACCGGGGATTACTGGGGTGTGTTGAGCTCGAAGGATCTCGCACTCGTCGAGCGGAGCGTGATACATCGGATCTCTTGGGCTCTTCTTTCCGATCAGGCCAGCCATCCAAAACGTCGCTGTGGTACTGGAGCCGACGCAGGTGATCATGGCAACCGGGTCGGCCCCGGTGCGGCGGGCGCCGTCATCGAGAAACCGGCCTCGTCTTCGAAGACGCGCCAGGCGCCGAGCGCCGCGGCGCGCTTCCACGTGTGGCCAGGCCTCCTTCAGCCGACCTCGATCACGCCGCCGCCCCGCGCCTGAACCACCGCTCCGGCGGCGTCGGCGCGCCAGGTTTCGTTGGGCACGGTGAGGGAGCGGCCTGCCCGAGCGCACCGGCGGACGGAGAAGCCCGAACGCGAAAACCGGCACTCGCACGCCTCGCCCTCCCCTCGATACATCCCATGTCCAGATCGGCCATAGAGCACCGATCGGGCATTTATGGGGCAGATTTCAGAGATTCGTGTCGCAAGGCTAGACAGAAGCAACGGTCGTGCCCGTTAATCCATCCGATGTATCAGTGGAGCGAGCGGATGGTCCGAGCCCCCGCAGGCCCCCGGACCTACCTGCCGAACCGCGCTGCCGCCTTGCCCGCGGTCACCGACTCCGGGCGGGGTTCCGACGATGCGAACAGGACGAACCACAGTGCCGGAATCCATCTCCCGCAGATCAGTTCTCGCCGGTATCGCGGCCATGACGGTGGCGGCCACGACCGGCTCCTTAGCGGTGGCGACACCCGCGTACGCGGCGACGGCCGCCATCCCCCTGCCGCTGCTTCCCCTGCGGATCCCCAAGGTCGACCTGGGCCTGGAGCAGCAGCCGGATTCGAAGGTCCAGTGGCTGCAGGACGCCAAGTTGGGGATGTTCATCCACTGGGGGCCGTACGCGGGCCCGGCCAAGGGCGAGTGGTGGATGCACAATGCGCCCATCACGCCGGCGAACTACCAGAAGTACGTCACCGACGCCACCGGTGAGCAGTTCACCGCGGACGCCTACGACCCGGCGGCCTGGGCGCAGTTGGCGAAGGACTTCGGGGCGAAGTACACGACGTTGACCACGCGTCACCACGACGGGTTCGCGCTGTGGCCGCTGAACCATCCCAACGCCTGGAGCTCCGGGCAGGCACCGCTGAAGCGTGACTTCGTCAAGGACTACGTGGCGGCGGTGCGGGCGGCCGGGCTGAAAGTGGGCCTGTACTACTCGCCCATCGACTGGCGCTACCCCGGCTACTACGACGTCACCGGCACCAACTGCGCGGCCAACCCTTGGGGTTACACCACCGATCCGGCGCACAAGGAGAACGCGCGGATCATGAAGACCGAGGTGTACGAGTCGATCAAGGAGCTGGTCACCCAGTACGGCGTGATCGACGACCTGTGGTGGGACGGCGGCTGGGTCGCGGAGAAGGGGAGCGACGCGGACGGCGCGTTCTTCTGGGAGCCCGGCCAGTTCCGCGACGGCGCCAACCAGTGGCCGGTGGACGCCACATACGGCGATACCGACGCCGGTGGCAAGCCGCTGGGACTGATGGGCATGGTCCGCAAGCACCAGCCCGACATCGTCGCCACCTCACGCTCCGGCTGGATGGGCGACTACGACAGCGAAGAGGGCTCCTCGGTGCCGACCGGCGCCATCCGTACCGGCAAGGTCACCGAGAAGGTCTTCACTGTCGGCTCCAGCTGGGGCTACAACTCCGATGCCAAGGTGATGAGTTACGGCACCGCCATGAACGTCCTGGTCAACTGCTGGATCCGCAACATGACGGTCATGGTCAACGTGGGCCCGGACCGGCATGGCACGGTCCCCACCGCCCAGGCGGGCCTGCTGCGCCAGATCGGCACCTTCATGACCGCCTGCGGCCAGTCCATCTACGGCACCCGCGGCGGGCCGTGGAACCCGCTCGACGGCCAGTACGGCTTCACGTACAAGGACAACACCTTCTACAGCCACCTGCTGCCCGGCTACAGCGGCACCACCTTCACCACCCCGTCGATCGGGGACGCCCAGGTCACGCGAGTCTTCGATGTCCGCTCCGGTGCCAACCTGACGTACTCGGTCGCCGGCGACGGCCGGATCACGATCAACGGCATCGACCGCAGCACCCACCCGCAGGACAGCGTCGTCGGCGTCACACTGGACCGCCCCGTGCAGCCGGCCGACATCGCCGCCGGCAGGACGGTCACCGCCGACAGCGAGGAGACCTCCAAGGGCAACACCGCGAGCAAGGCCGTCGACGGGTCCACCGCGACCCGCTGGTGCGCGGTGAACGGCAGCACAGGTCACTGGCTGAAGGTCGACCTCGGCTCGACCCGCTCCCTGACCGGCACCCGTATCGCCTGGGAGCTGGACAAGACCAACTACCGGTACAAGATCGAGGGCTCCACCGACAACAGCACATGGACCGCGCTCGTCGACAACACCACTACCACCAGCACGAGTCAGGTCCAGACGGCCGTTTCCCAGACCCAGGCGCGATACGTCCGCGTCACCGTCACTGGGCTGCCCGCCGGAGTGTACGCGTCGATCCGCAACCTGGAGGTCTACGACCGGCCCTTCACCGCGGACCTGGGCACCTACAAGGTGATCAACCGCAACAGCGGCAAAGCACTGGACGTCAGCAACGCCTCGACCGCCGACGGCGCCACGCTCATCCAGTGGCCCTATGGCGGCGGGACGAACCAGCAGTGGAACCTCCTGCCGAACACCGACGGATCGTTCCGGCTGGCCAACGTCAAGAGCGGCAAGCTTCTGCAGAGCCCCGACAGCACCCAGGGAGCAACCCTGGCCCAGGCATCCGACAACGGCGGTGACAACCAGTGGTGGAAGCTGGTCCCCTCGGCCACCAGCGGCTACCACCGGCTCATCAACGTCCGCACAGGTTGGTGCGCCGACGTCAAGGACGCCTCCACCGCCGACGGCACCAACGTCATCCAATGGCCCGACGCAGGCGGCGCCAACCAGGACTGGCAGATCGTCAGCCTCTGACCGGCGGCCTACGAGCCTGTGCCTGACCGGCGAAACGGGGTCACGTCCTGCCGGGAGACGTGACCCCGTTCCCGGTGTGCGGGCCGCACTCCTCACCAGATCCGCCAGGGACGGAGCTTCTCGGGGTTTCGCACCGCCCAGATATGCCTGATCCGGTCGCCCGCGATCTCGAATGCGAACACGGTCGCGAGCTTGCCGTCCTGCCGCGCCACCAAGCCGGGCAGGCCGTTGACCGTGCACTCCAGGAACGTGGTGCGGTCACCCGTCACGCGGGCGATCTCGGCGTAGGCGCGTGCGATCTGCTCACTGCCCACGATCGGGTGCAGGTGGGTGACGGCCAGCCCGCCGCCGTCGGCGGTCGCGATGGCATCGGGGTCGAGCAGGCCGATCAACGCGTCGATGTCCTTGGCCTGCCACGCCGTCTTGAACTGCCTGACGATGCCGGCCTGCCCGGCAATCGGGCCCGCCGGGGTCTGCGCGGTGCGGATGCGACGGCGGGCGGAAGAGGCCAGTTGGCGGCACGCAGCCGGCGTACGGCCGACGATCTCGGCGACCTCGCCGAAGGGGTAGCGGAAGACGTCGTGCAGGACGAAGGCGACGCGCTCGGCCGGAGTCATCGCATCGAGGACGACCAGAAAGGCCATCGTCACCGACTCGTCGAGGGTGACCCGTTCGGCCGGGTCGGTCCCCACGACGCCGGAGCCCCCGGTGATCCAGTCCGTGGGTTCGGGCAGAGGCTCCGGGATCCATTCGCCCACGTACGTCTCCCGCCTGACCCGCGCCGAGCCGAGCAGGCTCAGACAGATACGGCTGGCGACCGTCATCAGCCAGGCGCCGGGCGACTCGATGGCCTGCTGCTCCCGCGCGGACATGGCGTACCAGCGGGCGTAGGTCTCCTGCACGACGTCCTCGGCGTCGGCGAGGGACCCGAGGAGTCGATAGCCGAGGTTGATCAGCCGGCGCCGCTCGCTCATGATCGCGTTGAGGCTCGGATCGCTCTGATCGTCGCCGGGCTCGGCTCCGGTGGTCATGGTCTGGCCGTCTCCCCTGCTCGCGTCTGTGCCTCTACCCCCACGACAAGACAGCGCACCGGAATGTGAGGCCGACGCGTCGCCTCACATTCCGCAGGGCTGCGTTGTCGTAACGGTGAGTACGAAAACCTGATGAAGAGGGGACTTCGATGAACGACTTCCAGGCCATCGCGGACCGCGTCGAGATCGAGGCACTGCGCGGCGAGTTCACCGACGCGGCGATGATGCGCGACCGCCGCCGCCTGGCGTCGCTGTTCACGCCGGACGGCGCCCTGCGCATGCCCAACATCCCCGCCGAGCAGGTCGGCCGCGAGGAGATCATTGCCGGGGGCGAGCAACTGCAGAGCCAGTGGGACTTCTTCGTGCAGACCACACACCCCGGCACGATCCTGCTCGACGGCGACACCGCGACAGGCCGCGCCTACATCCAGGAGCTCGCGCGCGCCCTCGACGGACGCCAGGGTCTGAACTACGCCGTCTACCACGACCGTTACCAGCGCACCGAGGAGGGCTGGAAGTTCGCCGAGCGGGTGTACGAGGTCAGGTACCTCGACACCTCCCCGCTGGCGGGCACAGCGCCCCACGCCGCGCAGCCCACCGGGACCAACCCGGCACACACTGCGGCCACCCCGGCTCCGGCAGCATCCTTCGACGCCCCGGCATCGGCCGAACGACTGGAGCGGACAGCTGCCGCGCTGCGGGCGAGCGGCTTCGCCGCCGAGATCCTCGACGACGCCGCAGAAGCGCGCGTCCGCATCAAGGACCTGGTCCCCGAGGGCTCCAGCGTGTTCACCGGAGCCAGCGAGACCCTCCGGCTGTCGGGCATCGACGAGGACATCAACGCCGGCGGCCAGTACGACGCCATCAGGCCGCGCGTCCTGGCCATCGACCGTGCCACCGGCGCCGACGAGATCCGAAGGCTGGTCGCCAGCCCCGATTTCGTCGTCAACAGCGTTGCCGCGGTCACCGAGACCGGCTCGCTCGTTCTCGCCTCGGGCAGCGGCAGCCAGATTCCCGCCAACGCGGGCGGCGCCGCCCACGCGGTCTGGATCGTCGGCGCGCAGAAGGTGGTGCCCGACCTGAGCACAGCCCTGCGCCGCGTCGAGGAGCACGCCCTTCCGCTGGAGAACGCCCGCGCCCAGGCGGTCTACGGGATGCCCAGCGCCATCAACCGCCTGCTCATCCTCAACGCGGAACCCCGCCCAGGGCGCGGCACCGTGCTGCTTCTCCGAGAAGCCATCGGATACTGATCCGGCCCGCGCCGAGCAGACCGCCACTCTTTGACGCGACACCAGGGGGCAACCAGAAGACGGGGGCTGACGGACCGGGTCAGCGGTTCGCCGTTGACGTGTCCGCCCGTGACGTACGTCCGCCCCTGGTGGCCCGGCTCGGTCAGCACCGCCCACCTGAGCGACTCCGGGCCCCGCCAAGTCACCCTCCACGGCCTCGATCCCTTCGGAGATCGCGGCCCGTGCGACATCACGGGTGAATCCTCTCGACAGCCCGGCAGACGCGCCCACTTCACTCGCCCGACCCGGTTCGAGTCAGGGTCCCTGGGCGGCCGCAAGCACTCACTATTGAGTGAGAGCACCAGCACGTGAAGGGCCCACGCGAGGGGGCAGGACCACCGGCTCGGCGCCATCGAAGCAGGGTTGAGCCGCCCAACGGTCTGGATTTCACCGGATCTTGGCCGGATGATGCGGGTACGATCCGCCCTCAACAACACATCGCGTCCTCAGGAGAGGCAGCCGCCATGCCCAAGGTCCCGCAAGAAACACACGAATCGACCGAACTCCAGGCGCAGTACGCCGCCCAGGTGGCCGCGGACCTCGAGCGCAACAACAAGGAGCAAGACCGTCTCAGCGCCGAACTCACCGCGCTCCAGGCACAGTTGCAGGCCCTGCAGCAGGACCAGTCCCTCCTGGTGAGCGTCCAGCAGGCTCTGGACCACACCGGCCCCGCCGCCCCAGCGCCACAGGACCCGAGCCAGGCGGCCACCGTGCCCGCGCCCCGGCCCGCATCCGCCGCGGCCAAGCCGGCCCGGCGCAAGAAGGCCGCCACACCGAAACCGACAACCAAGAAGACCGCCACCGGGAAAGCCGCCACCGGCAAGGCCGTTGCCGAGAAGCCGGAGGGTACGGCGGCTGCGCAGCCCACCCTCGGCACCCTCATCCACGAACTCCTCAGCGGCCAGAGCGAGCCCCGCTCCGCCGCGGAAATCACCACCGCGCTCGCCCAGGCCCACCCCGAGCGCGGCATCAAGACCACCGTCGTACGCACCACCGTGGAAGGACTGGTCGCCAAGGGCCGCGCGGAGCGCACCAAGCAGGGCACCTCCGTCTTCTACACCACGACCCACTCCGCCACGCAAACCGCTCCTGAAACTGCCGCCGCGCCGACCGGATCGGAAAGCGTCGCGGAATAGAACGCCACCGGGTCCGCCCGCGTCCCCCGACGTCCGCAGTGTCGGAAGCCGAAACCCGCCGACGAGCGACAGCCACATCGAACCCAACGACCACCCCCGACCCAAGGCCACAGGACCTGTGCCGCAGGGCCGGGGGCCCGAGCCGTCACCCCGGCCGGCGGTGGTCGGCGGTGGCACAGGATCCCGCCCAGTCGTCCTGCCCGTGGCGGAGGGCGGGCGTAACGGCTTTGCCATGGGCCGTAGTTGAGAGTTCGCGGGTGGGTATGGTCCCCATGCCGTTTGGCCGGGATGGGGGCGGATCGTGGAACGCAGGCAGTCCCTGGAGAGCAACGCGGACGCGGGCAGTGTCGGCGGAGACAGGTTCGATTTTCGCCGCAGCACGTTCCATGGCCCTGTCGTGGGCAAGCTCGTCGAGAACAATCACTACGCACGCCCGTCGCCGGCTTCGTGGCCACATCAGGTCGGAACCGTCCCCCCGCGGGCGGCCGGTTTCCAGGACCGAGCCGAGGTCGCCCGTCTGGCTGCGGCGCTCGGCCGCGACAATGCCGGGCCGGTCGTCCAGGCCGCACCGGCGGGGGTGGTGGTGGGTCTGGGCGGAGTCGGCAAAACCCAGCTCGCCGCGGACTACGCCCGTACCGCCTGGCAGGCCGGTGACCTGGACGTACTGGTATGGATCACCGCGACCACTGCCGCCGGCATCATCACCGGCTACGCGCAGGCCGCCGCCGAGCTGCTCGGCGCCGACCCGGCCGACCCCTCACGGGCTGCCACCGCATTCCTGGCCTGGCTGGAGCCCAAGGCGGGGCAGCGCCCCTGCCGTTGGCTGGTGGTCGTGGACGACGTAGCCGACCCGGCGGACCTCACCGGCCTGTGGCCCCCGCTCAGCCCCACTGGCCGGACCCTGGTCACCACCCGCCGCCAGGAAGCCGCCCTGACCACCGGCCGTCACCTCATCCTCGTCGGCGTCTTCACCCCCGCTGAATCCCTCGCCTACCTCACCAACGCCCTACGCCCGGTCACCGCGCCGGCCGGGCAACTCGCCGCCCTCGCCCACGACCTCGGACACCTGCCACTGGCCCTCTCCCAGGCCGCCGCCTACCTCACCGACACCGGCACCCCGGCAGCCGACTACCGGCAGCTGCTGGCCGACCGCACCACCGCGCTTCGCGACGCCGCGCCTGCGGCCCTGCCCGACGGGCAAGCCCGGGCGGTCGCCGCCACCTGGTCCCTGTCCATCGCACACGCCGACCGCCTGCGCCCGGCAGGGCTGGCCCGCCCTCTGCTCCAGCTCGCCGCCTTCCTCGACGCCAACGGCATCCCCGAACCCGTCCTCACCAGCCTCCCCGCCCGCACCTACCTCGCCCATCACCGCACCCGCCTCGACGCGCCGGGCCCGTCGGCCGGCGCACCGGCCCACCATGAGGTGGCGGAGCGCGATGCCCGCACGGCCCTGAGCGCGCTGCGCCGACTCAGCCTCATCGAGCACACCCCCACCACGCCCCAGACCGCGGTCCGTGTCCACCAGCTCGTCCAGCGCGCGGTCCGCGACACGCTCACCCCCGACCAGCGCGACCAAACCGCCCGCACCGCCGCCGATGCCCTCAGGGCCGCCTGGCCCGAGATCGAACGCGATACCGCCCTCGCCCAGGCCCTGCGCGCCAACACCAACGCCCTGACTCACCACGCCGAAGACGCCCTGTACCGGCCACACGCCCATGCCGTGCTGTACCGCCTCGGCGAAAGCCTCGGTTACAGCGGCCAGGTGGACAACGCCACCACCCACTTCCAGCACCTGGTGAACCGCACCAACCGCCACCTCGGCCCCAACCACCCCGACAACCTCGTCGCCCGCAGGGATCTGGCCTGGTGGCAGCTGGCGGCGGGAGACGCGGGCGGTGCTGTCGCCGCGTACACCGAACTACTGGCCGACCAACTGCGCGTGCTGGGCGCGGACCACCCCGACACCCTGAGCACCCGGCATGGCTTCGCCTACTGCCGAGGCGTCGCAGGAGATGCGGACGGTGCCGCAGACGCCTATGCCCAACTGCTGCCGGACCGGGCGCGGGTCCTCGGCGAGAATCACCGTGACACCCTCACCACCCGCCGTCAGCTGGCCCACTGGCGGGGAGAGGCGGGAGACGCGGCCGGTGCCGTTGCCGCGCACGCCGAACTGCTGGCCGACCAACTGCGCGTGCTGGGCGCGGACCACCGCAGCACACTGACCAACCGCCTCAACCTGGCCCGGTGGCGGGAGGAGGCGGGCGACGGGGCCGGCGCCGCCGCCGCGTACGCCGACCTGCTCCCGGACCTGGTACGCATCCTGGGCGAAGACCACCAATACACCCTGCATACCCGCTACCAGCTGGCCTGGCGGCAGGGTGAATCGGGAAATGCGGCGGGCGCCGCGGCCGCGTACGCCGATCTGCTGCAGGACCTGGTGCGAGTGCTGGGCGAAGACCACCCCGACACCCTCGCCGCCCGGCACCAGCTCGCCGAGTGGCAGGAGACGCTGGGCGAGTCAGCTGTTGATCAGTCGACCGATCCCTGAACAGGATCGTGGCCACGAGGCGTCTGGGACGGTGTGCGCGGTTCAACTGCGCCCCCAGCAGACTCTGTTGAGCCTCGGCAAGAGAGGTGAGCGCGGCGTGACGACGCCGGGCCCCGCACGTCGTGGTGCGGGGCCCGTGTCGCATGCGTACCGTGCGGGTCAGGGACAGCTGATGCGGATGTCGCCCGAGTCCGTCGTGCAGGTGTCCGTGTTGTAGCCGCCGTTGGCGGTGTCGTTGCCGGAGACGTTGTCGACGGTGTTGAGGTTGTCGGTGCCGTAGTTGCCGATCAGGTTGTCGTTGCCGGGGCCCCCGTTGAGGGTGTCGTTGCCGTATCCACCATCGAGGCGGTCGTTGCCGTATCCACCGTGGACGGTGTCGTTGCCGTAGCTCGCGTCGACGGTGTCGTCGCCTCCGAGGGCGCAGATCACGTCGTTGTTGTAGGTGCCGGTGATGGTGTCGTTGCCGCTGGTGCCGATGCGGGTGCAGCCGCGGGCGTTGTTGACCGTCGTGGTCGCCGTGGCGGCGTTGTTGCCCGCGTTCGGGTCGCTCGGCGTGGCGGTGACCGCGGCCCGGTTGGTGAGGGTGCCGGTGGCCCGGGGCTCGGCGGCGACCGTCACCGTGGCGGTGGCTCCGGGGGCGAGGGTGCCCAGGGAACAGCTCGCGCCGGTGGCGGTGTTGGTGCAGGTCCCCGAGGTGGTGGTCGCCGAGACGACCGAGGCGGCGACGCCGCTGATGGTGTCGGACAGGGAGACATTGGTGGCGGCGGTCGTGGTGCTGGTGTTGGTCACCCGCACCGTGTAGGAGGGCCGGTCACCGATGCTGACCGTGGTGGGACCGGACTTCGTCACCGACAGATCCACGCCGACCGGTGGCGGCGGCGTGCTCCCGCCACCCTGGAAACGGGCCAGGGCGAAGCCGCTGTCCGGTCCACCCCGGCCAGCCGCGACGATCTTGCCGTCGGGCTGGAGGGCCACTCCACCGGCGGCGTCGCTGCCACCGAAGTCCGCGGTCGCGGCGCCTGCGGTGCCGAAGCCGCTGTCCGGGCTGCCGTCGGAGTTGTAGCGCTGGACCTGGAAGTCGCCGTTGCCGCCGACGACGACGATCCGACCGTCGGCCGGCTGAAGCCGCATGTCCGCAGCGCCGCTGTTGGAGTTGAGGACCTTTCCGTCACCGTCGAAGCTCGGGTCCAGGGCACCGCTCGTGGTGTAGCGGGCCAGCGCGACCCGGCCGTCACTGGCGCCGGCGGCGACGATCCTGCCGTCGGACTGGACGGCCAGCGCCTCCACGGACTCGTAGGCACCGAAGTCGGTACGCTCGATGCCGTCGCCGCTGAAGCTCGTGTCCAGGGTGCCGTTCGCGGTGTAGCGCAGCAGGACGAAGTCGAAGCGGGTCGTCCCGACCTCGCCCCCGACCACGATCTTTCCGTCGGGCTGGAGCGCCAGGGTGCGCCCGTCGCCGCCCTCCTCCGGCAGATCGGGCGCCGGGTCGTTGCTCACCTGGCCGTCGCCGCCGCCGAAACTCGTGTCCGGGGAGCCGTCCGCGTTGTAGCGGGCCACCGCGACCGAGCCGCCGGTAGTACCGGCGGCCACGATCTTGCCGTCGGGCTGCACCGCCACGTCCTGGGCCTCGTCCGGGCTGCCGAAGTCGGTGAACACCCTGCCGTCGCCGCCGAAGCTCGAGTCCAGCGTGCCGTCGGTGTTGTAGCGGGCCACCGTGAACCAGCAGCAGTTCTCGGACCCGCGCCAGCTGCTGCCCGCCACGACGATCTTGCCGTCGGACTGCAGCGCCACGGCGTGGGCCTCGCTCCACTGGAGGTCCGGGTCCATGTTGTTGACGGCGGTCGTCACCGTGCCACCGTCGCCGAAGCTGGTGTCCGGGGTTCCGTCGGGGTTGTGGCGGGTCAGCGCGAAGCGGCTCTCCACCGCGGAGTAGTCGGCGGAGGAGCCGACGGAGACGATCTTTCCGTCGGACTGCACCGCCACGTCGTTGGCCTGATCGTCGTCGGCGAGGCGGGTGAGCACCTTGCCGTCGCCGCTGAAGGTGGGATCCAGGTCCCCCGGGGCCGCGGCCGCGATGCCGGGAAGGGTCACGACGAGTGCCAGGACAGTCGCCGCGACCGTGCCGGCCCGGGCCAGGAAGGACCGCCGGGGTTCGCTGTGTCGACGCCGCGTCGGTCGCACATGAGCTGTGAGCATGTGCGACAGCCTTCCGCCGGACGCGCACACCAGCGGCCGCCACCAGCGGCGTTGCACTCACCGGACGCAGAAAATCCATCCCAGCGGGTGAGCGCGGGCAGCACTGTCCCGTACGCCGGGGGGTGTGGGCCACGGTTCACGGGGTGGTGGTGCCGCCGCACGGGTGGCCCATGACGACCACAGGTCGGGGCTCCCCTGGAGGCCGGTCGTGAGGGTTCTTGAGGCCACTCGCTCTGTGAACGAGCAGTTCTCCAGGTCCTCGTTCAGGGCGGCCACGTCCTCGTCCGGGCACAACGTGAGGACATGCGGGAGAGCCTCGGGCTGTGGTGCGGGGCGGACGCGATCGGCTGATGCGCGCTTGCCGGGAGTGCAGGGCAAGGGTGCCGCCACCGAGCATCCGTGCCTTCCGGCGGAGTTGCTCCACCACCACCGAGCCCGGCCGACCTTACGCGTCGATGAATCTCATGCGGATGAGCGCACCGAACGCGTGGAAAATCGGTCAGCCGAGCGCCAGGTGGAGGTCTGTCAACGGCACATCGGGATGGACGGCCGCCATGCTCATCGGCCACCCCTCACCCCGGCGCCTGCTCAATCAATGCAACGCGTCACCGGTCGACCAGCTGGCTCCACAGTTGTTCCTCCGCCGGTGTCAGCGGCACCCCCGCCACGAGCCGCTCAGGATGCCCCGGCCCCGGCCCGGATCCAACCGACTCCCCACCTCCGTCATCCGGCCTCAGCTCGCTTTCCCACAGCCAGCCCAGCGGAAGCAGCGCCCCAAATGACACACCGAGTGCCCCCAACGCCGGCCCCAGACCCTTTACTTCACCTCGCACCCAAATCCACACTCGACGCCCCATTGCCACATCGCCTCTTTCCCTCCCCCGTCAACCCGCCCCAACAGGCCGGAACCCTCATCCTGACCAGCAGCGCCAAAGCCCGGCTAAGGCCACCGTTCCGCTCCCCCGACCGCACGTTCGTCCCCGCCGGGTCGTCCTGCCCGGGTGGCGCCGGGAGTCCGCGATGACGAGCGGTCAGATGGCGGCGCGACGCGGGCCATAGACCCCATCGCCGTCTTTCCTTGCACAGACTTTCGTGACCGGGGGCCGATGGTGGGATCCGCACCTACTATTCGATCAGATTCGGCCCCTGCTCGGGCGGACAACTCTCCCTTACGAGGACATATGTTCATACACTCCGCCGTCGCTGCCCTGACGGGCGCCCTGGCCCTGTCCGCCCCCACCGCGACTCCCGCCGACGCAGGCCAAGGGGACACTCAGGTCGTCCAAGTCGTCGTCAACAACGGCAAGTCGGTCGTGGTCGGCGCAGTCGCGACGAAGACGTTCACGCTCAGCATCACCAGCAGCGACAACTCCGGAATCAAGGAAGCCTACGGATGGCTCTACCACGGGCCGTTCGACAACCCCGACGGATTCGCGGGGCCCGGTTCCGACACTCCGCTGACCTGCACCGCTGTCCCGGGCAGCGTCACCGCCTCCACCTGCACCGCCAGCATCACCGTCGACCCCAACGTGACCCTCATCAATGCGAACGCCGGTACCTGGCACGTCTGGACGTCCGTGGACGCCAACGACTTCGACTACATCCAGAAGGACAGCGCGGGCACTTTCTTGATGAAACGTGCCGCCAAACTGACCGCCGACGCCTCCCCCGAGCCGGTGGCAGCGGGCAAGACCATCACCATCAAGGGCACCCTCAGCCGCGCCAACTGGGACAACGGCACCTACGGCGGCTACACGGGCCAGTCGGTGAAGCTGCAGTTCCGCAAGGCCGGCACCACCACGTACAGCACCGTGAAGACCGTGACCAGCGGTGTCGGCGGCGCGCTCAAGACCACCACGACCGCCTCCTCGGACGGCTACTGGCGCTGGAGCTTCGGCGGGACCAGCACAACCGGATCAGCCAACGCCGTTGGCGACTACCTCGATGTAACGACGGGCTGACCCTGCAGGATCCGAGCGGGACAGATGACGGAAGGGGGCGGAAGGGAGGGCTTCCTGCCCGGCCCGGAGGTTCTGACCGACCGCGCCGGGCCGCCGCCCATGAGGAGCACATGTCTGACAGATCAGCCCGAGGACTTGGCCACCGTCGGGAGTTGAGCCGCGTGGGCGGTGGTCTGGCTGCTGGTTCGGTAGCGGCCCGGGGTCGTTCCGATGATGTTGGTGAATGCTGCGATGAAGCTGCTGGGATTGGCCCATCCGCAGGCGTAGGCGGTTCGGATGGTGTCGTGGCCGTCGGCGAGGAGCACGAGTGCGTGATGGATGCGCAGCTGCGTGCGCCACTCGTAGAAGGTCATGCCGAGTTCGTTGTGCAACAGCCGGCTGAGGGTGCGGGAGCTGGCTCCGATCGTCTTCCCGAGTTCGGCCAGGGTGGCGTTGTCCGCCGGATTCTCGTACAGCATCCGGGCAATGGCCTGCAGTCGGTCGTCCCGTGGCTCCGGCAGGTGCAGTGGCTGTTCGGGGGCTGCTCGGAGTTCATCGACAAGGACTCGCAGGAGGCGGGAGCGCGCTGAGCGGCTGTAGCCGGGTGCGGCGTCGTCGTAGTTGCGAGGGCCGGTCAGGGCGAGCAGGACTTCGCGGGCGAGGCCGGAGGCCAGGAACACGGCGGGGTGGTCCGGGACGAGCCGGGCGAGGGATGCCGCCAGGAAGACGATCCGCATATCGGTGTCGCCGTGGGCGCGGTGGTAGTGCGTGAATCCGGCGGGGGTCCAGGCGACCCGGTTGGCGGGAACGATCGACGTGCCGTGCTCGGCATGAACTGCCAGGACGCCGCTGGCGGCATACACCAGGTGTCCCCGTGCGTGCGACTGCACTGTGCTTGTTTCGCCGGACGGCCAGAGGTGGCGCCCGCCGGACGGCCACATGTACGACGTCGCACCGGCGATCTGGCGAGGTTGGCGGTGAACAGGCATCAGTTGGCATCGTAGCGGTAGCAAGCCACACCCTGACCCGGTGAAACTTCCTTCATATGGAGTGGTCTTCAGCCACGCGGAGCGCCCGACCGCACCACATGGCATCCAGGCAGTTCGCCTCGATGCCGCGGCTTGAGAGAGAAGGAGAGACGCATGGCGACGTTCGTCCTTGTGCCTGGCGCTTGGAAGGGCTCCTGGTCGTTCGAGGCGGTGGTTCCGCTGCTGGAGCGTGCCGGTCACACCGTTCACGCCCTGACCCTGACCGGTCTGCGGCCTGACGACGACAACGCGACGGTCGCGACCGCCAACCTCGACACACACGCCGCCGACGTGTTGCGGCACCTCGATCGCCACCGCATCACCAGCGCGACGCTGGTCGGCCACAGCTACGCCGGGATGGTGATCTCCGCCGCCGCCGACCGCGCTGACGGCCGGATCTCACGACTGGTGCATCTCGACGCCTACGTACCGCGCGATGGCGATTCGTGCTGGTCGTCGACGAACGAGCACTTCCGGGAAGTGTTCGCCGCCGGCGCTGCGGCCACCGGCTACGCCGTCCGGCCGCCGGACGGCGGCGATCCCCGCCGCCTTCCCCATCCCCTCGCCTCGTTCCTGCAGACGATCCGGCTCACCGGCACGCTCGCCCAGGTCCCCCGCCGGGAGTTCGTCTACTGCTCTGGGTGGGAAGACCGGACGCCGTTCGCTGAACTCCGCACCCGGCTCCAGGCCGATCCCGAGTGGCAGGTCCACGACCTCCCAACCGGCCACGACGCAATGCATGAGGCCCCGGAAGCCGTCGCTGCACTACTGCTTGGCGAATGAACACGGGTGCAGAAGACACAGCGGAAGGACCTCAAGGACAACGAGCCGTCCGAAGACGTGCGGCCCGCGCCGCGCGCACCGTTGGCCGCATCGACACAGCAGCTACTGGACCGCGCCTGGGATCCGACTGAGCAGGACGTGACGCTACGCCACGTCGTACACCCCGAGGACCGCCTCCCGCCGACGGCTGCAGCTACGCCGTTGTGGCGCCCCGGGCCGCGCATCGCGATCTCCGGACAGAGTCCCCGGGACGCCTAGAGCGTGCCCCTCCGATGCGGCGGAGGTACAACCGACGCAACGCGGACACTTTAGTTTACATTGACGGTTCCGGAAACTAAGGTTGTCGCATGATGGTCTCTGAGATCACCCCAGAAGAGCAGGCACAGCTCGACAAGGCCCTGTACGACGCCTTGAATCCCCTGGCCTCGGCCATCCGCTCCCGAGAGACCGGGCTGCCCGCGGACCGTATGTGGGAAGCGGATCCCGTCGAAGTGGCACTGTCCGTCCTGGCCGCTTGGAAGGTGGTGGATGTCGAGATCAAGCGGCTGGCGGAGCGGGCGGCAGCAACCGCTGGCTCGTACGGCGCGAGTTATGAGCAGCTGGGAGCTGTCTGGGGCATCACCCGGCAGGGCGCCCGTAAGAAATGGCCCGACGCCGTCAGCCGCCCGGCACCTGCGGCAGCGGGCAGAAGCACGCTTGCGCTGTTCGGAGGGACTGCCGAGCTGGTGCAGTCGCCTTCCGGTGATTGGCGCTGGACAGGTGAGGGCGCTGATGGCGCATCCGGCACGGTCGCCGATGGGACGCTTTACGCGACCGCACAAGAAGCAGCGGCCCACGCGGGCGCATTCCTCAAAGAACACGCTCTTGACATCGGCCACCAGTCCTAAGCAGATGCGGCGAAGTCACGCAGCGGTCTGGAACGAGCCGAGCTCGTCCGGCAGGTCCCGCCAGGGCGAGCAGGTTCGGTACTTCCACGCGATGGCCTCCAAAGTTCGGCGGTGATCGGCCCACCGCCGACCGCGGACCGGATCGGCCGGCATCAGCGGCTCGATCCGGCCCCACATCGCATCAGTGATCACCAACCGGACGGACACATCCGATCAACTGACCAGCCATTCAAAGCGACACGCTCTTGTTGTGTCATGGTGCGTGCATGGCTACACCTGGCTGGGACGGCGAGTTGGCACTGGCTGCTTCGGATGCAGAGTCTCCGTCCTGGGCTGTACGTGCAGCGGCGGGGAGGCGGCTGGCTGCCGCCGCGGAGGCGCCCGGAACGGCCCAAGTCCTCCACCGCCTGTTGCTGGATGACTACGACACCGCGGTCATCCAGGAGACTGCCCAGGCACTCTTGCAACGACGGGATGTACAGGGGCTTCGCGTCGTACTCAAAGCGCTGTCCGAGGCCAAGGAAGACGACGTGGCCGATCAACTCGTCTTGGAGATCGACTGTGACGATCGCTGGCTGTCCGATGAGCCTGGCGGCGACGAGTTGATCCAGCAGCTTCGGGCGCTGACCCTGGACACCGATGAGGGCGTACGCGAGGAGGCTGAAGCGTTGCTCAGCAGGCAATCGGAGCGTCGGTGGATGTAGTCCAACTCCGCTCGCGACGACGAACGACACCCTCTCGTTTCCGGACGGCACCTTCACCAGAATGAGCATCACCCGTCCGGTTTCATGCGGTCCTGGGCTCAGTGCACGGAGAACCCGCCGTCGACGAAGATCGCCTGCCCGGTGACGTAGGCGGAGGCGCGGCCGGCCAGGAACACGGCCGCTCCGGCGAAATCCTCGGCCAGGCCGTTACGGCCGACCATCGTGCGCGCGGCCAGCGCCGCCACCTTCTCCGGGTCGGACGACAACCGCGCGTTGAGCGGGGTCATCACGAAGCCGGGCACCAGCGTGTTGCAGGTGACGCCGTGGGGCGACCACGCCTCGGCCTGGGAACGGGCCAGCGACTCCAGCGCCCCCTTGGAGACCCCGTAAGCACCGCTCTGGACGAACGCCCGGTGCGCCTGCTGGGAGGTGATGTGGATGATCCGGCCGAAGCCCCGCTCGGCCATGCCGGGCCCAAACCTTCGGCCCAGCAGGTAGGGCGCCTCAAGGTTCACCGCCATCGTCGTGTCCCACACCTCCTCGTCCAGCTCGCTCATCGGCGGACGCAGGTTGATCCCGGCGCTGTTGACGAGGATGTCGGGCTCGCCGAACACCTCAGCTGCCTGCTCCGCCGCCGCGCGCACCCCCTCGCGGGAGCTCAGATCGGCGCTGACCCAGGCCGCCCTGCAGCCGTCTGCCACCAACTCGTCGACCGTGGCGGCCAGTTCCGCCTCCTTGCGCGCCACGATCACCACGCTCGCCCCCGCTCGCGCGAGCGCGCCTGAGATGGCCCGGCCGATGCCGGAACTGCCGCCTGTCACCACGGCGACCCGGCCATCCAGCGAGAACAGTTCGGACAGGTAGTTGTGCGAGATCATGTCCGCACCCTAATCGGCGCCTCCACGGCGACAGCGACCCGGGTAGAACCCCTCGGGTGGGGAGGGCAACGTGTTCGCGTGGACGGACCAGGCTCTGCAGCAGCCGCTCGCCGTGGTTACGGACGCAGTGGGAGCTGGTTTCCTTCCTGCGGATGCGCAGGCCCCGGCATCGACGACCGGCCCGTCGCCCGCGTCGCCTCGCTCACGCCGCAGGGGCTTCCTGCCGGTCGGCCCGGCACCTCCCGTGCACGGCGGCCCCCACGTGAGGGAACCCCCACCGCCGCACGCCGGAGCCGGGACGGCGGGACCATGCGCGGCGGAGTCAGGAGCGGCGACCTGGCTTCCCCCGCTTGCCGGCCCCGGCTCCCCGGCCACCCCCGCCTCGGCCGCCGCTGCTCTTGGCGCCCTTGCCGCCGGCGTTCTTGCCACCCCCGGTCCTGGTGTTCTTGGTGTTTTTGGTGCCGCCGGTGCGGCGGCTGTTTCCGGCGCTCTGGCCGGGGGCGGTGCGGGCGTCGGCCGCATCAGCGGCGGAGGGGCGCCGACCGCGGGTGCTGTTGGCGGTGCGACCGCGGACGATGCCGATAAAGTCCTCCACCAGGTCAGTGGTGGCTTCCTCCGGCCAGGCCAGCACCACGGCGGAAACCGGTGCGTCGGTGACGGGACGGTAGGTCAGATCCCTACGGTGATGCAGCCGGGCCAACGACTGCGGGACCAGCAGCACCCCGACACCCGCCGCCACCAGCTCCACCGCATCCTCGGTCGTCGCGGGGCGCTCAAGAGCGGGCCGGCCCGGCAACTGCGGCCACTCCAACACGTCATCCAGGGGATGCAGGACCACCTCGTCGGCCAGATCGGCCGCCGTGACCTCCTCGACCGCCGTCACCACGTGGTCCTTGGGCACCACGGCCACGGTCGCCTCGGTGTAGAGAGGGATCGCGCTGAGCCGGGTACGGTCCACCGGCAGCCGCACCAGACCGGCATCCGCGCCCGCATCGCACAGAACGTCGCCGGCCTGCGCGGGCGCCACCGGCAGCAGTTCCAGCGGGATATCCGGCAGCCGCTCCTGCCAGATCCGCACCCACTTCGACGGCGTCACCCCCGGAACATAGGCGAGCCGGAACACGGGAGATGCCGAGGAGCCTGTCACCACGCCAGGTTACCCGGCCGTGGTCACAGCCTGCCGCCCGCGCTCGTTACCCTTGAGACATGACGTCGCACCCGAACCCCCAGACCATGAAGCCCGCCACCGCGGCGAAGAAGCTGGGCGTGTACCTCCCCGCCACCCCCGCCGACTTCCGGGAGGGCGTCATCTCGCGCGGCGAACTGACCGCATTGCAGGCCGACCCGCCCGCCTGGCTCACCGAACTGCGCCGCACCGGCCCCCACCCCCGCCCCGTCGTCGCCGCGAAACTGGGCGTCTCCATCGCCGGCCTGGCCCGGGGCGGCGTCACCGAGGCGCTGACCACCGAGCAGATCGAGGCGCTCCAGCAGGACGTCCCCGAGTGGCTGCAGAAGGAACGCGCCGTGCAGGCCGCAGTACGCCAGGAAACCGCACGGCTCAAGCAGCAGAAGCAGGAGAAGGAACAGAACAGCGGCACCGCCCGATAGAACCTGCGCCGGGCCCCGGCCCTGCCTTGTGCAGCTCTGAAGTTCCGACGTCCAATCCCCTCACGATGGGGAAGTGCGGCACCTCCGGGGGCCGGACCGGGGTTCCACGACCACCGGAAGCCGACGCACGCGCAACCGGGCCAGTGCTGAGCACTGGCCCGGTTCGCGGAAGTGGTCCGTCGCCGGCTCCGCGGGGACTGCGCGCCGTCCGGGCTGGACCTGCTGCTGCACCGGATCGGCAAGCAGTGTGCGGGTCCCTCCTGCCAGGCCGCCAAGCGCGTTCTAGCCGGTGACGACGCTGAACACCGGATAGATCTTCGGCTGCGCTTCCGGGACGCCGAGCTCTTTCAGGATGGGCAGGATGGTCTTGCCGAACTCCTGGAATGCGTCCTCGGACTCCCATACGTCGACGACGAGCCATCCGTTGGGGGTGGGGGCGGCAGTGTGCGAGATGAGGCCCGACACCGGCCAGTCGGCGGGGCTCTTCACCGGGCCGGGCCGGCCGGCCACCATTTCCGCGCTCTTCTCGTATTGCGCCTGGGTCATTCCCGGCAGATCGAAGACCACGACGATTGCCATGCTGGGCTCCCTTTGAGGACGGTACAGAGTCCCGCCCAGTCGACCACCCAGGCGATCCGTGAGCGCGTCGGCCTGAGCCGAACGGGGGCACACCTGTGGCTGGGCGGACCGAGTGCCGTGGGGCCCGGGTCACAGGTCGAGGACCGCCCGGAGCGCGTTGTCGACGACGGCCTGCTGCTCGGGGCCGATGTTGCCGATGAAGGTGGCGGTCTCGAAGCGGAGAGCGGAGAGCTGCAGAAGGTTGACGGCGACGACCGAGGCGTCGACCGGTGAGGCGAGGCGCACGCTCATCGCGGTGTCCGGGTGCACGGCCGGGGCGTGCAGCACCAGGGCGACCACAGCGCCGTAGGCCTCGGCCAGCCCGTCGAGGCTGACGACGAGGACCGTGCGATTGCCCTTTCCGGTGTCGACGTCCCAGACATCGCCCTTGCGGACCATCACAGGGCGTCGCCCTCACCGTCGAGGTCGAGGGGCGTCAGGCCGGCGAGTTTGCGGGCGGAGTCAAGGGTCATCTGCCGACGCACCGCTTTGAGGATGTAGTCGTTCAGCGAGGGGGCATCGGCGGCGGCATCGCGCAGCTGCTTGTCCATGATGTCGGGAATCCGCAAAGTGATGGCAGTCATGACACCAAATCTAGTGTCACCCTCGCCGTCATCACCAGCCTTTCGCATGGACTGCCACTTCGAGCGCTCTGCGAGTCATGCACCCTCAACTCGATGTCGACCGCGCTCGCCGACACGCTGCGGCGGCGCGGCGTCGCGGAGCCGGCCGCGAGCCTGACCGCCGGGGCGGGGATCGCCGTCTTCCACGTCGGCTTCGAGCGCTGGATCATGACGGCCGAGGAACGTGAGATGTCGCAGGTGATGCGGGAGTCCTTGGACGAGCTCAAGGCCGTGACCGCGGACGGCTAGGACCGGCGCAGACTTCACCCTCGGCCGAGTCAGCGCCTTTCACCGGCGGTGGCGCCGACTGTGACTGCGACCGTGGGGCCATAGGAACAGGTCGGCCCGTGCGGCCAGTTGGGCCGTGCGGACGAAGTAGTGGTGGCGGGCAGCCGGTTACGCCCGTTCGCGGGCGAACAGTGCGCGGCATTCTGCCGGTTCGGGGCAGTCGAGCATCGTCGTCGTCGCCATCTCCCGCACGCGACTGCCACTGGGCGACGCGTAGGCGTACGACAGCTCCTCGCACAGCCACCGGCCAACAGGCGGGCGGCGGAACGGGGATGCGGCTGCTGCTCGGTCACGCCGTCAACCGCAGGGCCGGCGGCAGGAGAACGAGAACTCCCGTGAGGGATCAGTCCGCCCTCTCCGGCCCTGGCTGCCCGAGCAGTTCCCGCACCAGGCGCTCGTCGTCCGGTTCGAGGGAGGTGACGAAGCTCGCCAGCACGGCCTCCCGATCGCTCTCACCGTCGAGCAGTTTGCGCATCCTGCGCGCGGCGAGTCCGGCGTGGTCCGACACCGGTGTCCAGACGAAGGACCGGCCCGCACGATCGCGGGTGACCGCACCCTTGGCCAGCAGCCGGGTCAGGATCGTGATCACGGTCGTATAGGCGAGGTCGCCGCCGAGGCGTTCCTGCACCCGGCCCGCGGTCGCCGGACCGTCCGCGTCGCGCAGGGCCGACAGGACCAGTGATTCCAACTCGCCCTGTCCGCGACGCCGGGGACGCTGTCCATGGTCCGTCACGCCCGGCCTCCCTTCCACAGCTCACAGTTCACGAGGGACCCAACGGTTCGCGAGGGGCCCATCGGCGCGACGCCCGTCAGCACTCCACTCCCCCGGCGGCCACGCACCCTGCTTCCGGCCACACGACCTCTACAGAATTGTAGAAGCCGTGCCGCGCGCAGGTGTAGGTTCCGAATTCATTTGTCGTTTGGCGGCGACGTGACCTGAGGCTTCGGATGTGCTGTCCAGGCTTCTTGTCGGGGTTTCGTCCGGACTATCTGTACTCCCCTGACCGTCAAGGCCGTGTCACCCGGTCGAATGGGCGGGGAGGGGGCCGGTTGCCGATGCGAGGGTGGTGGATCGCCACCCGTACCAGCCGCGGCACAGCACGTAGGCCACTGCGGTGGCCAGTACGAGGGCCACGTCGATCGGCCAGGTCGCGTTCGCGTCGGGTGTGTCGCCTGCCGTGATGGCGAACGCAGTGATCGCGATCTTGTGGACGAACACGAGTTCCCACGTGCCGCGCTGTGTGCGCGGCGCCACGGCGAGCATGACGAACAGGCCGACGAACACGAGGTAGGCGAGGGTCCGCCAGGCTTCCGACATCAGGCGTTCGGGTGCCACGGTGGCCATGATGGAGATTCCGTTGGCGAACGCGCCGAGGGTGGCGATCCCGCAGAGGGCGAGCAGTCCGCGTCCGGTCCGGTCCGCCAGGGATGTGGGCTTGTCGGTGGTGGCGGGAACGTCGGTGTGAGTCGGCATGGCGGATGTTTCCTCTCAAGGCTGCTCGACGAGTGTCGTGGGACGGCCGTGGTCGTCCGATGCGGTGACCGCGGCCGTCGGGTCGAGCGTGGGTAGGGTCCGAGCGTCGTCCGACGGGCGTGAGCGGGGCCGGTCGTGGCTCAGATGGCCTGGAGTTGCTGCAGCAGGCTCAGGGTGTCGGCGTTCAACCAGTACTCGGCGAACTTGCCGTGCTCCATGCGCAAGGTGTCGGTGCCGGTGTAGGTGATCACGGTGCCGGGCGCCGCCTTGGCTCCGGGGAAGCCGCCCGCGTAGGTACCGGTGGCCACCCAGCGAGCGGACACGTAGCGGCCGTCGACCAGGGGGCCGACCTCCAGGTCGAACCGCAGGTCGGTGAAGACCGACCGGATCTGGTCGACCAGGCCCACCAGGCCCTCGACGCCGCGGATGGAGCTGCCGTCGGTGCCGTCGAGCAGGGCGGCGTGGACCCGGAAGTCGGGCGAGATGATGCCTGACGCCTTGGCGGTATCGCCGTTCCACACCGTGACCCAGGTGGCGAACATCGCCCTCGGGTTGTGGGCGGCGGCGTGCCGGTCGGAGTCCGCCGCCGACGAGTGCGCGGCGGCGGGTGCGGCTTGGGCGAAGGTGGCGGTGGACGCGACGGCCAGAGTGGCGGTCAGCGCGAGGGCGACCAGTCGGGCAGGGGAGCGGGGAGCGCGGGTGGATTCGACGTTCATGACGACCTCCGGTGACACCTTGTTTGAGCTAATAGTGTTTGTTATATGCTCTAACAGAGTGCGGAAGGCATGACTGTACGTCAAGGCCCTGGGCGGGTTCTTCTTAGAGGTAGTCATGGTTGCGATAGGATCTAACGGAAGATTGGGGACGACGCGGAAGGCGACCGGCCATGGCAGTGACCCGCAAGCCACCTCGCGAGCAGTACCGCGAACAGGTGCGACAAGAGGCGAAACGACTGGCGTGGGAGCAGATCGCCACGGCAGGGGCGTCGGCGCTGTCGGTCAACGCCATCGCCAAACGGATGGCCATGAGCGGCCCGGCGCTCTACCGATACTTCACCAACCGCGACGCGCTCATCACCGAACTCATCCGCGACGCGTACTGGAGCCTGGCCGAGGCGTTCCGCAGTGCCGCGAGCACCGGTACGGACCTGGCCGGACTCGCCCACGTGCTCCGCGACTGGGCGCTGGAGGACCCCCACCGGTACCTGCTCGTCTACGGCACGCCCGTACCCGGCTACCACGCACCCGACGACGTGACAGAGGCAGCCTCGGAGATCATGTCGACGCTGCTCGACGCCTGCACGGCGACGGACCCGGCCACGAACACCGCCTTCGCCGAGCACCTCGAGCACCACCGCCAGTGGATGCGCGGTCACCCCGCGCCGTCCACGGCGGCACACCGGGCGCTGACCTTCTGGACCGCGCTGCATGGTGTGTTGTCACTGGAACTGGCGGGCCACTTCAAGGGGATGGGTTTCGATCCCGCTCTGCTGTTCACAGCCGAACTGGATCGCCTGCTGGACCGAGGAGAGGCCGCGGCACCGCGCGCGCAGTCGGCATGCACGGCGAACCACTCGCACTCGGAGTAGTCAAGGTCGCCGCCTCCCTCGACCGACAACTCTTCCAGGGTGTCGCAATCGCCCCGGAACCAGGTCGCACCACCCTGTCGGCCTTTCGTGAAGGCCGTCAGTTGGCCAGCGGAACTGGAACCTGCTGGAACGGTTGGGCCGCCATCTCCACGACGTCCGGTGCGAAGTCGGCGATCATGATGCGGGCAAGCTCCAGCCGACTCTCGTAGGCCACGAGCCCCCACGGTCGCCCCTTCGTGTCCGATGCCATCGACACCAGGACACTGGCAACCACCACGAGCAGCGTGGATGAGAAGCCGGGGAAACCAACGAGGTAGTGGACCCGTGCGGTATGGCACGGCCAGGCACTGGGCCTGGCCGTGGACCGAAGAAAGCCTGTCGAGTGACAAGTTGACGACAGGTCACTCGGACAGCGACATCTCCAATCGGAACCTACAGCAGGTGGGCTTTCCGATCGGCCGATGCCTCCCGTCTACGGCAACTCCCGCGGCTCAACCATCACTTGGTCAGATGCGTCTCAGATTCGGCAGGCGTCGGGGTCAGACCGAACTGCCTGCCGAATTTTCTACAGTGCTGTAGATTTTCTGTGCGGGTTCGCACGGCGGATTCGTCCGGATGGATTTCCAATGAGGAGAGCAGCGTGGGAGTTTCCCTGTCCAAAGGCGGCAATGTCTCGCTCAGCAAGGAGGCGCCGGGTCTGACCGCTGTCCTGGTCGGCCTGGGGTGGGACGTACGGACCACCACGGGTACCGACTACGACCTCGACGCCTCCGCGCTGCTGCTCGACACGTCGGGCAAGGTCCTGTCCGACCAGCACTTCATTTTCTACAACAACCTCAAGAGCCCCGACGGTTCGGTCGAGCACACCGGCGACAACCTCACCGGTGAGGGCGAGGGCGACGACGAGAGCATCAAGGTGAACCTCGCCACGGTGCCCGCCGAGATCGACAAGATCGTCTTCCCGGTCTCCATTCACGACGCCGGAGGCCGCGGCCAGAGTTTCGGCCAGGTCCGCAACGCCTTCATCCGCGTGGTGAACCAGGCCGGCGGCCAGGAGATCGCCCGCTACGACCTGTCCGAGGACGCTTCGACCGAGACCGCGATGGTCTTCGGCGAGCTCTACCGGAACGGCGCCGAGTGGAAGTTCCGCGCCGTCGGCCAGGGTTACGCCTCCGGTCTCGCCGGTATCGCCTCCGACTTCGGCGTCAACGTCTGACGGAGCTTGACCTCCAGGGCCTCGCCGCCCGCCCCTTGGGCCCTGCATTGCCCATGGGGCGGGCGCCCGCCCGGCGTCCGAGAGAACTGCGAGCGCGTTCGCGGCGCACAGTGAGGCCTTCGGGCGTCGTCGGCCCCAACAGGGCGTGTTGTCAGTCCTGGCAGCCGCATCCTGACGCCGTCTTTGCCTCGGCGACGGTCAGGGCAGGGTCGACAGGCATCTCACCGGTGGTGCAGCAGGCGTTGACTCCGCAGCACGCACCAGCCGCCGAATCCCCCGCCTCCAAAGGCGCGTCGATGGAAACCGGCTTGGTGGCGCGGACAATGGCTGAGTGCATGCCGTCGGCGACGGCGTGGGTCGGGATGATCTCGACGTTCGTGAAGCCTGCCGCTTCGAGGCCTGCACGGTACTCGGCGAACGACAGAGCACCGGCGATGCAACCGACGTAGTCGCCTCGCTCGGCCCGCTGCTCAGGGGTCAGGCTGTCGTCGGCGACGACGTCGGAGACGCCGATGCGGCCGCCGGGCCTCAGGACGCGGAAGGTCTCGGCGAAGACGGCCGACTTGTCGGTGGACAGGTTGATCACGCAGTTGGAGATCACGACGTCGATGGTGCGGGCCGGCAGCGGGACCGCCTCGATGGCGCCCTTGAGGAACTCGACATTCCTCGCGCCCGCCTTCTCGGCGTTGGCCAGGGCGAGTTCGAGCATCTCGTCGGTCATGTCCAGCCCGTAGGCCTTGCCGGTGGGGCCGACGCGGCGGGCGGAGAGCAGGACGTCGATGCCTCCGCCGGAGCCGAGGTCGAGGACGCGCTCGCCCTCACGCAGTTCGGCGACGGCGGTGGGGTTACCGCAGCCGAGGGAGGCCGCTACCGCTTCGGCAGGGAGGGCGTCGCGCTCGTCGGCTGCGTAGAGCGTGGAGCCGAAGTTCTCGTCGACCTCGACCGGCTGCGGTCCGCAACAGGCACTACCGCCCTCGGTGACCTGCACCGCTGCGGCGGCGTAGCGCCGACGGACGGACTCGCGCAGATCGGTTGACTGCTCGCTCATGGCTCACTCCTGGGTGATGGGGCATGGCGGTGCCCGGAACGGCTTGTATTGACGTTCATTGATGCAACCTTGCGCCTTGAATCGAAAGACGTCAACATAGAGAGATGTCGAAACAAGAGCTTGTGGTGCTCGGCCAGGACACGGCTGATGACTGCTGCGCCGGGCTGACTGCCGCGCCACTGGACGACGAGCGTGCGGCGGAGCTGGCGAAGGTGTTCAAGGCCCTAGGGGACCCGGTGCGGCTGAGGCTGCTGTCGATGATCGCCTCCCGGGAGGGCGGCGAGGTGTGCGTGTGCGAGATGACACCGGCCTTCGAACTGTCGCAGCCGACGATCTCCCACCACCTCAAGCTGCTGAGGCAGGCCGGGCTCATCGACTGCCAGCGGCGCGGGACCTGGGTGTACTACTGGCTGCTGCCCGGCGCCCTGGACCGGCTCACCGCGTTCCTCGGCACGCCGCAGACCTCCGGAGCCACCTCGTGACCCCAAGTCTGAGCCGACGCGTCGTCGCCGAATTCATCGGCACCGCCCTGCTGGTCGCGGTCGTCGTCGGCTCCGGCATCCAGGCCACCGAGCTCTCCCACGACGTCGGTGTGCAGCTGCTCGCCAACTCCCTCGCCACCGTCTTCGGCCTCGGCGTGCTGATCGCCCTCCTCGGGCCCGTCTCCGGCGCGCACTTCAACCCCGTGGTCACCCTCGCCGTCTGGTTCACCGGCCGCCACACGCGGGGCGGTCTCCCTCTGCGGGATGTCGCCGCCTACGTGCTCGCCCAGACAACCGGGGCGATCGGCGGGGCGCTGCTGGCCGACGCGATGTTCGCCGAGCAGCTGCTGAAGTTCTCGACCCACGATCGCTCCGACGGGCACCTGTGGCTGGGCGAGATCATCGCCACCGCCGGGCTGATCCTGGTGGTCCTCGGTCTCGGCCGGATCGGTCGCACCTCGCTTGCTCCGGCCGCGGTCGCCTCGTACATCGGGACCGCCTACTGGTTCACCTCCTCCACCTCGTTCGCGAACCCCGCGGTGACCATCGGCCGGGCCTTCACCGACACCTCCGCCGGGATCGCGCCCGCCTCCGTCACCCCGTTCATCGCGGCCCAAGTCCTCGGCGCCGTACTCGGACTGGGACTTGTGACGGCGATCTACGGCCGTCCCGCTCCTGTGAGAGACGAAGTCGCCGTCCCCCACGGCGAACCCGAACTCGCCGCCTCCTGACCGTGCCCCCATTCCTGAGAAAGACGTCTGCCATGAGCACTTCCCCCGCGCGCCCCTCGGTGCTGTTCGTCTGCGTCCACAACGCCGGCCGCTCCCAGATGGGCGCCGCCTTCCTCACCCACCTCGCCGGCGACCGGGTCGAGGTCCGCTCGGCGGGCTCCGCGCCCGCCGACACGGTCAACCCGGCCGTGGTCGAGGCCATGGCAGAGCTGGGGATCGACATCTCCACCGCGGTCCCGAAGGTTCTCACCACCGAGGCCGTGCAGTCCTCGGACGTGGTGATCACGATGGGCTGCGGAGACGCCTGCCCCGTCTTCCCCGGCAAGCGGTACCTGGACTGGCAGCTAGACGACCCGGCGGGACAGGGCGTCGACGCTGTCCGGCCGATTCGCGGCGAGATCGAGCAACGCGTCCGTGGCCTGCTCGCCGAGCTCGGCATCCCGGTGGCGGCTTGAGCTCCGCACGGACGCCTGCGCAGGTCGTCGGTTCGGACCTCTAGCGGGCGCCACCCTCGCGCTCATCGCACAATGCGTGATCAACCAGGTCGGTGATGCCTTCGATCTGACGTGCGGCCGTGCCCTGGTCGCCTGGTCTGCTGTGCACGGAGACGGTAACTGCGGTCTTTCCGTCCGGTGTCGCGGCAGGCCAGACCAGGTAGCCGAAACCGTTGCCGCTGTGCCCCCAGTAACCGCCGCCGCAGGAGAGCGGTGTCCACTCGAGGCCGAGGCCGTCGCCTGTGCCCGCCGGCACGCCGTGGTCGTCGGGCACGTTGACGGTACGTTGCATCTCGGCGAGCTCGGCGGGCGCCAGGAGCTTGCCTCGCACCAGCGCCGTGAAGAACCTGTTGGTCTCCGCCGTTGTGCTGATCAGTGACCCGTCGGCGTCCCCGTCGAACGGAAGGTAGGCGATCGTGGTGTCGGTCATCGGCCCTCCCGCCTCGAACTGCTGGTAGTTGCGGGCGTGCGGCCGGGGCAGCGACGGCCGGTTGCCGGGTGCGATGGTGTGCGTGAGTCCCAGAGGGCTCAGGATCCGGGCCTGTACCTCCTGCTCCCAGGAGTGGCCCGTGATCGCCTTGATCACCATGCCCGCGAGGACGTAGTTCGTGTTGGAGTACTCCCAGCGCGCGCCGGGCTCGAAGGAGGGCGGATGGTTCATGGCCAGGGCGACGCGTTGTTCGGAGGTGTAGGTGGTCCAGCGGTTCTCTCGGTATCCCCGGGCGCTGAGCTCCGGAACAACGTCGTTGATGTAGTCGGGTAGCCCGCTGGTGTGCTGCAGAAGTTGACGCACGGTGACCCGGCGCCCGTCGTTTCCGTTGCCCTGCACCACCCCCGGAAGCCAGTGCTCCACGGTGTCGGTGAGAGACAGGCGCCCTTCCCCGACGAGTTGGAGCAGCACGGTCGCGACGTACGTCTTCGTCGTACTGCCAATCCGCACATAGCCGTTGCTCGGCACCTGCCGTCCGGTGGCAAGGTCTCCGACGCCGCTGCGGACAGTGCGCACCGCGTGAGCCGTCTGCAGTCTGACCGATACGCCGGTGACGCCGGAATCGCGCAGAGCGTCGGCGTCCCGTTGCAACCGGGAGGGTTGGTCAGCCACTGCTTCGGCTCCCGGAGGAACGAGCGCCGCCAGGAGCGCGGCAGCGAGAACAGCCGCTGCCCTGCGGGGGATTCGGGCTCGTGTGATCTTCATGAGGCAACCGTAGGAAGCGGCCGTCGGGCGGGCCATGCAGGTGTCCCGTGGTTCCGAGGTCGGGTTTTCCCTACGGCGTGCGGCTCGGGCAGGTTGCCAGTCCGCTTCTCCCTGCCTTCATGTCTCCATGTGCCCCTGTCTCCTTGTTGGGCGGGAAGCGCCAAGTCCTAGCCGATGAGCGTCTCCTTCGGGCGGACCACGCAGAACTCGTTCCCCTCCGGATCGGCCAGCACGGTCCACGACTCGCTGCCGTTCTGCCCTACGTCGGCCCGGCGGGCGCCGAGTGCGAGGATGCGCTCGATCTCGGCCTCCCTGTCCTCCGCGGTGCACGTCAGATCGAGATGCAGGCGGTTCTTGATGACCTTGCGGTCCGTCACCGGCATGAAGCAGATGCCCACCGGCGCGGTCTCGTCCGGCCCGATCACGACCTCCCGCTCCCGCTCGGACAGGATCCGCCAGTCCAGCACCTCGGCCCAGAACCGGGCCAGGGCGGGCAGGTCGTGGGCGTCGATGACGATGTGATGCAGCGAGATGGGCATGTCGGCCAGTGTGCCCGCCGATCGCCCGGTCTTGGCCCGGTTGGCAGGAGAGACCTGCTGTTCCCTTCCGAGGTGCGGAGACGAAGGGAACAGCAGGGCATCACTACGACTCGCTGCCGGGATCCTGCTCGGAATCTCGACGCGCGCCCAGGCGCCTCGCGATTTCACCGCTGATCGCCAAAGCCGCGGCGACGAGATTCAGAATTGAGCCGGCCGTCTCCAGAAAGCGCATAGGGGCAGAGCCCTTCCTCGGGACTCCGCCTTCGCCGAAGCACGCCAGAGTCCCGCACGTGACTACGTGTCAGGTTCTCTGTCGCGCCCGCCGGCCAGCCCGAGCTGGCATCCCCCCGGTTTCGAAACGGTCGCCCAGCCCTTCCGGCCTCCGCCTGCCTCCTGGAAGGGCACTCTGCCAGCGAGCCTACCCTCAACTCACCATACGTAGCCCGTGATTCCAGCGCCCGACGCCAACCCGGTGCTCGTCTCACAGGAGGTCGACCGGGACGATCGAACACGGCCAACACCAGCACAGGCGAGGCGCTACGCGGCCGTGATCGCGGCAAGCAGTCCCTCGGCCGCGTCGAACGCGATCGCCCCGTCGAGCGGGTTGGAGTAGATGCGCGACCGGCGGGGGCGTGGGTCTGAGCATCAGCTCCATGCGTTCCACAGCACAACGTCGACCCGAATCACGGTTCGATCGGGAACACGGGACGGCACGATGAAGGCGCCGCTCTGTCCCTCGGTCGTCACGAAGCAGTAGGTGCCCTCCACGTCCGCCTCGACGCGTACGGGTCGAGGCAGAGCTTCCGTCGCCAGTGCCGATTGGCAGTTATCCGGGTCGAGGCCGTACATCTCCGCCTCGGGATACAGCGCCGCGATGCCGCTGGTGACGACGATCCGGGTGGTCTTCCTGTCGTCGACACGCAGGTCCTCACCCTTGGCGGTCCGTATCGGCAGCCCCGAGTCAAAATCCGTACCGCCATCGGACAACGAGCCGGGGCTCAGCGGGAGAGCGACCGTTCCAGCCCAGGTCTCGCGGCTCGACGGCTCCGTAGTCGGATCACCTGGCTCATCCGACTCGCCGCCATCAATGGGCCCCTCGTCATCGCCTTCGCCAGTACTCGCCTCCGGATCATCAGTTGCGTCGGTGTCGCTATGGGTCGGCGGCGGTGCGCCCACAGCCCCTCCGGAGTCCCGCGTGGGCTGGAGAGCCGTCACAGCCACCGCCAGTACGAGACCGACCGCACCGAACACCACCACCCACCTCGTCCCGGCAAACCCCAACGCGCGTGCCCCTGCCGGTGTCGGCATGCGCACGAAGCCCTTCGCCCTCATAGGGGTGGACGGATCGCGTCGGGCACTGGTCCGAGCCCCAGTCCCGGACACTGCCTCGGCGCGGCCCACGGCGCCTCGCCCACCATCCCCGCGATTGCGCGCGGCCCCTCCCGGCTGCAGCCCAAGCACGGCTGCCAAGATCCGCCGCCCCAACGGCAGTTCACGCCAGGCGACCACGCGCGGCGTGGACGGAGCGCCCCGAGTGTCGCGGTTCAGGCCGAACAGCGCCGCCATGGTCCGGCGACCGATCCGCCCGCCGGTCACGGCTCGGCCCTCGTATCCACTCCGTCGGCGGGCGAGCCGGCGCCCGGCCCGGTGACCGCATCGCCGACCGTCTGCACCCGGCCGAGCTGGGTCAGCAGGGCAGGCGCCGACACGCCCACCACCAGAGCCGCGTACACACCGCTGATCTGTCCCGAGAGGCCGAACAGCAGGGCACACGCGGCGCCCAGGCCCATGTGCACCAGCGAGGCGACGGAATCCGGTATCAGGTCGAAGTACTCCCGGAAGCGCGGCGGCTCCTCCGGCTGATCGGCCGTGACAGCCGCTCGGCGGTGTTCGCGCCGCGCCTCCTGCCAGGCGATGGTCTGGTTGTAGACGTCGATCAGCCCACGCAGTGACCCGCCCGCGGCACCCAGCATGAGAAGTAACGGTCCATCCATGGCACGTCCCCCGATAGCCGACGTGTCTCCCCCGCGGTCCGCGACGGGCCGACCCTCGTTCACAAGGGTATTGCGTCGCCCCCGACGCCGGACCGGGCCGTAAACGCATTTGTGGCCCCCGGCGGGGCCGCTGCAGTTTCCGGACCTCTGTAACACCCCCAGCCCGACGTTCCCCCGGGCATGAGCATCCTGGACCAGTCCGGCCCCGTATACCGCGTGGCCTTCAACCCGTTCGGGCCGTTCGTCATCATGACCGCGACGGTCATCGGGGACGGCGAGACGGTCACCGTCGAGGAGCAGACGGACCGCGCCGCCCGGAAGTGCATGGCCTCGAATCCGCCGCTCCGCACCGAGTACGAACGGAGATTGCGCCACCGCTCGCCGCGGCACGCGTGGCGGGACTCGCCGCCTACCTGCTCTCCACGTCGAAGAATCTGACCCCGCGACCGTCGGAGAGGCCATCGCCACTCGCATTTGAGGGTGTAGCCGGTGGCTGAAGCCGCCCATCTCGAGCAGGGATCTCGTGGGTTCTCGACAGCCGCGCCTGCTCCTGTCCGCAGGCATGGGAACCGGACGGGGCTGTGTGGGGCGAGGTGGCCCCGGAGGCAGCTCGCCACGTGTCGGCGGTCATGACGTAGGGTCGATGTATCGGGGTAGAAACGTGCTCTGGGGCCGAGCGGATAGCCGGACAGGGAGTACGCGCACACGCGGTATCGGACGATCCGCCACTTCTTCCACGGAAGGAGTGCGTCATGAGGGCAGCACAGTTCAGCCGGTTTGGCGGCCCGGAGGTTCTTGAGATCGTTGACCTCCCCGATCCTCATCCCGGCGCCGGAGAGATTCGGATCAAGGTCCGTGCCGCGGGGATCAACGCCAGCGACTGGAAAAAGCGTCAGGGTCTGATGGACCAGGCACTGCCACAGACTCTGGGCTACGAGGCTGCGGGCATCGTTGACGAGATCGGCGACGATGTCTCGGGTGTCACGGTTGGCGACCGGGTCTTCGGAGCCTCACCATACGGAGCCGCCCAAGCGGAACTGGCCGTGCTGTCCTATTGGGCCCCGATCCCGAACTCGCTCGACCATGCGAGGTCTGCAGCGATCCCTGCGGCAGCCGAGACCGCAGCGCGCTCGCTCGACCAGCTTGGCGTCACGGCGGGCAGCACCGTGCTCATCAGCGGGGCATCGGGCAGCGTCGGGAGTGCCGCTGTCCAACTCGCTGTGGAGCGCGGCGCGCGCGTCATCGGCACGGGTAGTGCAGGCACGCACGATGCCCTCCGCTCGCTCGGGGCTGAGCCCGTGGCATACGGTGACGGGATGCCGGACCGAGTCTGGGCAATCATGCCGTCGGGTGTCGATTTTGCACTGGACGTCGCCGGCAGCGGTGTCCTTCCCGAACTCGTGGAGCTCGCGGGCGCGCCCGAGCGCGTGATCACGGTCGCCGACTTCCGGGGCGCGCAGGAGACGGGCGTCCGCTTCAGCCGCGGCGACACCGGCCGCGCCACCTACGCGCTGGCCCAGGTAGCTCAAATGGCTGAAACGGGACGATTCTCCATCCAGGTCGGCCGGGCCTTCCCCTTGACCGAGGTGGCCGACGCGCACCGCGTCGGCGAAGCCGGGACTCTGCGCGGCAAACTCGTGCTGCTCGCGGACTGACCGGTCTTCGAAGGGACTCTGGACGCGTATCTCTGCGGCGGCGTCGGCGAAGTTCTTCGGGATGCGGAGGTAGCGGCGCGGGTCGGTCTGCTCCGGCAGCCTGAGCGGCAGCGCAAGCGCCTCATGCAGCGGGAAGAGCCACTCACGCATCAGCTCCCGGCGCTTGCGGGTCAGCAGCCCTGGCGGTGCACTGCGTGCGGATCAGCGGGCGATCGAGATCGCGAAGGGTGCGAATCCGCTGGACCGAATCACGTGCGGAACGAACAGTATCGCGGCCTCCGTGGCGCGGGCGGTCTGGATCCCGCCGAGATCAGTGATCCACTCCTTGCGCCAGCCGAGATTGATGAGCAGTTCACGGACGGTCTGCTTGGCCTGCGGGTCCTCGCCGGAGAGGAAGGCGTCGGGCGCCTGGGTCAGCGTGGCGGGCGCGGTCATCACCGGGAAGAGCATGGTGTTGAGCGTCTTGACGACGCGCGTTTCGGGGAGCGCTTCCTGGAGTTGCTCGGCGAGGCTTGAGCCGGGGTAGATCAGGTCGGCGGGCAGTCCGTCCGGTCCGTCGACGGTGGCGTTGGAGACGTCGACGAGAATCTTGTCGCGCAGTTCCTCGCGCAGGGCGACGAGCCGCTCCAGCGAGCCGGCGCCCGGGGTGGCGTTGATGACGATCTGGGCTGTCCGGGCAGCGTCGGCGGCGGCGCCCGGCGCGCGGTCCGCCACGGTCACCTCATGCCCTGCCCGGATGAGTGCCGTGGCCAGGTTGCCGCCGACGCGGCCGTTTCCGAGAACTGCGATCGTGGTCATGATGATCTGGTCCTTCCGTGCGTGCAGGTTGTGGTGCGCGGTCAGCGTGAGAGCGTGGCGACGGCCTCGGCGTGGATGCCGGGCGCGGCGGCCAGGAAGCTCTCGCTCTGCGGGGTCCAGGGGCGGCCCTCGGCGTCGGAGATCTGTCCGCCGGCCTCGGTGACGAGCAGTGCCCCGGGCAGCAGGTCCGCGCGGGCGCCCGCGAACTGCCAGAAGGCGTCGATCCGGCCGGCGGCCACGTTCATCAGGTGCAGGGTCGCGGGCACGGCGGTGCGGACGACGAGCGCGTCGAAAAGCATCGCGGTGATCGAGGAGCCGACGCGCCTCACGACCTTCTCGTCCTCGTCCGGCCGGGCCTGGCTGATGGCCACGATGCTCAGGCCGAGGTCCACGGTCGGGGAGACGTGCAGCGGCCGGCCGTCGAGGTGGGCGCCCGCGCCGGTGAGCGCGGTGTAGGTCTCGCCCGTCAACGGCAGGTGGACCACGGTGAGCACCGGCTGGTTCTCACGCACGAGGGTCGCGGTCACCGCCCACTCCGGCAGCGCGTGCAGGTGGTTGACGTTGCCTTCGGCCGGATCCACGACCCACCATTCGCCGGGCGGCAGCGCCCCGCCGTCCAGCTCGTCCTCCACCCAGCCGGCCTCCGGGCGCAGGCGGGTGAGGCGGGGGCGCAGGATGTCGAGGGCCGTGTCGTCGTTGACGGCGAGCGCGCGCATCAGCTCTTCGCGGGTCTGGTAGCGGACCACCTCGCCGAAGCGCTCGCGCAGCGCCGAACCAGCCGCGCGCACGGCGATCGCGGTCTGGCCGAGCAGGTCGGCGTCGGAGGTGACGACGTCAGTGGTCTGAAGCGTTTCGGACATGGCGGTACTCCCGTGTGAGGAAGGGGTGTTGAGGCCGGTCGGATCGAGCTGTGCGTTCCGTCTTGCGCTCTGCTCTCGAAGGTATAGAGCCCCGTCATTAACTTCAAATGCATGTTAAGCACGGATAGGATTACTCACATGCAATTGGATTTGAACCTGCTCACCGCGCTCGACGCGCTCCTTGAGGAGGGGAGTGTGGCCGGGGCTGCCGCGCGCCTGCACGTCACCGCCCCCGCGATGAGCCGGAGTCTGGGCCGAATCCGGCGCACGACCGGGGATCAGATCCTGGTGCGCACCGGCCGCACGATGACCCCGACGCCGTATGCGATCGCCGTCCGGGAGCAGGTGCACGAGCTGCTGCACCAGGTCCAGGGGGTGCTGGCACCGAGCCGTGAACTCGATCTGGCAACGTTGGAGCGCACTTTCACACTCCGCTGGCACGATTCCCTGGTCGCCTTGAGCGGCCCCGCGCTGCTCGCGGCTGTCCGCGGACAGGCCCCGGGCGTGCGATTGCGCTTCGTCGCCGAATCAAGCATCGACACCCCCGAGTTGCGGCGCGGCGAGGTCGACCTGGAGGCGAACGCCAACCGCCCGAGCGCACCGGACATCCGTGCCGAGAACGTAGGCGAGACCCGCCTCGTCATCGTCGTGAGGCAGGGGCACCCCCTCACCCGCGTCAGGACCGTCACCGCAAAGCGGTACGCCGCCGCTGAGCACATGACCGTCTCGCGACGAGGAAACCTCAGCAATGCCCTCGACGACGCCCTCGCGCGGCTCGGCCTCACCCGCCGCGTGGTGGCGACCGCGCCCACGGAAGCGGCCGCGCTGGAGTTCGCGCGCGGCTCCGATCTCCTGATCAGCGTCCCGGAAGCCACCACGAGGTCCGCGGTCGCCGACCTCGGCCTGGTCGTGCTCCCTCTCCCGCTCGAACTGCCGTCGGCACCGATATACCTGTCGTGGCATCAGCGCTACGACACAGACCACGCGCACGCCTGGCTGCGAGGGCTGGCGCGAACCGCGCTAGCCATGTGAACGCGGTCGCGAAGCCCGAGTTCGCCATCGTGAAGGTCCAGGTGGTGTCTTCGGCCAGGACCGCTTCCGGCTCGGGCACATTCAGCTCGTCCACGGCGTGCGCGCAGTTCGCCACCGCCTGCTGGAGTTCGGCGATCACGAGACCACTGTCAGCACGATCTTGCCTTGGAGGTGGCCCTGCGCGGCTCGCGTGTGTGCGTTGCCCGCCTCGGGCAGCGGGTAGGTGCTGTCCACCCCGACCTGGAGCTTGCCCCTGTCGAACAGGCGCCCGATCTCGGCGAGTTGGGGGCCGTTGGAACGCACCTGAATGTTCGAGACTGTGATGCCCACACTCGTCGTCTCTTCCGGGTCGTACTGGGCGAAGAACACCGGAAGCATGGTGCCGCCGCGCTTGAGCACGGTCAGGAAGCGTGAGCTGTCGGGGCCACCGACGGTGTCGATCACCAGGTCGACACCGCTGACCGTGTCCGCGGCCTGCGTCCTGGTGTAGTCGATGAACTCATCGGCGCCGAGCTTGCGCAGGAACTGTTCGTGCCGGCCCGAGGCCACCGCGATGACGCGTGCCCCCTTCCATTTCGCCAGCTGCACCGCGAAGTGGCCCACTCCGCCGGCGGCCCCGTTGACCAGCACGGTCATCCCTGGCGTGATCGGCACCGGCTGGTGCACCTGGCCGGTGAAAGGAGACGGCACGTCGTGGCCGAGATCAACCAGGTACTGCCAGGCCGTCAGCACGGCCATCGGCGCCCCAGCCGCCTGCACGTGGTCGATACCGGCCGGCTTGTGAGCCAGGTCCGAAGCCGGCGCGGCCACGTACTCGGCGTATGTCCGGCCGTCGAATCCGGGGAACCGCAGCATGCCGAAGACCTCGTCACCGACGGCGAACCCCAGCACGTCCGGAGCAACCGCCTGAACCACGCCCGACATGTCCGTTCCGGGGATCAGGGGGAACTCCAGCGCCGGCCTCATCTCGGCCGGCATGACTTTCATCCCCTCACGCAGGTACCAGTCCGGCGGGTTGATGCCCGCCGCGTGCACCCGGACGAGCACCTCGCCCGGGCCGATCTCGGGAACCGGCACCTCGTCATACTGCAAAACTTCCGGCCCGCCCGCTTCGTGGAACTGGATCGCCTTCATCGCGCCTGTCGCTTTCTTGGGGAAACGTTGCTCCTTCAGTCATGGCCCAGGACGGCATGGCCGTCCAAGACCGGTTCGGCAACCTGATCATTCCGAAACGGCATGACCCGTACCCTGGAAGGGTGAACGATCTCGGACAGGATCTGGAACTGCGGCTGGTGCGCTACTTCACCGTGGTGGCGGCGCACCAGCACTTCGGCCGGGCCGCCGCCGACTTGCACGTGGCCCAGCCGGCGCTGAGCCGCCAGATCCAACGGCTCGAGAAGCATCTCGGCGCACGACTGCTGGACCGCGTACCCCAGGGCACCCGGCTCACTGCGGCCGGCCAGAGGTTCCTCCCCCGGGCCCAAGCCCTGCTGCAGGCCGCCCGCCAGGCCGAGCTGGCCGTGCGTGAACAAGCCGAGACCGAGCGAATCGCCATCGGCTACGTTGAGGACCTGGTGATCACTGCCGCCGTACGGGAACTGCGCCGCCGTTACCCGGACGCCGAGATCGCCACCCGGTACCTGAGCTGCCGCGACGTCGGGGCGCTGTCCGACAAGCGCGTCGACGCCCTGATCGCGCGGGCCCCGCTGCCGCTCGCCGCCGACGACGTGTTCACCACCCCGCTGTACGAGGAGCCCCGGATGCTCGTGGTTCCGCGCGGCCATCCCTTGGCCGACCGCGCGTCGGTGACCGCGGAAGAACTGGCCGGCGAGGAGGCGGCGCCGTGCGCGTTCGAGACCGCGGACTGGACTTCCTACCGGATCCTCGGGGCCGGCGTGCCGCCGATCGAGAGCTACGAGGACAAGCTCGAACTCGTCGCGAGCGGCAGGGCGATCGCCGTGCTACCGGTCGGCGATCGGCGTAGCTCACTGCGTCCCGACCTCGTGACCGTCCCGGTCGAGGGCGCTCCCCCGAGCCAGGTCGTCCTGGTCAGCCGCAAGGGCGACCCGAATCCGATGATCAGGAATCTCCGGCTGGCGGCCAAGGCCGTCCTGACCGCCCCGGCAGCCTGACCGGGACCCGCTCGGCACTGAACTGCCCCAAGCGGTGCTCACGCGCGCTGTGTTCGTCGCGCATCTGCCGGGATCGCTCGGAGTTCGCAAGCAGCCGTTCCGCGCCGAAGAAGACCGCGGCGCCCAAGGAGACCCCAGCCACGCCAACGCCCCCGAGACAGCAGCGATTCAAGAGCCTCGTGAACGTCCGCGTCCACTTCGCAGGCCTGCGGGACACCGCCTTACCGGAAGCCTCCGCTTCTGCGAGTCGCACGGACCCGGCCCACCAGGTCGGCCGCCGCCTCCGGCCACTGCCCGTGGTCGAAGGTGAAGCCCGCCTCCAGCAGGCGGCCGGGGACGACGCGGCGGCTCTTCAGCAGGAGTTCGGTGTCAGAGCGCAGCGCGAAGGCGCCGAGTTCGGTCATCCACTTGGTGGCGGGCAGGCCCACCGGCATGCCCCAGGCGGTGCGCAGCGCGCGCATGAAGGTGCGGTGGGGTACGGGGGCGGGGGCCGCGAGGTTCACCGGGCCGGTGAGGTCGTCGTGGTCGGTGAGGAACTCGACCGCGCGGACGAAGTCGACCTCGTGGATCCAGGACACGTACTGCGCGCCGCCCGCGACCGGCCCGCCGAGGCCGAGCCGGGCCAGCCGCAGCAGGACGTCGAAGACGCCTCCGCGGTCGGGGCTCATCACCATCGCGGAGCGCAGGGCGACCTTGCGCGTGTGCGGAGTTTCGGCGCGTTCCTGCTCGCGTTCCCACGCTTTCGCGATCTCGACGCTGTACGCCCAGTAGCCGGGGACGTCCGGCTCGTTGCCGCCCAGTACGCCGGTCGCCTCGTCGTTGGGGGCGTCGAAGCGGTGCGCGTAGACGGTGGCGGTGCTCATCTGCAGCCAGACCCGGGGAGGCCGTACGGCGGTGGCGATCGCTTCTCCGACGACTCGGGCCGAGTTCACCCGGGAGTCCATCATGGCGTGCAGGTTGGCCGGGGTGTAGCGGCAGCTCACGCTGCGGCCGGCCAGGTTGATGGCGACGTCGCTGCCGTCGATCGCCTCGGCCCACGGGCCCACGGTCTCGCCGTCCCAGCGGATTTCGCCCGGCCTCTTCGGGTGTCTGGTCAGGATGGTGACGTCGTGGCCCTGAGCGGTCAGGGCACGGTTCACAACCGTCCCCACCTGCCCGGTTCCCCCGGGTATCACGATCTTCATCAGGCTCCCCCCTCGGTACGTGGGGGGAGCCTACCGCAGCGAGTTGAACGTGTTCAAAAGAGGGGTTCCGCCTCTTTCTACTTGGCCTTCGCGTAGTCCTGTGCCATGCCGCCCGCGAAGTCGTACACCACGCACTGCTCGTCGCTGACGACCCACGCGTCATGCCCGGGCGGGCACACGAAGATGTCGCCGGGGCCTACCTCACCCTCGGCGCCGTCGTCCATCCGGATGCGCATCCGGCCTTGCACGACATAGCCGTTGTGGTGGATTTCGCAGCTCTTGGTTCCGGCGATCGGTCCTACCGACTCGGACCAGCGCCAACCGGGCTCGAAGGTTCCCACGGCGAAGTCGAGTCCCGTCAGGTGGACGGCTTCGAGGTGGCCCCGAGGAAAATCTCGCCGCTCGTCCGGCTTGTCGGCCGCCTTGATCTCGAGCATGACGGCTCCCTTCATTGTGGCCTTGCCCAGCACGGTCGGAGGGGTCGCTCCTCCCCTGGCGCCGACGATCAACGCCGACCGGACCTCTCCACTCCATCGTCTGCCTGTCCACCTGGAACCGCCATTCGGGGGAAACCCCTTCGCTGGGCTCACAGCTCCAAGGTGACGAACCCGTCCTCCGCGTCCTGCGCCGGCGCGGTCACCGTGTAACCGAAGCGGTCCTTGAGGGAGTCGACGTCCCAGAGAGCCGCGCGGTCGCGGTAGTTGAAGACGATCTCCTTGTGCGGTCCGCCGTGCTGGAGGATGCGGGCCATGGCGATCTCGTTGGGATGGGCGTGCCGGGCGCCGCTGGTCGATATCAGGTAGCGGTCGCAGTCGATCAGGTCGAGCAGTTCCTTGGACAGGTTGTGATCGCTGCCGTGGTGGGCCACCTTGAGGACGTCGATGTGCAGGCGGCCGCCTGCCGCCTCGGCGCGCGGCCGTATCGACGCGACAAGTCGGCGGTCGTCCGCGTCGCCGGTGAGGACGAGGCGTTTGTCCTCGAACTCGAAGAGCAGGCCGATACTGGTGAGGTTGGTCTTCGAGTTGTCCGGATCGAAGGGGGTCGCGGCCAGCTGTTCGATGTTCACGCCGCCGAAGTGCTCGAAGTCCGGGGCCGCTGGGATCTCCTGCGGATCGCGGCCCGGGATCAGGCCGTTCTTGGCGCATTCCTTGACCCAGTCGGGGACCAGCCGCTCGAGTTGTGCGCGGTCGGGTGAGAGGACCTCCATGGTGGATCCGTCGTCGAACCACGCGAGCTGCCGTCCGACCTCGACGCTCATCCCGCCGAAGGCGTCGTTCCAGGCGATCTTCTGCGCGATGAGGGCGCTGGTGAGCTTCTCACCGTCCTGGGCACCGAAGCCCTCGGTCTCCAGGAGGTGGTCGAAGCCGTTGAACCATACGTCGCCGAATTCCACCGTCCTGTCGTTGTCCTCCATCAGCGCGAGGACACCGAGGATGTGGTCCTGGTCGACATGGGTGACGACCAGCAGGTCGATCAGGCCGTCGAGTCGCGCCAGGGCGGGCTTGATGCGCGGGTAGGTGCCCGCGCGGCCGCCGTCCACGAGGATCCGGCGGATGAAGGTGTCGTCCCCGTACTCCAGGAGCAGGCAGTCGCCGTCCTCGCCGGGGTTCATGGTCAGCCGGATCACTGCTGCCTCCCTCGCAGAGCGACGATCACGAACGGCTCGCGCATGTCGACGCGGTAGGACAGGCGGCGCGCCTGGTCGAGCCGGTGGGCGCATTCCGGGTCGTCGGGGAACTCGGAGAGCCCGTGGATGAGCCGGCTCAGACCGAGGGTGAAGACGGGGACTCCGCGGTCGAAGGCCTCGACGAGCGCGTCGCGCGCCGCGTTCCGTTCCGTCTCGCTGTGTGCCCGGCGCAGGTGGCGCATGGCCCAGAGCAGGGATCCGTCGCTCATCCAGTCGAACTCGTGTCGCAGGTAATCGAGCCAGGGGTCCCAGCGATGCGGCTGTTCCGTCAGTTCGCTGCCGACCAGGATGTACGCGCCGGCGACCGCCGCGAGCGGGTTCGTCATCTTGGCGTAGAGCAGGGTCTCCGCGTCCCGTACGAGGGTCGCCGCCGCGTCGAAGGCGCCTCGGGTCATGTATCCGAGCGCGGGCCCGACGTGGCTGTCGCGGACGCTGACCGAGACGGCGCTGCCGGTCGGGCTCTGGCGTTCGTTGACCATCACCTCGATCTGGGCGCCGCCCCAGGGCGCGGGCAGGGTGACGACGTACTCACTGCCGGCCAGCGCGACGACCAGGAACTGGCGTGGGCCCGTCGGTCCGGAGAGCGTGCTGTTGCCCTCCTCGTCGAGCGGGCCCCGCGCGCCGAACCGGTACAGCCGTGCCGCGTCGTCGCCGAGGGCGAGGTGGGCGACGGAGTGCGGGGCGGTGTGGGCCAGCTCGAACACGGCCTGTCGCTCGGCGAGTCCGTCGGCCAGGGTGAGCATCTGGGCGAAGTGCCACCCGGCCGGTTCGGGGTCGCCGATCCAGGCCGCATGACCTGGTTCGACGATCGAGTCCGATTCCCACACCCCGGATCGTGATCCCTGGGAACGGGGCACCGGAATCGTGGAGCCGTCGTGGTAGGCCTCATAGGGTTCGATGTTGCCCATGAGGTACTGCCAGGAGTGCGACTCGTAGGGCGAGGGTGCCGCGCGGAGCGTCACGGGTGTGTCCCTGCCCTCGTGTGCCTCGGCGTCCCGGGAGAGTACGACGCCGGAGGGCAGGGTGGCGGAGACGGTGTAGCGGCCGGGCGCGACCTCGTAGCGTGCCGGGGGCGCTGAAGTCCCGCACGGGAAGAGGACGTTGCGGTGTGCGATTCCGCTGTCGTCGGCCGGGTAGATGCTCCCGACGATCTTCGCGCCGTCGGAGAGGTCGGGCTCGTCGAGGCTCAGGGCGACGATGACGCTCAGGCCGGTGGTCATGGCTGCACCAGCTGTATGCGGCGGAAGACCGGCCGTACGGTGACGGTCTTGGTCCGTACGTCCTGGTCGCCGAGCCGTGCCTCGAAGTCGTAGTTGCCGAAGCGGAGTTCGATGGCCCACTCACTCTCGGGGTCCGTGTCGTCGACGTCGCCCACCTGACGCCGCAGCCGCTCCAGGCCGTCCTCGCGGCAGACGAACTCGGCGTCGGCGTTGTCGTGTGCCGGTTCGCAGCCGACGTACACCGGGACGACCGGCGGTCCCGGCAGCCGGTGCAGGACGAAGATCGGGAGCTCGCCGACCGAGGGGACCTGGACGCCCGCGACCGCTCCGGCGAACCGCGGCTCGTGCATGAAGTGGTCGATGGCCTCCAGCAGGTGCGAGGTGTTGACGCGCCAGTCGCCCTCGGGGTCGTCGCTCGCCGCTCCGGCCAGGCTCTTGAGCAGGGCCTCGGTGAACAGGCTCACCTGTCCGGGCCGTGCGTGCGACTGGTCTCCGGCCAGGGTGGCGTAGTACGGAATGTTGAAGCGGCGGGGCAGGTCCAGCGGGCGCGCCCCGGCGCCCAGCGGGGACCGCCCGGCGAACCGGGTGCCCGAACGCTCGATGAGCACATCGGAGTTGGACCGGCAGGCATCGACGAAGAACACCTGCTGGGTGGCCTTGCAACGCTTGAGCCCGTTCATCAGGCCCGCGAAGTCCAGGGCGCCGTTGAGCGGGTTGTGCAGGTCCTCGAAGATGTCGGCGGCCAGCAGCGCCATGTCCTCGCCCTGCGAGACGCCGTGACCGCAGAAGTAGAAGACGAGGCGGTTGTCGACGTCGCTGTCGCCGCGGTCGTACCACTGGGTGACCGCGGCGAGGATGTTGTCGATGGTGGCGATCTCGACGTCGTGGGCGCTCTGGGTGCGGGGGTTCACGAAGGGGGCGGGCTGTTCCTCGCTCAGCAGCAACTCCAGGCTGCCGAGCGGCCGTTGGGGGTCGTGATACTCGGTCAGCAGCCAGGTGGCGAAGGCCCGCGCGGACAGGGGCGGCGAGCTGAGCTGGCGCATGCCGTCGGGGTCCGCGACCGGTGTCTCGCCGCCGGCGAGGTGGGGGTATTTGCCGACGCCGACGATCAGTGCGTGTGTGCACGCAGGACCGGCCTGCTCATCGAGATGGATCGTGGAACCGGCCATGGCTCCTCCGGGGACTCCACACTGCCGGAGCATGCCCGCAGGCAGCATTTCTCTTATTATATTTATGGAAGTCTGATACGTCCTGATATGTCTTCAGTGTCTTCAGTGAGCGGCTTCACGAACACCCCCTTCGAACACGAGGCCCGACATGGCCAAGAACCTCGTCATCTGCCTCGACGGCACGGGCAATCAATTGAAGGCGAAAGGGAACACCAACGTCGTCCGGCTCTACGAGATGCTGGACCTCGCCGATCCCTCCCAGCAGATCGCCTACTACGACCCCGGGGTGGGGACCTTCTCCGCCGCGGGCACATGGACCCCTGTCGCCCGGCGGCTGTCGAAGCTCTTCGGGCTCGCCTTCGGCTCCGGCCTCAAGACCAACCTCGCCGAGGCCTACACCTACCTGATGGGGCATTACGAACCCGGCGACCGGATCTACGTCTTCGGCTTCAGCCGCGGCGCCTATACGGCCCGTGCGCTCGCCGGGATGCTCAAGACGGTCGGGCTGATGCGGCCGGGCATGGAGAACCTCGTCCCCTACGCGGTGTCCGTCTACGCCAAGAACAAGGACTGGACGCGGGCAGACTGGGACCAACTGCACCATTTCGCGGGCGCGTTCAGCGACCGGGTCGGCGGACGCGTCGGCATTCCCGTCGATTACCTGGGGATCTGGGACTCGGTGAAGGCCGCCGGTGTCCTGCGGTGGAATCTGCGGTGGCTGTACACCCGTCAGATCCCGAACGTCCGCCGGGTCCGCCATGCCGTGTCCATCGACGAGAAGCGCCGCCCCTATCGGGAGTACCTCGTCACTGCGGGCGACACCGGGCACGCCGTCCCGGACTCGGTCGAGCAGGTGTGGTTCGCCGGTGTGCACTCCGACGTCGGCGGCACCTTCGAGGACGACCCGCGGTTGCCCACCGTCACCCTCAAGTGGATCCTCGACGGCGCCCTCGCGGCGGGGCTGCGGCTGAAGAGCGGGGCGTACGCGCGCCAGGTGACGCTCGGGCCCGAGCACGCCCTCGGCACGGTGCACCGGATGGGCTGGGTCTGGGCGCTGCTCACCTACCGGCGCCGCCGGGTGCCGCCCGACGCGCATGTACACGCGAGCGTCCGCGCGCGGCTCGGCGGGGATCCGGGGTACGCGGGCCGGATCCCGCCGACAGCGGTGTGGTCCGACGACGACTGGCTCAGCCCGCACGGCTGAAGCGCCCGATCCGCGCAGGACCTCACGCTTCGGCGGGCGACGCCGTGGTGCCCCGTACCTCCAGCGTCGGCGTCGACAGGTGCACCCCGGCCGGGTGCCCGGGGTCGGTGAAGCGGTCCAGGAGGCAGCGGGCGGCGCGGCGGCCGACATCGTGGCCGGCGTTGTCGACGGTGGTCAGCCACACATGCCGCAGCCGGGAGATGCTCGTGTTGTCGTAGCCGATCACGGACAGGTCGCGCGGTACCCGCAGGCCGAGTTCTTCGGCGGCGGAGAGTGCGCCGACGGAGGCGATGTCGTTGACGGCGAAGACCGCGGTGGGGCGGCGGGGGCCGCTGAGCAGGCGGACGGTGGCCCGGTAGCCGCCCTCCTCGGTCATGTCACAGGGCTCCACGCGCATGCCGTCGGCGAGTCCGTGTGCGCGCAGGGTGGCCTCGAAGGTGCGCCGCCGCAGGTCGCCCACGGCTCCGTAGCCGGCGATGTGCGCGATGGTGCGGTGGCCGAGGCCGATGAGGTGTTCGACGGCCAGCCGCGCTCCGTGCTCGTCGTCGCCCGCGACCACGTCCACGCCGGGCAGCTCCGGTTCACGGGTGCCCGCGATCACCACCGGCATCCGCTGGGCTGCCGCGCCGAGGGCGGCCGGGTCGGGCAGGGTGCCGATAGCGACGAGGCCGTCGACCTGGAGGTCGAGAAAGGGGCGGGTGACGTCCTGGCCGATACGACGGTTGAGGCGGGCGTCCGCCATCAGCATGTGCAGCCCGTTGTCGTGCAGCAGCGAGTTGAGACCGTCGAGCAGGTCGACGAACCAAGGGTTGCGCAGGTCGTGCAGGAGCACGCCGACGGTGCGGGTGCGCTGCTCGCTGAGGCTGCGCGCGGCGGCGTTGGGCCGGTAGCCGAGTTCGTCCATGGCCCGCAGCACGGCCTCGCGCTTCTCGGTCCGCACCTGGTCGGAGCCGCGCAGCACGAGCGAGACCAGCGACTTGGACACGCCGGCCCGCTCGGCGACCGTACGGATGGTCGGACGGCCGTCGGCAGGGGTGCGCCCGCTCACATCAATCACGTATGCGCCCCGTGCAGCTCAGCCATGGTTTGGACCGCTCCATATCGCTCCCCCTCGTTCCCTGCACTCTCGCAGAGGGGTTTTGGCGCTGTCAAAGGTGTTGACAGCGCTCCACTCCCTCACCGAGGGTGGAGCGAGCGCGTTTGGACCGGTCCAAAGAGGTGGAACATGGAGAACGAAGCCAGTGGAGCCGCACGTCGGCCTCTCGGCGTCGCGGTCGTCGGCTTCGGCTGGATGGGCCGTGTGCACAGTCAGGCGTACGCCCGTGTGCTGCACCATTTCCCGCAGCTGACCGTGCGACCGGAGCTGGTGACCGTCGCCGAGGAGGTGCCCGGGCGCGCCGAGGAGGCCGCCGCGCAGTTCGGGTTCTCCGGCACCGCCCGTGACTGGCGCGAGGTCGCCGCGGACCCCCGGGTGCACGCGGTGAGCATCACGGCCCCTAACTTCCTGCACCGCGAGATCGGCGTGGCGATGGCCGAGGCGGGCAAGCACATCTGGATCGAGAAGCCGGTCGGTCTCACCGCCGACGACGCCCGTGCGGTCGCCGACGCGGTCGCCAAGTCCGGGGTCCAGGGCACGGTCGGCTTCAACTACCGCAACGCGCCCGCCGTGGAGACGGCCCGCGAGCTGATCGCCTCCGGTGACCTCGGCACGGTCACGCACGCCCGCATCCGGCTCTTCAGCGACTACGCCGCGCATCCCGACGGCGCGCTGACGTGGCGCTACGAGCGTGCTCGCGGCGGCAGCGGCGTGCTCGGTGACCTCGCCGCGCACGGCGCGGACCTGGCCCGTTTCCTGCTCGGCGACATCGACGCGCTCACCGCCGACACCGCGGTCTTCGTGCCGGAGCGGGCGCGCCCCAGTGGGGCCACCGCCGGTCACACGCTGGCCACCGGGGGCACGCTGGGCCCGGTGGAGAACGAGGACTACGTCTCCTGCCTGCTGCGCTTCGCCTCCGGCGCCCGCGGTGTCCTGGAGGCCTGCCGCGTCTCGGTGGGCGAGCAGAACAACTACGGCTTCGAGGTCCACGGCACGAAGGGCGCCGTCTTCTGGGACTTCCGCCGCATGAACGAACTCGGCGTCAGCCGCGGCACGTCGTACCAGGACCAGCCCGTCAGCACCCTGTACGTCGGGCCGGGGGACGGCGCATACGGTGCGTTCCAGCCCGGCGCCGCGAACAGCATGAGCTACGACGACCTGAAGGTCATCGAGGCCCACCGCTTCCTGCGTTCCATCGCCGAACAGACGCCGTACGGGGCCACGTTGACGGACGCCGTCCACAGCGCCGCGGCGCTGGAGGCCATGGCGACGTCCGCCGCGAGCGGTGCGTGGGTGGGCCTGCCGCGCTCCGCCTGACACAGCGAGGTCGTGGGTGTTCCGGGCGGTGGGAACCGCCCGGAACACCCACGATGCCGGAGCAACCGCGGGACTCACCTGGCGAGTTCGGCCGGTTCTTCGAGCCTCGTCAGCTTCCGGGGGTTCGCCATCGCGTAGATGTGGGTGATCCGCCCGCCCTCCACCACGAGGCTCACCGCGGCCAGCCGGCCGTCGGCCTCGATCCGGCCCGCAGGCGCGCCGTTGAGCCACACGGTCGACACCTCCCGGTCCGGGCGCGCAAGCAGCGACGCCACCAGTTCGGCCCCATGGATCGGAACCCGGGCAGCGGACGCGAGCCCGCCGCCGTCGGCGATCAGGACCACGTCCGGCGCCATGACCTCCATCAGCCGCTGCAACTGCCCGGTGCGCAGCGCGGCCAGGAACCGTTCCACCACGGCCTGCTGTTCCGACGGGCTCACCTGTACCCGTGGCCGCCTCGCCGCGACATGCTCGCGGGCCCGCCGCGCGATCTGCCGCACCGCGGCCGCGGACTTGCCCGTGGCCTCGGCGATCTCGCCGTACGGCAGCTCGAAGATCTCGCGGAGCACGAACACCGCCCGCTCCGTCGGCCCGAGCGTTTCGAGCACGGTCAGCATCGCGATCGAGACGCTCTCCGCGAGTTCGACGTCCTCGGCGACATCGGGGGTGGTGAGGAGTGGTTCCGGCAGCCACTCGCCGACGTACTCCTCACGGCTGCGCGACAACGACCGCAGACGGTTGAGCGCCTGGCGGGTGACGGTCCGCACGAGGTAGGAGCGTGGGTCGCGCACCTGCGCCTGGTCGACGCCGGCCCAGCGCAGCCAGGACTCCTGAAGCACGTCCTCCGCGTCGGCGGCCGACCCGAGCATCTCGTAGGCGACCGTGAACAGCAGGCTGCGATGGACGACGAAGGGGTCGTCGGTCATGCCGTCGACCCTACGCCGGACGCCTCCGGACGTGGGGCCAGCGGAATGGCGCAGGCATCGGAGTAGCCCTGCGAGGTGATCCCGTGGGCCGTGTTGCACCGGGTCGCGAAGTTGGCGAAGCCGATGAACACGGTGAGTTCGACCATCGCCGCCGGGCCGAGCCGGTCGAGCAGGCTCGCGTACAGCTCGTCGGTGACGGTCGTCGGCGTGTTCGTCATGGCCTCGGCGTACTCCATCACGTCGCGCTCCAGCGGCGTGAACACCTCCGACTCCCGCCAGCGCGGCACCTGGCTCGCCTTGGCGAGGTCCAGGTGCTGGTTCTGCGCGTGGAAGTAGTTGATGTCGAGGCACCAGCTGCAGCCGACCTGTGCCGCGACGGCCATGTGCGCGAACGTCTTGAGGCTCGCGTCGGCCGCGTCCCAGCCGGGAATCCTGGCCGAGAACTCCTGGTTGGCCGCGGCGACCTTGGGGTTGTGGGCCAGCACCTCGACGGGTTCGGGCACGGCACCGAGCTGCTTGATCATGATGTCGCGGAGCTCGGGGTCGAGCTCGGCCTTCGGGACGCGGAGCGTCATGGCGTTCTCCTCATACGTGTGCCTGTTCGGCTTTGGCATGAAGACACCGCCGGACCCGCGGGTGTGACACACCCCCAAGGCCGAGCCCGACGTCGGATCAGCGGTAGAGAGCGGGGCGCTCGATCAGTTCGACCTCCACCCGGCGGCCTTCGGCCTGGGCGCGGACGCCCGCCTCGCACACGGCCGCAGCCGCGTAGCCGTCCCAGGAGCTGGGGCCGGTGACCTCGCCGCGCCGGGTGGCGTCCACCCAGGCCTGGACCTCGCGGTCGTAGGCGTCCTCGAAGCGCTCCACGAAATCCGGGGCGATGGTGCCGCCCCAGCCGGTGGCCGTGTTGGTGACCATCGCATGGCCGTCGCCGATGCGGGCGGTGCCGTTCTCGCAGACGGCTTCCGCCTGCACCTGGTAGCCGAAGCGGCAGTTGACGTAGATCTCCACGTCGACCAGCACGCCGCCGTCGGTCTCGAAGACGACGAACTGCGGGTCCGACAGGCCCTCGGGCGCGTTGCCGGAAGGGCGCGGCTTCATCACCGTGACCGCGGTGATCTCCTGGTCGAGCAGCCAGCGGGCGACGTCCATCTCATGCACGACGGAGTCGTTGATGAGCATCTGCTCGGTGAAGTACGGCAGCACGTCGGCGTTGCGGTGCCGGTTGTGCAGCATCAGCGGGCGGCCGATGCTGCCGCCGTCCAGCAGCGCCTTGAGCTTCAGGTACTCGGCGTCGTAGCGGCGCATGAACCCCACCTGCACGCGGCGGTGGCCGAGTTTCTGCTCGGCCTCCATGACGCGCAGCGCGGAGGCCGCGTCGGGGGTGAGCGGCTTCTCGCACAGGACCGGCAGGTCGTGCTCGAAGGCGGTGAGCAGGGCCGCCTCATGGGCGGGCCCGGGAGAGGCGATGACTACGGCGTCGACGTCGTCGGCGGCCATCGCGGCGGCCGGGTCGGTGTACGCGGTGCAGCCGTCGATGCCGTCGGCGAGCTGCTTGGCCCGCTCCGCGTCGATGTCCACGACGGCGGTCACCCGCGCCCCGCTGATCACTTCGCTGATGCGGCGTACGTGGTCGGCACCCATGCGGCCGGTGCCGACGACGGCGACCCCGAGCGTTCCGCGGTTGGTCATGGTGTTGGGTGGTCCTTTCGAATGGGGCGGGCCAGGCTGTTCAGGCCGAGTGAATCAGGCGCCGCAGGTACGCAGGAACGCGCGGGTGCGTTCGGCGATCGGCAGCGGCTTGTCGGGCGGGCAGGGGTACATGTCCTGCTCGACGATGGCGAACAGGTCCACGCCGAGTTTCTGCGCGGCGGTCAGCACCGGTTCCAGCGCCGGGATGCCGGTCGGCGGTTCGCACATCACCCCGCGCTGGACGGCGGGCCCGAACGGCACCTCGTTCGCGGTGACGTCCGCGAGGATCGCCGGGTCGACCTGCTTGAGGTGCAGATAACCGATGCGCTCGCCGTAGGTCTCGATGAGCTTGACGCTGTCGCCGCCGCAGTAGGCGTAGTGCCCGGTGTCCAGGCACAGGTTGACGAGGTCGGTGTCGGTCGAGTCGAGGAAGCGTTCGACGTGGTCCTCGGTGTCGAGGTGGGTGTCGGCGTGCGGATGGACGACGATGTCCAGGCCGTACGTCTCCTTGACCTCGTGGCCGAGCCGTTCCATGCCCTTGGTGAGGTGGGCCCACTGCTCGCCGGTGAGCTCCGGCGGTTCGATGATCTCGGCGGTCTTGTCGTCGCGCCAGAAGGAGGGGATCACCACCAGGTGGCGTGCGCCCATCGCCTGGGTGAGGGCGGCGACCTGGCTGACGTGGTCCCAGGTGGACTCCCAGACGGCGGGTCCGCGGTGCAGGGAGGTGAAGACCGTGCCGGCGGAGACCTGGAGTCCGCGCTGTCCGGTCTCGTCCTTGAGCACGGCCGGGTCGGTCGGGAGGTAGCCGTAGGGGCCCAGTTCGATCCACTCGTATCCGGAGGAGGCGACCTCGTCGAGGAAGCGCCGCCAGGGGACCTGCTGAGGGTCGTCGGGGAACCAGACGCCCCAGGAGTCGGGGGCGGAGCCGACCCGGATGCGGTCCAGGGAGGGCACGTTCGACATGTCAGGAGGTCCCTTCGGAGGATGCCACGGCGGGTGTCTGGAGGTCCTTCGCTTCGGGGAGCTCGTCGACGTCGACGCCGCGGACCTGTGCCAACTCATGCTTGAGGGCGGCCAGTTCGGCGCCGCCGGCCATGTGGTTGGTGAGTTCTTCCAGGCTCACCTCGCTGCGGGCGGCGCTGAGTTCCATGGTGCCCAGGCGCAGCACGCTGAAGTGGTCGCCGACCATGTACGCATGGTGGGGGTTGTGGGTGATGAAGATGACGCCGAGGCCGCGGTCGCGGGCGGCGGCAATGTACTTGAGCACGACGCCGGACTGCTTGACCCCGAGGGCGGCGGTCGGCTCGTCGAGGATGAGGACGCGGGCGCCGAAGTAGACGGCGCGGGCGATGGCCACGGACTGGCGCTGGCCGCCGGAGAGGGTGCCGATGGGCTGGTTGAGGTCGTCGAGGACGATGCCCATGTTGCGCAGTTCCCGGTCGGCGGTCTCCTTCATCCGTGCGATGTCGAGGCGGCGGATGGGCCAGGGGCCCTTGGTCATCTCGGAGCCGAGGAAGAAGTTGCGCCACACCGGCATGAGCGGGACGGTCGCGAGGTCCTGGTAGACGGTGGCGATGCCGGCGTCGAGGGCCTCGCGGGGGCTGGTGAGCCGCACCGGCCGGCCGTCCACCAGGAATTCGCCCTCGGTGTGCTGGTGCAGCCCGGAGATGATTTTGATGAGGGTGGACTTGCCGGCGCCGTTGTCCCCGAGCACGCAGGTGACCTTGCCGGGCCGGACGCTGAGGGAGACGCCGTGCAGGGCGCGGATGTTGCCGTACGACTTGCCGGCGCCGCGCAGCTCGACGAGGCAGGCGTCCGCCGTGTCCGGGGTGTCTTCGAGGATGGCCCCGTGGGGCGTGGATCCTTTGGCGGTTGTCATGCGATCACCTCCGGGTCGCCTGGCGGCGGACCCACAGATTGACGAGGGCGGCGACGAGGAGCATCACGCCGAGGAAGGCCTTGAACCAGTCCGGGTTCCAGTTGGCGTAGACGATGCCCTGGGAGACCATGCCGAAGATGAAGGCGCCGATGACCGGGCCGATCGCCGAGCCGTAGCCGCCGGTGAGCAGGCAGCCGCCGATCACCGCGGCGATGATGTACAGGAACTCGTTGCCGACGCCCTCGCCGGACTGCACGGTGTTGAACGAGAACAGCAGGTGCATGCCGACGAACCAGGCGCCCGCGCCGACGCCCATGAACAGCGCGATCTTGGTGAAGTTGACGGGGACGCCCACCGCGCGGGCGCTGTCCTTGTTCCCGCCGACCGCGAAGATCCAGTTGCCGAACTTGGTGCGCAGCAGCAGCCAGGTGGCGATCGCCGCGAAGACCAGCCAGTAGACGATGGTGATCTTGAAGCTGACTCCGCCGATGCTGAAGTCGGAGGCGAAGATCTTCTTGGCCTGGTCGAAGCCGTCCATGTCGCTGATCGAGTCGCTGGCGACGTTGCCGGTGAAGATCTTGGTGACGGCGAGGTTCGCGCCCTGGAGGACCAGGAACGACCCGAGGGTGACCAGGAAGCTGGGCAGTCCGGTCTTGATCAGCAGCCAGCCGTTGAACGCGCCGACCGCGAGGGAGGCGATCAGGGCGACGAAGACGCCGGTCCACACGTTCATCGACAGCTGGAAGCTGAGGATGGCGGCGGTGAGCGCGGAGGTGGTGACCGCGACGCCGGCCGAGAGGTCGAACTCGCCGCCGATCATCAGCAGGGCCACCGGAACAGCCATGATGCCCATCACGGAGGCCTGGTAGAGCACGGTGGACAGGGCGCTCGCGTCGCGGAAGGTGGGCGCCGCCACGAAGAAGAAGACGTAGACGCCCGCGGCCGCGATCAGTGCGCCGACCTCGGGGCGGGCGAGCAGCCTGCGGCTGAGGGACTGATGGGCGGTCCTGCCGTCCTTCTCGGCGGCCGGCGGGGCCGGCGACGAGGAACTCGCCGCCGGGGCCGTTGCTTGGGACATGGAGATCACCGGGTGCCCTTCGCGGCGAACTTGGCGACCGTGTCGGCGTTGCTCTTGTCGACGAAGGCCGGGCCGGTCAGCACCGGCTGCTCACCGCCACCGCTGTAGTTGCCGTTGTTCTTGTAGAGCCACAGGGAGTCGACCGCCAAGTAGCCCTGGAGGTAGGGCTGCTGGTCGACGGCGAACTCGATGGTGCCTGCCTGGACGGCCTTCACCAGTTCCTTGTTGAGGTCGAAGGTGGCGACCTTGGCCTTGCTGCCCGCGTCGCTCACGGACTGCACGGCGGTCAGTGCGATCGGGGCGCCCAGCGTGACCACGTGGTCGATGCCGCTGTCCTGCTTGAGCTTGGCCGTGATGGTCGACTTCACCGACGGCATGTCGGTGCCGTTGACGTAGAGGGTCTCGGTGGTGCCCTTGAACGTCTTCTTCACGCCGTTGCAGCGCTGGGTGAGGCCGACGTTGCCCTGCTCGTGGATGACGCAGGCGATCTTCTTGGCGCCGGTCGCGTTCAGCTTCTTGCCGAACGCCTCGCCCGCCACGCTCTCGTCCTGGCCGAAGAACTCCATCAGGCCGAGGGACTTCCAGTCGCTCAGGCCCGAGTTGAGGCCGACCACGGGTATCCCGGCCGCCCTCGCCTTGCCCACGACGTCCTTCATCGCGTCCGGCTTGGCCAGCGTGATCGCGATGCCGTCGACCTTCTGGTCGATCGCGTTCTGGACGAGGTTGGCCTGGTTTCCCGCGTTCGCGTCGTTGGAGTAGATCAGCTTGATGTTGTCCTTGGCGGCCGCCGCCTGGGCGCCCTTGCGGACCGTGTCCCAGAAGGTGTCCCCGGGCGGCGCGTGGGTCACCATCGCGACCGTCATGCGGGCGGTGGTGGCCTTGCCCGCGGAGGTGCCGTCCGCGGCTTCCTCGGCCTTCTTGCCGCCGCCGCTGCTGGAGCAGCCGGCGACGAGCAGCACGGAGGCTGCGGCCGCCGCGACGAGGGGGGCGATTCTGCGAGAACGGGGCTGAAGCGTGCGGTCCATCTTTCCTGCACCTCACTGTGCTACGGGGGGAAAGGGAGCGGGGGGTTCCGGGCCCAGGGCCCAGATGGGGGCCTGAGCAGGGAGCCCGGGCCGGGTGGCGATGACACGGCCGGTTCGTCGGGCCGACGACGCGGCTGGTTCGTTGGGATGGGATACAAGTCCCTGACGGCTCCACCTGTCAATAGTTTGTTAAGACATCATTTCACTAGCAGGTCAGAATGTCAGTACAAACCATTGACAGGACATCGCTCCGAGCCCTACACCTGTTAGCACCGCACCAGGCCCATTGGGCCCCGGGGTGCCCGCATCCCCCGCTTGAGGAGCGACGCTCATGCCCGAGTCCGCTGAACCCTTCGACCTGATCACCATGGGACGCATCGGTGTCGACCTCTATCCGCTCCAGACGGGCGTCCCGCTGGCGCAGGTCGAGTCGTTCGGAAAGTTCCTCGGCGGCTCCGCCGCCAACGTCGCGGTGGCCGCCGCGCGCCTCGGCCGCTCCACCGCGGTGATCACCCGGACCGGCGACGATCCGTTCGGCACGTATCTGCACCAGGAACTCAAGGAGTTCGGCGTCGACGACCGCTTCGTCACCCCGGTCGACGCCTACCCGACGCCGATCACGTTCTGCGAGATCTTCCCGCCGGACGACTTCCCGCTGTACTTCTACCGGCGGCCCAAGGCCCCGGACCTGGAGATCCGCACCGACGAGCTGGACTTCTTCGCCATCCGCGCCGCCCGCATCTTCTGGATCACCGGCACCGGCCTGAGCGAAGAGCCCAGCCGCTCCGCCACGCTGGCCGCCCTCAAGGCGCGCGCCAAGGCGGGCACCACCGTCTTCGACCTCGACTGGCGCCCGATGTTCTGGCAGGACCCGGAGGCCGCCCGCCCGTACTACGCCGAGGCGCTGCGCCACGTCACCGTCGCGGTCGGCAACCTCGACGAGTGCGAGATCGCCACTGGCGTACGCGAACCTCGCGCCTGCGCCGAGGCCCTGCTGGAGGCAGGTGTCGAACTGGCCGTCGTCAAGCAGGGCCCCAAGGGAGTGCTCGCCGTGCACCGCGACGGAACGAGCGCCGAGGTGCCGCCGATGCCGGTGGAGGTCGTCAACGGCCTCGGCGCGGGCGACGCGTTCGGCGGCTCCCTCTGCCACGGGCTGCTGTCCGGCTGGGAGCTGGAGAAGACCATGCGGTACGCCAACGCCGCCGGCGCCCTCGTCGCCTCCCGCCTCGCCTGCTCCTCCGCGATGCCCACCCCGGACGAAGTCGCGGACCTCGTCGCGCGCGGCTGACCCCGCCCCCCTGAACGGAGCTCGTCTTGACCATCAGCATCCCCGACCTCGCCGCGGTGCGCGCCCGGCACCCCGAGGCCGTCGCCGAAGCGGCCGAGCGCCGCACCCGCCGCCCGCTGATCGGCGACAGCGGCCGCCTCATGATCGTGGCCGCCGACCACCCGGCACGCGGCGCCCTCGGCGTGGGCGGCCGGCGGCTCGCCATGGCCAACCGCGCCGACCTGCTGGAGCGCCTGTGCGTCGCGCTGTCGCGGCCCGGCGTGGACGGGGTGCTGGCCACCGCGGACATTCTCGAAGACCTGCTGCTTCTCGGCGTACTGGAGAACAAGGTCGTCATGGGCTCGATGAACCGCGGCGGCCTGGCCGGAGCCTCCTTCGAGATGGACGACCGCTTCACCGGGCACCGCGCAGAGGACATGAAGCGGCTGCGCTTCGACGCGGGCAAGCTGCTGCTGCGCCTCGACTACGAGGACCGCGGCTCGCTCAAGACCCTGGAGTCCACGGCCCGTGCGATCGACGACATGGCCGCGCGCCGACTGCCCGTCTTCGTCGAGCCGTTCATCTCGCGCCGGGTGGACGGAACCGTCCGCAACGACCTGAGCGCCGAGGCCGTCAGCCGCTCCATCGCCATCGCCTCGGGCCTCGCGGGCACCTCCGCCTACACCTGGCTCAAGCTGCCGGTCACCGAGGACGCCGACGACATGGCCGAGGTCCTGGAGACCTCCACCCTGCCCACCGTGCTGCTGGGCGGCGAGGTCGGCGCGGACCAAGAAGGCGCGTACGAAAAATGGCGCAAGGCACTGCGGCTGCCCACCGTCCAGGGCATGGTCGTGGGCCGCTCGCTCCTGTACCCCGCCGAGGGCAGCGTGGAGACCGCGGTGGACACCGCGGTCGGCCTGCTCTGACACCACGGCCACGGAAGGTTTTCGAGGAAGGGCATCATGACGACCACGCACCACCTGCCCGCCGGAAAGGCGGCGGCCGGCCCCTACGCGGTGGACATCTCCCCCGAGTCGGCCGGCTGGGGCCACTCCAGCCTGCGCGTGCTCGAACTGCCCCCGGGCGGCTGGCACTCCTTCGACACCGGGGACAGCGAGTGGATCGTGCTGCCGCTCGCGGGGTCCTGCACGGTCGCCGTCGAAGGCAAGACCTTCCGGCTGGCTGGGCGCAGGAGTGTCTTCACTTCGGTCAGCGACTTCGTGTACGTGCCGCGCGACGCCCAGGTCTCCCTCGCCTCCCGCGACGGCGGACGCTTCGCACTCACCGGCGCCCGCTGCACCCGGCGGCTGCCCGCACGCCACCAGCCCGCCTCCGCGGTCCCCGTCGAACTGCGCGGCACCGGAAACTGCTCCCGCCAGGTCAACAACTTCGGCGCCGCAGGGGTCTTCGAGTGCGACCAGCTGATCGCCGTCGAGGTGATCACGCCGGGCGGCAACTGGTCCTCCTTCCCGCCGCACAAGCACGACGAGCACCGGCCCGGCGAGGAGTCCGAGCTGGAGGAGATCTACTACTTCGAGATCGCCGACCACGAGGGCACGCCCGGCCTCGGCTACCAGCGGGTCTCCCCCTCCGGCCACGGCCAGGGCACCGACGTGCTGGCCGAGGTCCGAGACGGCGACAGCGTCCTCATCCCGGACGGCTGGCACGGTCCGTCGATGGCCGTCCCCGGCCACGACATGTACTACCTCAACGTCATGGCGGGTCCCGGCGCCGAGCGCGACTGGCTGATCTGCGACCACCCCGACCACGGCTGGATCCGCGGCACGTGGCAGGGCCAGCCGGTCGACCCCCGACTCCCCCTCTACACGGCCCCGGAGAAGTCCTGATGAGCACCACCACCCGCCGTCTGACCGTCGCCCAGGCCCTGGTGCGCTTCCTGTCCGCGCAGCACAGCGAGCGCGACGGCGTACGGCAGCGGCTGATCGCCGGCACCTGGGGCATCTTCGGGCACGGCAACGTCGCGGGCCTCGGCCAGGCGCTGCTGGAGGCCGGCGAGGAGTCCATGCCGTTCCACCAGGGCCGCAACGAGCAGTCGATGGTGCACGCGGCCGTCGGCTACGCCCGCCAGCTCGACCGGCTCTCCGCGCAGGCGGTCACCACGTCCATCGGCCCCGGGGCCACCAACCTCGTCACGGGCGCCGCGCTGGCCACCATCAACCGCCTCCCCGTGCTGCTGCTGCCCGGCGACTACTTCGCCACGCGCCCCGCGGACCCGCTGCTCCAGCAGCTGGAACACCCGGTGGAGGCCGACGTGTCGGTCAACGACACACTGCGGCCGGTCTCCCGCTACTTCGACCGGATCACCCGCCCGGAGATGCTCATCCCCTCCGCGCTGCAGGCGATGCGGGTGCTCGCCGACCCGGTCGAGACCGGCGCCGTCACCCTCGCCCTGCCGCAGGACGTGCAGGCGGAGGCGTACGACTGGCCGGAGGAGTTCTTCGCCGAGCGCGTCTGGACCGTACGACGCCCCGTGCCCGACCCGGTCGAACTCGCCGAGGCGGCCTTGGCGATCCGCACCGCCGAACGCCCGCTGATCGTCGCGGGCGGCGGTGTCCACCACAGCCGGGCCGAGGACGCGCTGAAAGCGCTGGTGGACGCGACCGGCATCCCCGTCGCCTCCACCCAGGCCGGCAAGGGCTCGCTGCGCCACGATCATCCCGGCGACCTCGGCGGCATCGGCCACACCGGCACCGCGGTCAGCGACGCGCTCGCCCGCACCGCCGACCTGATCATCGGCGTCGGTACGCGCTACACCGACTTCACCACCGCCTCCCACACGCTGTTCGCCGAGCCGTCGGTCCGCTTCGTCAACCTCAACATCACCGCGTTCGACGCCCACAAGCTCGCCGCCCGGACGCTGGTCGCCGATGCCCGGGCGGGTCTGGAAGCGCTCACGCAGGCGCTGTCCGGTCACCGCGTGAGCGCGGAGTACGAGGCCGAGTACCGGGCGGGCAAGGCGCGTTGGGACGAGGTCGTGGACCGCGCCTACCGGGCGGACGACGAGCACGCCGTGCCCACCCAGACGCAGGTGCTCGGCGCCCTGGACGCGGTCGTGGGCGACGACGACGTGGTCATCAACGCGGCCGGATCACTCCCGGGCGACCTGCACAAGCTGTGGCGGGCCCGCTCCCCGCGCCAGTACCACCTGGAGTACGGCTACTCCTGCATGGGCTACGAGATCCCGGCAGGCATCGGCGTCCAGCAGGCCGCCCCCGGCACGCCCGTGTGGTCGCTGGTCGGCGACGGCACGTATCTGATGATGCCGACGGAGATCGTCACGGCGGTCCAGGAGGGCCTGCCGGTCAACCTGGTCCTGATCCAGAACCACGGTTACGCGTCCATCGGCGGCCTGTCCGAGTCGGTGGGCGGCGAGCGCTTCGGCACCGCCTACCGCTACCGGGCCGCGGACGGCACGTTCAGCGGCGCACCGCTGCCGGTGGACCTCGCCGCCAACGCGGCCAGCCTCGGCATGGACGTGCTGCGCGCCAAGACCGTGCGCGAACTGCGCGACGCGCTCGCCGAGGCCCGCGCCTCGGACCGGCCGACATGCGTGTACGTCGAGACCGACCCGACGCCCACCGCTCCTCCGGCAGAGGCCTGGTGGGACGTGCCGGTGGCCGAAGTCGCCTCCCGCGAAGCCGCGGTGAGCGCCCGCGAGGCGTACGACGTTCAGGTCACCGACCGCCGCATCCACCTCTGACGCCCCGCCCCGCTCGGCTCCCCCTGCCCATGAAAGGTCCCCGCACCATGAAGACGATCACCCACTGGATCGGCGGCAAGCCCGTCGAGGGCGCCTCCGGACGCTTCGGTCCCGTATACAACCCGGCCACCGGCTCCCAGGAGAAGCAGGTCGCCTTCGCCTCGGTCGACGTCGTCGACACAGCCGTCGCCTCGGCGCAGGCCGCGTTCGAGAGCTGGGGCGAGGCCTCGCTCGCCAAGCGCACGGCGATCCTGTTCAAGTACCGCGAGCTGCTCGACGCGCACCGCGACGAGATCGCCGAGCTGATCACCGCCGAGCACGGCAAGGTGCACTCGGACGCGCTCGGCGAGGTCGCGCGCGGCATGGAGATCGTGGAGCTGGCGTGCGGGATCGCCGACAAGCTCAAGGGCGAACTGTCGACGCAGGTCTCCACGCGGGTCGACGTCGCCTCGATCCGCCAGCCGCTTGGCGTCGTCGCGGGCATCACGCCGTTCAACTTCCCGGCCATGGTGCCGATGTGGATGTTCCCGCTCGCCATCGCCTGCGGCAACACCTTCGTGCTGAAGCCGAGCGAGAAGGACCCGTCGGCCTCCTTCCGGCTGGCCGAGCTGGCCTCCGAGGCCGGTCTGCCGGACGGCGTGCTGAACATCGTGCAGGGTGACAAGGTGGCCGTGGACCGCCTCCTCGAGCACCCGGACGTCGTCGCCGTCTCCTTCGTCGGCTCCACGCCCATCGCCAAGTACATCCAGCTCAAGGGCGTCGAGCACGACAAGCGCGTGCAGGCGCTCGGCGGCGCCAAGAACCACATGCTCGTACTGCCCGACGCCGACCTCGACTTCGCCGCCGACCAGGCGATCAACGCCGCGTACGGCTCGGCGGGAGAGCGCTGCATGGCGGTGTCCGTCGTCGTCGCGGTCGGCGACACCGGCGACGAACTCGTCGGCAAGATCGCCGAGCGGGCGAAGGGGCTGAAGATCGGCCCCGGCAACGACCCCGCCTCGGAGATGGGCCCGCTCATCACCCGCGAGCACCGCGACAAGGTCGCCTCGTACGTGGCGAGCGCGGCCGCCCAGGGCGCCGAGGTCGTCGTCGACGGCACCGGCTACACGGTCGAAGGACACCCCGAGTGCGCGGACGGCTACTTCCTCGGCGTCTCGCTGCTCGACAAGGTGCCGGTGACGGCCGACGCGTACCGGGACGAGATCTTCGGTCCGGTGCTGTGCGTGGTACGCGCCGACACGTACGCCGACGCCATCGAGCTGATCAACAGCTCGCGTTGGGGCAACGGCACCGCGATCTTCACCCGGGACGGCGGCGCCGCCCGCCGCTTCCAGCTGGAGGTCAAGGCGGGCATGGTCGGCGTGAACGTGCCGATCCCGGTGCCGGTCGGCTACCACTCCTTCGGCGGCTGGAAGGACTCGCTCTTCGGTGACCTGCACATCTACGGCAACGACGGCATCGCCTTCTACACGCAGGGCAAGGTGATCACCACCCGCTGGCCCGACCCGTCGGACGGCGGCATCAACCTCGGCTTCCCCAGCAACTCCTGAGGACCGGCGGCCGGTGCGCTCTCCCCCGCACCGGCCGCCCCTTGCCGGGATTATTGTCCGGACAATGTAATGACAGGCCTTCCTGTCAACCGGACAGACGGATACGCTCGGCTCATGACCACCTCCGCCCACGCGAGCCTCGACTTCGCGCTCGACCGGGGCAGCCCCGTCCCGCTCTACCACCAGCTCGCCCAGCAGCTGGAGGCCGCGATCGGGCGCGGTGCGCTCACCCCGGGCAGCCTGCTGGGCAACGAGATCGAGCTCGCCGGACGGCTCGGCCTGTCCCGGCCCACCGTCCGCCAGGCCATCCAGTCCCTGGTCGACAAGGGGCTCCTGGTACGCCGCAGAGGCGTCGGCACCCAGGTCGTGCACAGCCAGGTCAAGCGCCCCCTCGAACTGAGCAGCCTCTACGACGACCTGGAGGCCGCCGGGCAGAGTCCCACCACCCAGGTGCTGCGCAATGAACTCCAGACGGCGTCCGCCGAAGTGGCAGCCGCGCTGGGCCTCGCCGAGGGCGACGACGTCCACCACGTCGAACGGCTGCGGCTCACCCACGGCCAACCGGTGGCCTTCCTGTCCAACTACGTCCCCGCGGGGCTGCTCGGCCTGGACACGCCCCGGCTGGAGTCGAGCGGCCTGTACCGCCTGATGCGCGCCGCCGGCATCACCCTGCACAGTGCCCGTCAGTCCGTCGGGGCCCGGTCGGCCACCGTGCAGGAGGCCGGGCGCCTGGACGAGGTCGAGGGCGCCGCCCTGCTCACCATGCAGCGCACGGCCTACGACGACACGGGCCGCGCCGTCGAGTACGGCACCCACGTCTACCGGGCGTCCCGGTACGCGTTCGAGTTCCAGCTCCTGGTTCGTTCCTGACGCCGTTCACGCCACGAGCGCGAGACCCCCAACTCACCGCAGTGCGGCCGGTCACGGAGTGGCGGTCGGCCCGTCCGGCTGGTCGTGGCGCTGTTCGACCATCTCCCGGCTGAGTGCCTCCGCCTCCGCATCGGGCAGCCGCTCGAAACCGTCCTCCGTGATGACCGAGACGATCGGGAAGATCCGGCGGCTGATGTCGGGGCCGCCGGTGGCGGAGTCGTCGTCGGCTGCGTCGTAGAGCGCCTGCAGCGCGGCCAGGGCCGCATCGCGCCGGGACATCCCCTTGCGGAAGAGCTTCTTCAACGCGCCCCGGGCGTACGGGGATCCGGAGCCCTCGGCATGGAAGTCCGGCTTCTCGTAGGGGCCGCCGGTGACGTCGAAGCTGAAGATGCGGCCGTTCTCACCCTCGGGGGCCGTGACGTCGTATCCGACGAGAAGGGGCACCACGACCAGGCCCTGCATGGCCTGTTCCAGGTTCTGCCGGATCATGCCGGCCAGCCGGTTCGCCTTCGCGTTGAGGGTCATGGGGATGCCCTCGATCTTCTCGAAGTGCGTCAGCTCGACCTGAAAGAGCTTCACCATGTCCAGCGCGACGCCGACGGTGCCCGCGAACGCCACCGCGGTGTAGTCGTCCGTGGGGTGCACCTTCTCCAGGTCGCGCTGCGCGATCAGGTTCCCCATGGTGGCCCGCCGGTCGCCAGCGATCATCACGCCGTCGCGGTAGGAGAGCGCCAGGACGGTGGTGCCGTGCGGGAAATCGTCCGGCGTGCTGCGAACGCCCTCGGGGAGCGGCAGGCGTGTGCTCAGCAGCTCGGGTCGGTGGGCGGACAGGAACTCGGTGAAGGACGAGGTTCCGGGGGTGAAGAACTCCTCCCCCAACCGGCCGTCGTTCTCACTCCGTGCCATGCCTCTCCCCCTCCGCCGTGGGCACACGACGAAGTCCTACCATGCCCCGGCGCACGGGAAACTCCCGCACTCTTCGACCTGCCGCTCCACCGTCCAACTGCCCCGACTCCGTCAGAACTTGGCGGCGCCCGCCACGATCGCCTCCCGGATGCGGTGGTAGGTGCCGCAGCGGCAGATGTTGCGGATCTCGTCGAGGTCCGCGTCGCCGATCTCGTGACCGGCGGCTCTCGCCTGTCTGACCTTGGCGACAGCGGCCATGATCTGTCCGGGCTGGCAGTAGCCGCACTGGGCGACGTCGTACTCCAGCCACGCCTCCTGCATGGGATGCAGATCCTTGCCGACCGTGGCGGGCAGCCCCTCGATCGTGGTGATCTCGTCGTCCGGTCCGATGTCCTTGACGGGCACCGAACAGGGGTTGAAGGCCTTGCCGTTGATGTGGCTCGTGCAGGCCTGACAGACGCCGAGCCCGCAGCCGTACTTGGGACCGGTGACGCCCAGGACGTCCCGCAGCACCCACAGGAGACGTACGTCGTCCTCGATGTCCACGGTGACGGGCTTGCCGTTGAGGATGAAGGTGTGTCGGGGCACGGTTGCTCCTAGTAGGCGCGGCTCAGTCCGTCGGTGGGCGAGGCGGGGATCGGCGGGGTGGTGGGCAGCGGCTCGAAGCCCAGGGGTTCGCCGTGGTTGACGGGGAAGGCCGTGGGCATCGTGCCGGTCGCCCGGCCGTAGGCGCACGCGACGGCGGCCATGGCGCCGGCCACCGCCAGTTCACCCGCGCCGCCGGGCTTGCCGGTGGTCGCGGGCATGACGATGATCTCCAGTTCGGGCGGGGTGTTCCACTGCCGCGTGTAGAAGTAGTTGTCCCAACTCCCTTCCAGGAAATGCCCGTTCTGGAGATGAAGGCCGGAACTGAGGGTGATCGCGATGCCGTCGGAGATGCCGCCCATCATCTGGGCCTCCAGGCCACGGGGGTTGACGGCGAGGCCGACGTCGACGGCGCAGACGACCTTGGTGACGCGCGGTCCGGTGTAGGCGTCGCGGATCTTGCGGCCGGTGGTCTCCGGCCGGCAGTCGATCTCGGCGAGGACGGCGACGAAGGCGTGGTATTCGGGGTGGATGGCGATGCCCTGGGCGGTTCCCGCGGGCATGGCGCGGCCCCACTTGCCCACCTCGGCGACCTTCTCCAGCACGGCACGGGCCCGCTCCTCCTTGAGGTACTGGCGGCGGAAGGCGTACGGGTCCTTGCCCATGCGCTTCGCCAGCTCGTCCACCACGAGCTCCTGGGCACAGCGCACGTTGGGCGAGTAGATGTTGCGCATCGAGCCCGTGTTGAAGCCCTTGTCGGTCTCGCTGAGCAGCTGAGTGGTGACGCCGAAGTTGTAGGGGCTCTGCTGGGTGAGCGTGAAGATCGTCTCGGAGAACGTCAGGTCGCCGACGGGGAGTTGGGCGGCCTCGGAGGTGATGATCTCGCCGAGGCCGTGGCCGAAGTCGGTGGCCACGGAGGTGTGGCGCTGCTCGTAGGTGAGAACCTCGCCCAGCGCGTACGTGGCGCGGACCCGGGACGTGGCCATCGGATGCGTGCGGCCCTGGCGGAAGTCGTCGGTGCGGTGCCACATGAGCTTCACCGGCTTGCCGACGGCCCGGGAGATCTCGGCGGCCTCGCGGGCGCCGTCATGGAAGAGCTTGCGGCCGAACGAGCCGCCACCCTCGGTGACATGGACCTTGACGGCGGTGGCCGGCAGGCCGAGCTGGAGGGCGATCTGTTCCTGCGCGACGATCGGTGACTTCAGGCTCGCCCAGATCTCGGCCGAGTCCGCGCGTACGTCGGCAATCGCGCAGTTGGTCTCCAGGGCGCTGTTGCTGGCGAAGTGGAAGGTGAAGCGGGCGTCGACAGCCTTGGTGAGCAGGTCCAAGGGCGGGACGACGAGCGGCAGTTCGGCTCTTCGCAGTTCCTGCAGGACGGTGGCATCGGTGGCGTCCTCGGCGCTGCCAGGTCCCCAGGTGACGTTCAGGGCGCGCACCGCGTCGATGCACTGACCGAAAGTGCGCCCGCGCACGGCCACACCGGTGGAGATACGTACGGCGTCGGTGATACCCGGCATGGCACGGACCGCGTCCAGGTTCTCCACCGAGCGGACGGTCCCGTTGATCGTCGGCGGCCTGCACACCATCGCCGGCAGCGCGTCCGGCACGTGCAGGTCCATGGCGAACTTCTTGCGGCCGGTGACGGCGTCGAGTGCGTCGACGCGGCCGTGACCGACGCCGATGACCTTGAACGCGGAGGGCTCCTTGAGGGTGACGGAGACCTGGGTGGTGGACCCGCTCGCGGCCTTCTCCGCCAGTTCCCCGTACGTCACGCTCCTGCCGGTCGCGGACGTGATGATCCCGGCCTTGGCGGTCAACGAGCCGGCCACCTCGCCCAGTTCGAGGGCCGCCGCCTCCAGCAGCCGCCCACGGGCGATCGTGGCCGCCACCCGGATCGGGGTGTACGTGGAGATGGTGGTGTTCGATCCCCCGGTGAGCTGGTTGAACAGCAGCTCGGGCCGGGCGTCCGCGAGCGTCACCCGGATCCGGTCCACGGGCAGGTCCAGCTCTTCCGCGATCAACATGGCACTCGACGTGGTGATGCCCTGGCCGACCTCTGCCCGGGGCAGCGCGAAGGAGGCCGTGCCGTCGCTGTCGATGCGGATGGTGATCAGGTTCGCCGTCGGCAGCGTCGCATGGGTCAGCATGTCGTTGAGGTCGTAGATCTCGGCGGGCCCGGGAACCGACGGCACCGCCGCGGCCGCCTGCGCCGGGGCCAGGGCCTCCTCCCCGATCTGCGCGGCCACGGTGAGGGTGGAGGCCGCCACCACATAGCCCAGGAAGCGTCGGCGCGTGAACTCCCTTGGCTCACCGTCGGTTTCATGCCGCTGCGAACGCGGAGGAGCACCCATCAACTGTCCCTTCGATCTACGACTCGCCCTACGACGAACGACGCGCGGTCACACTCTGACCCACGCAAGATCCTTTTGTCAGCCGCGCAGTGCGGACGCGAAGATCTTCGGCAGGGCCGACCAGCGGGGCCGGGCCGCGAAGTCGACCAGGAGCCGCCCGGTGGTGGCGCCGGTGCGGTTGGTGACGAACCACGGCGGCTTCGGGGACATCGACAGTTCGCCGTGCAGGACGGATCGCGGTGCCGGGCGGAAGGGGCCGCGGACGACGGTGCGTTCGGGGCTGTCGAGGAGTACGGCGTTGTGCACGACGCCGATGCCGCTCTGCACGTCGTCGACGGTGTGCCCGGGGAAGGCACCCCAGCTGGCCCGCGCGGTGAGATAGCCGAGGCCGGTCCAGGCATTCAACGCGACGGTGCCGTAGCGCAGTTCGGCGATCGCGAGGTCCAGGTCCGGGCCGAGTTCCGCGATGGTGCGGGGGTGGGCGATGACGTTCGCGCCGAGGGTGCCGGTGAACTTCTCGTTCGCCGTGCGTACCGCCGTGTCCAGGAACTCCCGGGCCCCGCCGGGAAGTTCGAGGACACCGAGCACCGGGGCGAAGTACTCGGTGGTGAGTGCCGGGCCTGGCCGCTGCGGGTCGAGGCCCTCGACGAGGAGGCGCTCGCCGAGCCGCGCGGCGTCCGGGTAGGCGGTGAGCGCCTGCCCCACCCGTTCGTCGCTGCCCGGGTAGTAGGCGGCGCGCTGCGGCGCCTCGGCCAGGACCGCGCGCAGCTGCTCCAGGAACCGGTCCTTCTGCGGCCAGTCCGAGCTGATGACGACGACCTGGCTCGCCACACAGTTGTAGCCGCCGTTGTGGAGCCGCTGGGTGGCCACGTGCTCGGCCTGGAAGCGCAGATCGGCCTCTGACCAGGTGCCCGGCACGACGATCGTCGGTGAGACGCCGCCGAGTTCGCTGGTGATGTCCTTCTCCAGGAGCGGTGTGCCCGCCTCCTTGCGGGCCGCGCCGTCCGCCCCGGTGCCGTAGACGATCGCGTCGTGCGTCAGGGCGCTGCCGGTCATGTGGACGTGCCGGATGCGCGGGTGGTGGACGAGGTAGGTGCCGATGTCGGCGCCGCCGGTCACGATGCGCACGACGCCCCGTTCGATCAGCGGGGCGAGCACCTCGCTGAACACGTCGTAGAGGCTGTCCGTGAGCGGGTTGAGCTTCAGCACGACCACGCGGTTGTGGGCGTACAACTCGTAGAGCACGTCGAGGACGGGGATCGAGGTGATGTTCCCGGCTCCGAGGACGACACCCACGCCCCCGGTCTCCTCCGGCCGGCGCAGCCCGAGTCCGGCGCCGTCGCGCACCGTGTCGGCGCTGACGCCCGACGGCATCCAGACCTCCGCGCTGAAGCCGCTCAGCAGCAGCCGGTCGTAGGTGTCGTGCGGCAGGACGCGAACGGCGACCCGGCCACCCGGCGCCTGCCCGAGAGTGAAGTCGTCGACGGGACTGCGGCCCTCCTCCAGGGCCCGGACGGTCTGCGCGAGCGCGCTGGTCCCGATGAGCACGGGGTAGGGGCCGGAGGTCCACTCCTCGCCGAGCAGGGCGTCCTGGTCGGGCAGTTTCTTGTACGCCGCCGCGGCACGCACCCAGGCCTCGGCCCGCGCCGCGGTCGCCGCGTGCACGCGCTCCAGCAGCGTCCGGCGTTCGGCCAGACTGCAGGCCGCCCATGCCGCTTCACCGTGGACGAGTTCGTCCACGATCCGGTCGATCCGCTCCTTCGCTTCGGCGGTCGGCGCGGGTGTGGGGGCCGGTGTGGGCGCCGGGGGCTGGGCCGGGGTCGTCATCGAACGGTCTCCTTGATCAGGTCGGCTGCCTTCTCGGCGGCCATCACGGTGGGGGCGTTGGTGTTGCCGCGGGGCACGGTCGGGAACACCGACGCGTCGACGACTCGCAAGCCTTCCACGCCCAGCACGCGGAGTTCGGGATCCACCACGGCGCCGATCGGGCAGGTCGACGCGCGGCGCCCGCCCAGCCCCGGTTCGGGTTCCGAGTCGAGGGCGCTCTTGAACAACTGAGTCAACGTATCCGGGACTCAAGTTCCGGGCTTGCACAACGGGCGCCACTGGCTGCGGCGCTGCGTTTGCGTCCTGCCCCACGGCCCGGGTTCGGGGGTGGGTCTGGGACGGTTGACTGCGCCCCGCGTCGCCACAACTCTTCCGCACGCTGGCGGATATTGCGGGAGCCATTTCGATCGGCGTGATCAACGAATCCGCACGACCGGCACGCGAACCAGGCCTGGGAGACCCGGTTCGCCTTGTCTATGTGGCCGCATTCAGCGCAGGTGCGGGAGGTGTACGCCGGATCGACCTGCACCACCGGCACCCCCGCCATGCGAGCCTTGTACGCGATGAACTCCCCCAGCTGGGCAAAGCCCCAGCTGGAGTGGGTGGCCCGTTGGGGCTTGCGAAGCCGTACCCGCTCGCGGATCCCCGTCAAGTCTTCCAGGGCGATTCCGCGACCGGTGCGTTCTGCCTCGGCCACCACATGTTTCGCGATCTTGTGATTGATGTCCTTCGCCCGCCGCGCCTCCTTGCGCCGCCGCTTCTTCAGTCGGCGTTTGGCGGACGGGGTGTTCTTACACTGGAGCTTGGTCCGCAACTCCCGCTCGCACAGCCGTCCCCGGTTGAGGGCGCGTCCAGCCATGATCTGGCCGTCCGAGGTGGTGGCGATGTTCACGATCCCCAGGTCGACCCCGAGGAACTCCTCGACGCCTGGATTGAGTTGAGGCTCGGGGAACTCGCAGGTGGTGTTCAAAAACCACATGCCGTCCCGGTACAGCAGGTCGGACTCGCCCTTACGGTACGGGGCCAGGCGGGCCAGGTGTTCGGGTGAGGCGGTGAATGCCATGTTCTTCAGCCGTCCCGACAGGGTCCAGATGGACACCGTCCGGTCCGGGATCTGCCAGGACAGCATCCGGTCGTCATAGGGCTGGGCGCCCCCAGGGCGGAAGGCGACCGGCTTCTCCGCAGCCCGTCGGTAGCGCTTCGACCACGGTCTGCCCAGGTTCCCGGCCTTTGGGTTCGCCCTCAGCGCGGTGTAGGCGTCGCAGGTCTTCTTGATGACGTGCTGGGCGGCCTGCGCACCCAGCCCCCACCGCTCCTTGACCTGGTGGTAGGTGTGCTCACGCAGCGCGTAGTTCCGCTTGATGTCCTTCTCGAACGCCACCGACGACACCCACGCCGCCGCCTCGTTGCAGGCGCGCAAGGTTGCCTCAAGTGCCGTCGCCTGCACGGGCGTTGGCAGCAACTTCACCTGCACCACCAGCTTCACACCCTCGACGCTACCCGCCATCCGGATCACCGGCCTTCGAACACCGAGATTTTCTCACCGGACCCTTCGAGCCGGCTTGTTGGCCGCGCTCTGCGCTGCAAGGCACGGCGGCGCTCCGCTCAGCTCAGGCCGCAATTCCTCCCGGGCATGAACGCCCGGACCTCGCAAGACCGGTTTGAACGCGGCCGGGACATGGATCTCCTGGGCCGTGTCGGGCCCACCGGCCTCGATGAGCGCCACGGTCACAGAGGGGTCCTCCGTGAGGCGCGCCGCCAGCACACAGCCGGCGGATCCCGCCCCGACGACGTAGTCGTACGTGTTCACCCGATCTCCTTTGATCAGACACGGACTGTGCACATGCCGCATCGGCGGAACCGTGCCGCAACGCGCTGACCGAGATGTTCACAAGTGGAGAACGGTTGCGGCCATAGGCGGTCGGCGGAGATATGCGTGCCCACGTTGTGCCGTCGCACAATGGGCAGGGTCTACGATGCGTGCGTGACGACGCTGTTGCCCGCCGGGCACCATGGCCAGGAGACCGACGAACACCACGGCCAGGGGGTCGACCTCATCGGCCGGCTCCTGCGGTCGGTGGACGATCTCGCCGACGAGCTGACCCAGGACATCGTCAGCGGCGAGCACTCGTATGCCGAGAGCACCCTGTTGACCCACGAGGTGCTGCGCGCGATCGTGCGCGACAACCTCCACACCGTCCTGATGGCGCTCCAGGGCGTTCCCACGACACTCGACGCGCCCCGGGCGGCCGGGCGGCTGAAGGCCGAACAGGGCATCCCGCTGGACGCGTTGCTGCATGCCTACCGGCTTGCGGGGCGCTTCATCTGGGACCGGCTGCTCGCGCTGGCCGTCGACGCGGGCGGCACCGACCAGCTGCTGCCCATGGCGTCCGATATCTGGCTGATGATCGACGAGTACTCCAGCGCCGCCGCCGAGGCCTACCGCACCACCTTCGAGGAGCAGGCGCGCCGCGAGGCCGCGGCCCGCAACCTGATGCTGACCACGCTGCTCGACGGGAGCTCCCGCGACAGCGCCGGAGCCCGGGAGATCGTGCGCGTCCTGCATCTGGAGCGCCCGGGGCCGTTCGTGGTGGTGTCCGCCGAGATCAACGACGCCAGCGAGCCGCTGCCCTCCGTCGAGGGGCGGCTGCGGGCGGTCGGCATCGGCTGCGAGTGGATCCAGAAGGACGGCGCGAAGGTGGGTCTCCTCGCGCTGCCGAGCGCGCAAGCGGCGGAGACGGCCCTCGCCGAACTCGCCGGGAGCGCGCTGTCCCGCGTCGGAGTCAGCCGCCCCTTCGCCTCCCCCACCGAGGCACCGAAGGCCTGGCGGGAGGCCCGGCTCGCGGCGCTCTGCCTGCCGCCGGACACCAACGGGGCACATCTGTACGGCAGTTCGCCGATCGCCCTGCTCGCCGCGGCGTCCCCCGATGCCGCGGCACAGGTGGCCTCTGCCGTGTTCGGGCCGCTGCGCACCCTGCCGGAGGCGGAGCGGCTCACCCTGCTGGACACCTTGGACGCGTGGTTCGCCTGCGGGGGCTCGACGACAAAGGCGGCCGACCGGCTGCACTGCCACCGCAACACCGTGCTGTACCGGCTCAACCGGATCGCCGAGCTGACCGGCCGCCCCACCACGCACGCCGAAGCGTGCGCGGAGCTGTTCATCGCGCTGCGGGCGATTCGGCTGGGATCGCCGATCGGCGAGGTCTGAACCGAGGTCGCTTCGCGATGCGGGCGTAGGCCGCGACGATCGCCCCGGTGGAGCTGGCCACGGCCTCGGCCGGCTGCACGCCCACCGGAGCGACGCCGCCGGCGAACAGCCGCTTGCCGCTGCCGACGACGATCGGGTCGGTCATCAGGCGGACGCGCCTGCCTCGACCAGTGGCTTCAGCATCCGCCCTGCGCGACCTCGTCGAAGTGGCACCGGTTGCCCGTTCACCTTCCGGGAAGGGCGGCGGGCTGTCAGACTCCGGAGGGTGCCCGACTTCGACATGCTTGTCATCGGATCCGGCCCGGGCGGGCAGAAGGCTGCCATCGCGGCGGCCAAGCTCGGCCGCCGGGTCGCCGTCGTCGACCGTCCCGACATGGTCGGCGGGGTCTCCATCCACACCGGGACCATCCCTTCCAAGACGCTGCGCGAGGCGGTCCTCTACCTCACCGGCCTCACTCAGCGCGATCTGTACGGCCAGAGCTACCGGCTCAAGGAGGACATCACCGTCGCCGACCTGACCGCGCGCACCCAGCACGTGGTCGGCCGCGAGGTCGACGTCATCCGCAACCAGCTCTCGCGCAACCACGTCTCGCTCTACGCCGGCACCGGCCGGTTTCTCGACGACCACACCGTCGCGCTGCGCGAAGCGACGGGCCGCGAACGGCAGTTGAGCGCGCAGCACATCATCATCGCCACCGGCACTCGGCCCGCCCGGCCCGCGACCGTCGAGTTCGACGAGCGGACGATCATGGATTCGGACAACGTCCTCAATCTGGAGCAGGTACCGCGCTCCATGGTCATCGTCGGGGCGGGTGTGATCGGCATGGAGTACGCCTCCATGTTCGCCGCGCTCGGCAGCAAGGTCACCGTGGTCGAACAGCGGCCCGGGATGCTCGACTTCTGCGATGTCGAGGTGATCGAGTCGCTCAAGTACCACCTGCGCGACCTCGCCGTCACCTTCCGTTTCGGGGAGACGGTCGCCGCCGTCGAGCGGCACCCCCGGGGCACGCTGACCATCCTGCAGAGCGGCAAGAAGATCCCGGCGGACACCGTGATGTACTCCGCGGGCCGTCAAGGCCTGACCGATGAACTCGACCTGGACAAGGCCGGGTTGTCCGCGGACCGGCGCGGCCGGATCACGGTGGACGAGCACTACCGCACCGAGGTGCCGCACATCTACGCCGTGGGCGATGTCATCGGCTTCCCGGCGCTGGCGGCGACCTCGATGGAGCAGGGCCGTACGGCGGCGTACCACGCGTGCGGCGAGCCGGTGCACCGGACGCACGACCTCCAGCCGATCGGCATCTACACCATCCCGGAGATCAGCTTCATCGGGCGGACCGAGGACCAGCTCACCGAGGACAACGTGCCGTTCGAGGTAGGCATCTCCCGCTATCGCGAGCTGGCCCGCGGGCAGATCATCGGCGACTCGCACGGCATGCTGAAGCTGCTGGTCTCCCCGGAGGACCGCACGCTGCTGGGCGTGCACTGCTTCGGCACCGGGGCCACCGAGCTGATCCACATCGGGCAGTCCGTCATGGGCTGCGGCGGCACGGTCGACTATCTGGTCGATGCGGTGTTCAACTATCCGACGCTCGCGGAGTCCTACAAGGTCGCCGCCCTGGACGCCACCAACAAGATCCGTCAGGTCGACCGGCTGAAGGACTGAGCGGCCCGCCCTCGCCGCTCTCGCGACACCGGTCGGCGGGACCTGCGCGGGCGGGGCCGATCAACGGCATAAGCTCGACGGATGGCGAAGTACTTCGACGTTCACCCCGAAAACCCTCAGCCGCGCACCATCGGCCAGGTCGCCGAGAGCATCCGCTCCGGCGGACTGGTCGTGTATCCGACGGACTCCTGCTTTGCGCTGGGCTGCCAGCTGGGCAGCCGCGACGGCATCGACCGGATCCGGTCGATCCGCCGGCTCGACGACCGGCACCACTTCACCCTGGTGTGCCAGAACTTCGCGCAGCTCGGCCAGTTCGTGTACGTCGACAATGACGTGTTCCGGGCCATCAAGGCCTCGACGCCCGGCAGCTACACGTTCATCCTGCCCGCCTCGCGGGAGGTGCCGCGCAAGCTGCTCCACCCGAAGAAGAAGACGGTCGGAGTCCGCATCCCGGATCACGTCGTCGCCCAGGCCCTGCTCGCCGAACTCGGAGAGCCGCTCCTCTCCAGCACGCTGCTCCTGCCGGACGAGACCGAGCCGATGACGCAGGGCTGGGAGATCAAGGAGCGGCTCGACCACGTGGTGGACGCGGTCATCGACTCCGGCGACTGCGGTACCGAGCCGACGACGGTCATCGACTTCTCAGGCGGCGAGGCGGAGATCGTACGGCGAGGGGCGGGCGACGTCACGCGGTTCGAGTGACTCCGGGGCGCGGCGGCGGGACCCCGAGTTCCTGCGTTCATAACCGGAGGTTATGACCACGGGTCTTGGACCGGACTTCGATCGCGGGCCGACGATGGGCGCAGATACCGGCACCCGGAGGAGAGGTCACCGATGCAACTCGGAGTTCACGGACTGAACACCAACGCCACATTGGACCCGGCCATCACCACTCAACTCGCCCGACGGGCGGAGGAGTTGGGATACACCTCCTGGTGGGCGAGCGATCACGTGGTGCTGCCCAGCCCGCGCACACCCCTTTCGCCCATGGCGCCGACGGATCCCCTCCTCGATCCGCTGACGCATCTGGCGTACGTCGCTGCTGTGACCGAGCGCATCGAACTCGGCACGGGCATCCTCATCCTGCCGCAGCGCAATCCGCTGGTCCTGGCCAAGCAGGCGGCCAGCCTGGACGTGCTCAGCGGCGGGCGGCTGCTGCTCGGGGTGGCGGCGGGGTTCCTCGAAGCGGAGATGACGGCCGTCGGGGTGCCGTTCAAGGAGCGGGGTCGGCGCACCGACGAGTACATCGACGCGATGACGGCGCTGTGGACCGAGGAGCGCCCCGCCTTCGAGGGCCGCTACACCTCGTTCCGGGACGTCGACGCGCACCCGCGGCCGGTGCGGCCCGGTGGTCCGCGGATCCTGGTCGGCGGCCACAGCCCGGCCGCTTTCCGACGCGCCGTCGCCCGCGGCCACGGCTGGATCGGCAGCGGCGACTCCCCCGAGTCCCTGGCCACCCACCTCGCCGGCCTGAAGCAGGCCGCGGCCGAGATCGACCGTCCGGCCCGGCTGGGCCCGCTGGAGATCACCTTCGCCCACGTGGACCCGTCAACCCTCGACGCCCAGGCCATCGGCCGCTACGCCGCGCTCGGCCTCGACCGGCTGCTCCTCTATCCCGCGCCACTGCAGAACCCGGCGGACATCCTGGCCTTCCTCGAAGAGCGGGCGCCGGGGTTCTGATGGGGCTCGCCGCGGACGAGTGACGGCGTGGCCGCTCCGGTGGGCATCTCGGTGCGCGGCCGCGAGGCCTCAACCGGCGTCGCCTCCCGCGAAGTTCACCTCCGCCGTACTGGCGGTGTCCCCGCGGCGGCCGGGTGCGTCCTGGCCGTCCCAGTAGATGTTGGTGTGCGTGATCACCTGGTCCGGGGGCGGGGCCCCGTAGGCGGTGAGGTCCTCTGTCGTGTGCGCGTCGCCGACCAGGGTCACGTCGTAGCCGCGGACGAAGGCGCCGTGGATGGTCGCGCGGATGCACATGTCGCTCTGGGCACCCGTGACGACGAGGCGGCCGACCCCGCGCTCGGCGAGCAGTGTTTCCAGTTCGGTGCTCTCGAAGGAGTCGGCGTAGTTCTTGTGGACCAGCGGTTCCGTGTCGCGGCGGACGAGTTCCGGCACGTACTGCCATTGCTCGCTGTCCCGTTTGAGGTGGTCGTCGTTGTGCTGCACCCAGAGCACGGGTACGTCTTCGGCTCGTGCCTTGCCGACGAGGGTGTTGATGTTCGCGATCACTTGGTCGCGGTCATGGCTGAGGGACATGACCCCGTTCTGGACGTCGATGACGACCAGCGCCGCGTGGGGCCGGTTCGGCAGAGTCGTCATGGGAGCCTCCTGCTGCTCGTCCTCACTCGTCTTCACCATCAGACCACAGGTCGGTGGTTCACCAGCCTCGGTACCGCGAAGGGTTCTCGGGGGAGCTCCAGGCGGGCGGCGGGGCGTCCGTGTGGGGCTGGAAGAGGGAGCCCGAACTCGGTTGCTGCTGAGCGGAGTTGCCGACAGGGCTCCGTTTCGCCTGCTGGCCGCCCCAGTCGCCTTCGCCGAGGACCAGGAGGGGGTCGAACATCACGACCACGCCGGCCAGGATCAGGAAGATCACCGGGCCGAACAGCATGGGAAGCATGATCGAGGTGGGTGAGCCGCCCACCGAGGGCGCGCCCACGCCGCCGTGCACATGGACGCTGACCGCCGCCATGGCCGTGTAGTGCATCCCGCTCACGGCGACGCCCATGACGAGGCTCGCGCCCAGGCTCGCCAGGAATCCGCGGATCGAGACGGCCGCCCAGAGTGCAGCGGTCGCGGCGACCACGGCGATCACCACGGAGATCGCGACGACGGTGGAGTCGTAGTGGATCTCGCCGCCCATGCGCATCGCGGCCATGCCCATGTAGTGCATGGCCGCGACTCCGAGGCCGGTGATGACGCCGGCCGTGAGCAGTGCGGACCGGCCGGCCCCGCGGTACCCGACGATGAAGACGCCGATGCCGACCACCAGGACGGCCACGACGAGGCTGGCGAAGGTCAGGTACCCGTCGTACCTGATGCGCGTTTCCTCGACCTGGAAACCGATCATGGCGATGAAGTGCATCGTCCAGATGCCGCAGCCGATCGACGCGGCGCCGAGCGCGAGCCAACCGGGTTTCCATGAACGCTTGTTGCGGATGGATCGTGTGACGCAGCGAAGCCCGAGCGCACCGCCCAGGGACGCCATCAGATAGGCCGCTACGGGCGTGACCGCCCCATAGCTGAAACCGTCGACCGTTCCTTGCATCTGCCGAATCCCCCCAGACTCTGGCTCCTGCGTGGGAAAGGTCTACGTGGCTCAACGTAGGAGAGCAAGCACTTTCAGTGGATTGCGTGTCAACTCCTCATCACAAAGCGCACAATAGCCACACGAGTCCGCCATTTCCGTTGCGGCGCTGGGGAGTTGAAGCCACTACGAAGGCGCACAGCGGCCGGCTCGTGCGGCTCCTTCCACGCGTGCACCGGCCCCGGTGCGAAGGAGCCGGTGCACGCGCGGATCGGGAGCGGGCGGTACGGGTCAGGAGTGGGGGCACTCCTTCCAGGCCAGGTGGTAGATGGTGCTGATGTCGCCGTCCGTGGAGTCCATGGTCATGAAGCTGGTGCTGCCGGGGGCGGAGCTGCCGGCGTTGACGCGGAGTTCGGTGTTGATGTTGAAGTTGCGTTGAACTCCGCAGGGCGCCCAGACCAGTTGGGCCCAGTCCGTGGTGTCCGTGGCCTGCCAGTTGTCATCCTGCGGGCCGGTGAAGGGGTGGGTGATGGAGGCGGTGCTCGGGGAGCCCTGGAAGTAGTACGAGGCCTTCTCGGTGCTGCTCGCGCCCGGCTGGAGAGAGGCGAAGCCGCGGTAGTCCGCGCTCGCGATGGCGTAGGTGAAGCCCTGTGGCACGTGGACGATCAGGTTGAGCTGACAGTTCTTGCGGAACGCGGTGGGGTCGGCGTTGCCGCCGACCTGGGCGAGGTAGTTGCTGTAGGTCACCGTGAAGGCCGTGTTGTCCGGGGAGACCGCGACTGCGGCGGTTCCCTGGGGGCAGCCGGAGCCGTTCACGGTGGCGACCTTGATGACGATCTTGTCCGGGGGCGGGTCGACGAACCCGGACGACGGGTCCTGCGTGGGGAGTGCGGTGGCGAACAGCGCGACCATCGCGCCGCCCAGAAGCAGCCCACCAGCCATGATTGTCCCATCCATTGCGTTGGCGTTCCGGCGGCACGGGATGTGTGCCGCCGCGAATTGGGGGGTGCGGCCTCCCGATAGGCGGAGGCCGTCGCAGACCGGTTGCATGGGATCGAACGCAGAGGGGTTAACCATGGACATGTCAATCCCTCAGGCGCACACACTCCCGGCCTGTGAAGAACCTGTGATGAACCTGTGAAGGCTGGGAGTGACCGCAGCGTACGCACCCCGGCTCGCCGCGGACAGGGCGTTCTCCGGCCATTCGCCACCGCCCCCTCCGCCGGTCATTCCTCCAGTGCGCACGCGGACCCCAGAGGGCCTGATTTCCACACAATTCGTGTCGCGCGGGGTACCCGGAATGCCCGTAGCGTGAACGGTACGAGGTCCGCGCCCGCCAAAACGGTACGAGGCCCGCGACAGCCAAGGAGAGATCATGCCGATCAGTCAGCCCGATTCGCCCTCTCCGTCCGAGGACACGACGACCCCCGACGCCCTGCTGCACACCGGCGCGGGCGGCGAGGTGTCACCCGAGGACCTGGTGCTCGCCACCGGCCGTGACATCACCCCGAAGAATCTCGCCTGGGCCGAGCGCAAGCTCGCCGCCGAAGGACCGGCAGCCCTGGACAAGCTGCTCCCCTGACCCCACCGAGGCCGCCGACGGGCGCCGTCCACGCCCGTCACGCAGAGTGATGCTCCTCGCCTCCTGGCACCAGGCAGTGTAGATATGAGCACATGGTCCGACTCGTGGGTCGATCCTGGGCTCAGTCGACCCTCTCCCTCAGAGCGCTGCGCTCACGGCGCGGTGGTGATCGCGCCCGCCGCGAGCCCGAGCAGCGGGCGTGGCAGACGCCGCCCGGACCGATGAGGCCCCGGCGATCCCACCGGGGCGGACGCCGCAGAATGTCCGCCGGAGGGCTGCGGTCGGCCTTGGGCGGGCGCAGTGTCGCCGGCCAGGTCTTCGTGTTCCAAGTGGTCATCGTGCTGCTGCTGGTCGTGGCGGCCGTGGTGGCGCTGGTGCTGCAGGTACGCCACGACAGCACCCAGGAGGCCCGCAACCGCTCGCTCGCCGTCGCCGAGACCTTTGCCAACGCGCCGGGCACCCGTGAGGCGCTGAGCAGCCCCGATCCCACGGCCATTCTGCAGCCGCGGGCCGAGGCCGCCCGCAAGCAGTCCAAGGTGGACTTCATCGTCGTGCTGAACACCGACGGCATCCGCTATACCCACCCCAAGCCGGACCGGATCGGCAAGAAGTTCGTCGGGACCATGGCGCCGGGCCTCGCCGGCCGTTCCATCACCGAGGAGATCAACGGGACGATCGGGCCGCTGGTGCAGGCTGTCGTCCCGATCAAGGCACCCGACGGCACGGTCGTGGGCCTGGTGTCCGCGGGGATCACGACCGCCAACGTCGGCGGCGTCGCCAATCGGCAGCTGCCGATCCTGCTGTCCGCCGCGGCCATCGCGATGGCCCTGGCCACGGGCGGCACGGCGCTGGTGAGCAAACGGCTGCTGCGCCAGACCCGGGGCCTCGGCCCGTACGAGATGACGCGGATGTACGAGCACCACGACGCGGTGCTGCACGCCGTACGCGAGGGAGTGATCATCGTCAGCGGCGAGGGGCAGCTGCTGCTCGCCAACGACGAGGCGCATCGGCTGCTCGATCTGCCCCCCGCCGCCGAGCGCAGGCACGTCCTCGAACTCGGCCTCGACGCCGACACCGCCGACCTGCTCGCGTCGGGACGGACCGCCACCGACGAGGTGCACCTGGTCAAGGACCGGCTGCTGGCGATCAACCAGCGGCCCACGGACCGCCAGGGCGGCCCGCCGGGAAGTGTCGCCACGCTGCGTGACTCGACCGAGCTGCGGGCGCTGTCCGGCCGGGCCGAAGAGGCACGGGAACGCCTCAACCTGCTCTACGACGCCGGAGTGGGCATCGGCACAAGCCTGGACGTCACCCGTACCGCCGAGGCCCTGGCGGAGGTGGCCGTGCCACGGTTCGCGGACTTCGTGACCGTCGACCTGCTCGACGGCGTCCTCAACGGCGAGGAGCCGGACGCGGCCACCGAACTGCGCCGCACCGCCCTCACCGGCATCCGCGAGGACGCGCCCCTCTATCCGGTCGGCAAGCGGATCGCACTCGTGGACTCCTCGCCGCAGGCCCGCAGCCTCAGCACCGGCGAGGCGGTCATCGAGCCCGACCTCAAGGACGCCGCCGGCTGGTACGCGCAGGACCCCGCCCGCTCCGCACAGGTCGTGGAGTACGGAATCCACTCGCTGATCACCGTCCCGCTGCGGGCCGGCACCCAGGTGATGGGCGTGGCCAACTTCTGGCGCTCGCAGAAGCCGCACCCCTTCGACCTGGAGGAGCTGGCCCTCGCCGAGGAACTGGTCGCCCGAGCCGCCGTCTCCATCGACAACGCTCGCCGCTACACGCGCGAGCACACCATGGCCGTAACCCTGCAACGCAGTCTCCTGCCGCGCACGCTGCCCGAACAGAGCGCCCTGGAGGTCGCCTACCGCTATCTGCCCGCGCAGGCGGGAGTCGGCGGGGACTGGTTCGACGTCCTGCCGCTGTCCGGCGCGCGCGTCGCCCTGGTGGTCGGTGACGTGGTCGGCCACGGGCTGCACGCGGCGGCCACCATGGGGCGGCTGCGGACCGCGGTGCACAACTTCTCCGCCCTGGATCTGCCGCCCGACGAACTCCTCGGCCTCCTCGACGAGCTGGTCGCCCGCGTCGACCAGGACGAGGCGGCGCACGACAGCAGTGCCGCCATCACCGGCGCCACCTGCCTGTACGCCATCTACGACCCCGTCACCCGACAGTGCACCCTCGCCCGCGCCGGCCACCCGATGCCCGCACTGGTGCGGCCCGACGGAAGTGTCGAGTTCCCCGAGGTGCCGGCCGGCCCGCCGCTCGGACTCGGCGGCCTGCCCTTCCAGACGGCCGAGCTCGAACTGGAGGAGGGCAGTCGTCTGGTGCTGTACACGGACGGGCTCGTCGAGGACCGGGAGCGGGACATCGACGTCGGCCTCGACATGCTGCGCGCCGCGCTGACCCGGTCCGAACCGTCCCCGGAGGAGACCTGCCGCACCGTCCTCGACGCGCTCCTCCCGGCCCGGCCGAGTGACGACATCGCGCTGATCGTGGCCCGCACCCGTGCGCTCGACGCCGACCGGGTCGTCGACTGGCAGGTGCCCTCGGACCCGGCAGCCGTCGGCGAGGTGCGCTCCTCGGTCACCCGGCAGCTGTCCGTATGGGGCCTGGAGGAATTGGCGTTCGCCACGGAGCTGATCCTCAGCGAGCTGGTCACCAACGCGATTCGCTACGGCACCGACCCCATCCAGGTCCGCCTGCTGTACGACCGCAGCCTGATCTGCGAGGTCTCCGACGCCAGCAGCACCTCACCCCACCTGCGCTACGCGGCCACCACCGACGAGGGCGGCCGGGGCCTGTTCCTCGTCGCGCAGCTCGCCGAGCGCTGGGGCACCCGGTACACCCCGGCAGGCAAGGTCATCTGGGCCGAACAGCCGCTGTCCTGAGGGGCCGCCACCGCAGGGGCGCGGCTCCTGTCCTCCCCCGAAGTACCCAGGACAGGAGCCGCGCGTTCACACAATCCCCTGCGCCCCGGCGCGGACGCCTGAGGCACGGGTCCCGACCGCCACGGGCAAGCTGCCCGGGGCCGCCGGGACCGTGCGCGGGCGCCTGCGAGATGCTGGGCGGTGCCGTCGGGCGACGGCGCGGAGAGCTCGGGCAGTTGTCCCCAACGATGGAGCAAGTCATGTCATTTGACGTCGTGGTGGGTGCGGGAAGCACCGGTGTCGCGACCGCGTCCCTGCTCGCCGATGCCGGACATCATGTCCGCCTGGTGACGCGCAGCGGCAGCGGGCCCGAGCATCCGGGCATCGAACGCATCGCGGCCGACGCCACCGACGCCGACCGGCTCACCGCGCTCTGCCAGGACGCCACGTCGCTGTTCACCTGCGCCGCTCCGCCCTACCACACCTGGGCCAAGGCGTTCCCGCCGCTCGCCGCGGCCCTGCTCACCGCCGCCGAACGCAGCGGTGCCGGTTACGTCGTCCTCGACAACCTCTACGCGTACGGGCAGGTCGACGGGCCGATGACCGAGGAGCTGCCGTCGGCCCCGAACAGCGTCAAGGGCGGTGTGCGGGCGCGGATCTGGCAGGAGGCGCTCGCCGCGCACCAAGCCGGGCGGGTGCGCGTCACCGCGGTGCGCGCCTCCGATTTCATCGGCGCCGGCGCTTCCTCCGTCTTTACGCTGGCGGTGGCCCCGAAGGTCTTCGCCGGTAAACCGGCTCTGGTGCCCGGGGACCTCGACGCACCGCACAGCTGGACCGCCGTACGGGACGTCGCCCGGGCTCTTGTCACGGTGTCCCGGGACGACCGGGCGTGGGGGCATGTGTGGCACGTGCCGACCCCCGCGCCTGTCTCCGTGCGCGAACTGGCCGGACTGCTGGCCCGCACGGCCGGTGCGCCCGCTCCGAAGCTGCGCGCCATGCCCGGCTGGATGCTGACGCTTGGCGGGCTGTTCTCCCCGACGGTCCGTGAACTCCCGGAGGTTCAGTATCAGTTCCGGCGGCCCTTCGTGCTGGACTCCTCGCACACCGAGCAGACTTTCGGGCTGAAGCCGACCCCGCTGGAGGTCACGGTGCAGGAGATGGCGGCGGCGATGGCCTGACCGCCCCAGCGAGCCCGGGACCGGCGTTCTCGGGGAGGCGCCCGTCAGCGCAGGACAAGCAGCACTGCCAGCGCGATGAGCAGTGAATCGATCCTGTCCAGCAGGCCGCCGGAGCCCGGTAGCCAGCGGCCGGCGTCCTTGGCCTGCGCACCTCTTTTGATCATGGATTCGAGGAGGTCGCCGGCCGGGCCGCCGACCGCCACCGCGACCGCCATCGGCCAGCTCAGTACCGACAGCACGGCGAGCACGCCGAGGCCGGCCGCGGCCCCGGCCAGGGTCCCGCTCCACCGCTTGGCCGGTGACAGGGGCGACAGCCGCGGCCCGCCGAGCCGTTGACCGGCGAAGTACGCCACGATGTCGGCAACCGAGACCGCCACGAACAACGCGAGCCCGCTCGCCGCGAGCGGCACCAGCGCGGCGAGCACACTCAGCCAGGCCAGCCCCAGCAGGCCGGCGCCCAGCCGACGCAAGCCATGATCGGCGTCGCCTGCCAGCAGTGGCACGGCGGCCACCGCGAGCGCCCCGATCGCGACCACCCGGAGCACCTGGCCGGGCGCCAACCAGGCGGCGGCCACCACGCCTGTCACCGCGGCGGCCAGCACCACCCGGTCCGTCCAGCCCAGTTGCAGCAGCCCGCCGAACTCCATCACCGCGATCACCCCGACGACGACGGCGACGGACGCGGAGCCCGGGCGGCCCAGCCAGAACGCGCCGGTGACCAGGGGCACTCCGACCGCCCAGGCGCACCACCGGATCATCAGCTCACGGCGCCGGGACGCCACCACCGCGATGCCGCCCAGCACCAACGCCCCACCGAGGTACGGCACCAGGGAGGCGACAGTGATCACCAGGCGGCTCCGGCGACGGGAACGCCCGCCGGCCGCCGTACGAGCGGGACCGGACCCGGCCGCAGCCCATCCAGGGCAGCCTGGAACGCGGCCACGATCCGCGTGTTCTCGGCGGTGTCCCTGACCGCGATGCGCACGGTGCGCCCCTCGTACCGCGGGGACAACGGCGACAGGTCGCGCAGGTACACGTCATGGCGGCGGCACTCGTCCACCACATGCGCGGCACTCGGGCCACCCGGCGGCAGGGTGACGTTGAGGAAGTTCGCCACGGCTTCCTCGACCGTCAGGGCCTCGTCCAACCTAGCGAGATCGGCAGCCAGTTGGCCTCGCAGCGCTTGGGTGCGGAGCCAGCGGTCGGTGTAGTACGCCGGGTCACGCAGGGCTGCCACGGCGGCGAGCTGCGCCGGGAGGCTGACCGGCCAGGGCGGTGTCCAGCGGCGTAGCTCTGCCGCGGTGGCGGGCTCGGCCACCAGGTAGGCGGCCCGCAGGCCGGACAGCGCGTACATCTTGGACAGCGAGGTGCAGACGACCACGCGCGGGTCCGTCGCGGCGAGGCCGGCGAGCGACTCGGTCGGGCCGACATAGCCCAGGTAGGCCTCGTCGATCCACCAGCGGGTGCGGGCCGGCGCGGCGGCGATCACCGAGCGCAGCTCCGCGGCCGGTGCGTGGCGTCCGGTCGGGTTGTTCGGGTTGACCACCACGACGAGGTCGTAGCGGCCTGAGTCGGCGGCAGCGGACAGCCGGTCCGGGTCGATCCGCCAGCCGTCTTCGCGGCGCAGCGGGAGCCGGTCCACCCGGCATCCGATGACCCTCTCTGTGACGTGGGCGTACTCGCCGTAGCAGGGGTCCGTCAGCAGCACCCGGCTCTCCGGGGTCAGCCAACGGCCGAACGCCCTGAAGATCAGGTCGGACGAACCGGCGCCGACCGCGAGGGTGTCCGCCGGCAGCGCCCGGGCCGTGGCGATTTCCGCGAGCAACCCCTCGGCGCCGGACGGCGGCGAGGTACGGGCGGCCCAGGCCGGGTCTTCCGCGAGCGCCGCCCGCACTCCGGGGGCGGGCGGGAACCAGGCGTCCAGTACGTCGGCCGCGACGATGCGGTGGCGCCGGTGCAGGGTACGGAAGTCCGCGCCGATGGCACCGAACGAGGCGCCGCCGTGTTCGCAGCCGTCCGGCCGTGGCGCGAACGCCACGTCGAGCTGCCAGTCCACCTCGGCCGCCAGACGCTCCAACGTGGTGCGATGACGGTCCGTCGCGAGCTTCGTCAGCTCGGCGACGCCGCCGGTCAGCACTTCGAACGTCAACGCACCGCTGTGGACGGTACGGCCGACCGGACTCAGGCCGACGGCCCGGTACATGTCCAGCAGCTCGGTGCGCCCCATCGCCACGACCCGGCGGCCGCCCCGGGCGGCGATCCAGCGCAGGGCCGCGTACATGAGCAGCGGCGCCGCCGCGGTGTGGCGCCAGCGCGGCTCGACGGTGAGGATGCGCACCTCGAAGGGTTCGTCCTCGGTCAGCAGCTCAAGCTCGTCGCGGGTCAGGTACTTGTCCAGCGCGTACCGCCCCACCCAGGGCGGAGTCAGGCTGACAAAGCCGATCCGGGCCGCGCCGCGCGCCGCGACGAGGTAGACGTTGTCGCCGTCCAGCCCGTCACGAAGCCGCCCGGCCGGGTGTGGCGCGTGCTGGCCCAACTCCTCGGCGTACACGCGGTGACGCAGTTCGTGGATCCACTCGAGATCCTCCGGATTGGCGGTGCGCAGCTGCAGGTCACGACCCATGGGTGCCTCTCTCGACGCGAGGGCCTCCATCGTGGGCAGCCGAGGCCGGCCGCGTCAGGGCCGAGCGACGCAGTGGGTCTGAGTACGCGTACTCAGGCGGAGTTGGCGTCCGCGCGCTCCGTGCGGGCCGGGCGCATGGTGCGCGGTACACGATCAACCGCAAGTTACCTTGAGGTATGTAGTGACTTAACAAGGTCGTAACAGTAGAACTTGTTCTCACTCTGTCGAGAGTGAGGAGCGTCACATGAGTGAAACTACCGTGCAGGACAAGGGTTCTGGCGGTGTATCACGTCGAAGATTCATCACAGGAACCGGTTCTATTCTTGGAGCCGTGGCCCTCGCCGGTCACGCCACGGCGGCCCCCAGGACGGCGGTCCCCACGGCCGCTTCCCTCGACTCCGGCGCCCATGTCCCGGTCCTGGTGATCGGCACCGGGTACGGCGGTTCGGTCGCCGCCCTGCGGCTCGCCGAGGCCGGCGTCGACGTACAGATGGTCGAGATGGGCATGGCCTGGGACACCCCGGGCTCGGACGGCAAGATCTTCGCCAACACCACCAGCCCGGACTACCGGTCCTACTGGCTGCGCACCAGAACCAAGCAGCCCATCAGCAACTTCCTCGGCTTCCCCATCGACAAGGACGTCCCCCGCTACACCGGAATCCTCGACGCGGAGCAGTTCAGCGGAATCCTCGTCTACCAGGGCCGCGGCGTGGGCGGCGGCTCTCTGGTCAACGGCGGCATGGCCGTCACCCCCAAGCGCGAGAACTTCGGTGCCATCCTCCCGTCGGTCAACGCCGACGAGATGTACGGCACTTACTACCCCCGGGCCAACGCCGGTCTGGGCGTCGCCACCGTCGACCCCACCTGGTTCGAGACGGCCGACTGCTACCAGTACGCCCGCGTCGGCCGCAAGCAGGCCGGGCGCTCCGGCTTCCCGTTCGTCTTCGTGCCCGACGTATACGACTGGAACTACATGGAACAGGAGGCGGCCGGCACCGTCCCCAAGTCGGCGCTGGCCGGCGAAATCCTCTACGGCAACAACTACGGGAAGAAGTCACTGCAGAAGACCTACCTCGCACGAGCCAAGGCCACCGGCAGGGTCACCATCTCCCCGCTGCACAAGGTCACTTCGGTATCCCCCGCCACCGGCGGCGGATACACCGTCCTCATCGACCAGCTCAACACCAACGGCGACGCCACGGCCACCAAGACCGTCACCGCGGACAAGGTGTTCTTCGCCGCCGGCAGCGTCGGCACCAGCAAGCTCCTGGTCAAACTCAAGGCCACCGGCGCCCTGCCCGGTCTCAACGGCGAGGTCGGCAAGAGCTGGGGCGACAACGGAAACGTCATGTGCGGCCGCGCCAACCACCTGTGGGACCCCACCGGCGCTCTCCAGTCGAGCATCCCCTGCTCCGGCATCGACAACTGGGCGGCCGGCGGCGCCTTCTCCGAGATCGCACCGCTGCCGACCGGTATCGAGACCTACGCCTCGTTCTACCTGTCGATCACCAAGAACCCCAACCGCGCCCAGTTCTCCTTCAACAGCTCGACCGGCGCCGTCGACCTGGACTGGCAGACGGCCTGGAAACAGCCGGCCATCGACATGGCCAAGACCATCTTCGACAAGATCAACGCGAAGGAGGGAACGATCTACCGCACCGACCTCTTCGGCACCTACAAGATCTGGGGCGACCACCTCACATACCACCCGCTCGGTGGCGCGGTCCTGAACAAGGCCACCGACAACTACGGCCGTCTCCAAGGCCACTTGGGCCTGTACGTCATCGACGGCTCACTGATCCCCGGCAACACCAGCGTCAATCCGTTCGTCACCATCACCGCGCTCGCCGAGCGGAACATCGAAGCGATCATCGCCGCCGATCTGTAGCGACGGCCTGACGGGCAGTTGTCCGTGGGAGGCGACCGGGAGCGCCTCCCCCACGTACGACACCTAGGCACATCGGACGTACCCAGGCGGCTCAGTGCGTCGGCAAGACGCAGACGGCGTCGAGACCCAGCACATGGTTGAGGCGGCCGAACGCCAGCCAGGAGCCGATACTCATGCTCAGTTCCACGATCTCTCGCTGGCTGTAGTGCGCGGTCATCCGCGCCCAGAACGCCTCGTCGAGGCCATGATGATCCACGGCATACCGCTCGGCGTACTCCGCTGCCAGCCGGGTGCGGTCGTCGAACGCCTCCGTGGTCCGCCACTCGGTGACCGCGTCGGCGAACTCCTCCTCGACCTTCTGCCCGTCGCGTTCGGTGCGCCAGTCGAGACAGAAGAGACAGCCGTTGATCTGCGCGATCCGCAGCCGCGCGGCCTCGAACTCGCGCAGTCCCAGGGTCGTGTGCTCGTACACCGACAGCGAGAAGTTCGCGGCGGCCATGCCGATGCCGGGCACCATCTCGCCCCACACGTAACCGATCGGTTCCTGGCCCTCGGGGATGTCGATGTTCATCCTTGCTTCCTTCCGAGTCGGCCGACTGCGGGGCGCAGCGGGACGTCGAGCGCGTCGTAGAGTCCGGGTTGCGCGTCCACGAGCCAGTCGATGGCGCCGACCAGGCGGCCGACCGCGGTGGCGTTGCCGCCCGCGGAGCGGTTCTCGCCCTCGTCGGTGGCCTCCACGGTGACCTCGATGCGCGGCCGGCCCTCGATGATCACGCGGTGTGCTCCGTCGCCGCCGTCGGGTGGCGTGGGCCAGTCCGCGGCGCAGGAGGCGTGGATGCGGGTGACGTGCTCGATGACGATGCGGGGTTCGCCCTCCACGATGCCCTGCACCTCGAACCGCACCGCGCCCTGGGTGCCGGCTTCGAACTCACCCATCGTCCGGGTGGTCACGGTCGTGTCCAGCGCACGCCGGTCCATCGTCTCGCGGATGTCGTCGAGTTCGGTGCCGAGCGCCCTGGCCATGAGCCGTATCTGCCCGCCCCAGACCATGGTCGGAATGGATGGCGCGAGCATGAGCGGCTCGTAGTCCATCGGATGGCCCATGCCGACCAGGTTCCGGACCGAGTCCTCCTGGTCGTAGGTGGAGTAGTCGAAGATCTCCTGGCAGCGGATCGCGTCGATGGTGGTGCCGAGTCCGCTGATCAGCAGGGGCAGCACGTCGTTGCCCCAGCCGGGGTCGACGCCGGAGACGAAGAGGGAGCCGCCGCCGTCCGCGATGGCCTGGAGGACCGGTTCCCGGAACTCCGGCGGCGCGCTGCGGTGGTCGTAGAGCGGATACAGGGCGGGGGTGACGACGACGGCGCCGGAGCGGACGGCCCGGGTGATGTCGGCGAGTGCCTCGTCGGGCCGAATGTCGCCGGTTGCCGCGTAGACCACGGCTCGGTGGCCCGCAGCCAGTACGGCCTCGATGTCGTCGCTCGCCGCGATGCCCAGGCGGTGGCCAAGTCCCCCGAGTTCGCCCGCGTCGCGGCCGACCTTGTCGGGGTGGTGGACGATGACGTCCGCGAGTTTCAGCGCCGGATGGGCCTCGACGGCGCGGATGGCCGCGCGGCCGACGTTGCCGGTGCCCCAGACCACTGTGGCAATCATGCGGCGGAGGGTAGCGAGGGGGCCTGAAGGTTCCTAGTGCCGTGCTGCAGGTTCCTGGCGTCGCGACCTGGGCTGCCGGGGCTCGGATCTGTGTTCCTGGCACGGAGATCCGGGTTCCTGACACGGATCTCCGTCTCCCGGGCGGCGACTTCGGGGTTCTGACGCCGCGTCCGAAACGCCAGGCCGCGCCACCCCTTCCGCCGCATAGAAATATCTACAAGCATGCATATGCCAAGACCGACCTCCGGAGTATCCGCAGGTGGGCGCCCGGCCGTACTCTCCCCTGCACCTGGCACGGCGGAGCTGTGACCAACCGGAGAACGACATGACGAACTCGCTGTGGATGCAAGGCGTGGAGTGGCTCGCGGCGGCCGCTCCGGACCCCCGGGCGTGCAAGCGCGCGTGGGACCAGGGCACCGGCACCGTGCTCCTGGAGGCCGGACGGTACTGGGACGTGCTGAGCGTTCCCGATCAGCTCGGCCTGCTCACCCTCGACGTCCTGTGGCAAGAGCCGCTCCAGGTGCCCGGCCCCACGTTGGTGGACACCGCCGCGCAGAGAGTCGGCTTCTTCCTGCCGCCCGATCCCGCGAGCCACTGGGTCGGAGCGGGCCTGCGCCATGCCGGCAAGGGCACCTGGGTCGCGGTTCCGCCGCCGTACCGGCCCGCGCGCTTCCTGGAGTGGCTCATCCCGCCCGACGGCACGGGCGCCCTGCACTCCCCCGTCACTCTGGAGCGGGCGCTGGGCCGGGCGAACGGCACCCTGGCGACGCTGGCGCCGTTGCGGGAGGGGTAGGGCCCGGTGGGTGCGACCGGCACGGTTTCGCGCCCCAGTGCCCGCACTCGATGACTGGTGGAACTGTTTCTCAACCTAGAGCTTGAGAAAATCAACCACACCGCTCTACGTTGGGAATGTGAAGAGTTACCAGCAGTACTGCTCGGTGGCCCGCTCGCTGGACATCGTCGGGGATCGGTGGGTGCTGCTCATCGTCCGGGAGCTTCTGGCGCTGGGGCCGAGTCGATACAGCGATCTCAAGCGCGGCCTGCCCGGAATCGCGACGAATCTGCTCGCCGACCGGCTCAGGGCCATGGAGGCCGAGGGTCTGATCGAACGCAGTGCCGCGCCACCACCAGTGGGGGCCACGCTGTTTCAGCTGACTGCCCAGGGCCGGGAGCTGCAGGGTGTGCTGCTCGCGCTGGCCCAGTGGGGGTTGGGGCGAATGACGACCGGCCCTGGCCCCGAGGACGCGGTGCAGCCGCAATGGGCCGCGCTGCTCGGCGGATTGATGCTGTCCGACCGCCTCGCGCCGGACAGCGAGTTCATCCTCGGCGTCGAGTGCGGGGGCGAGGCGATGCGCCTGATCCTGCGGCCGGGCGGCTTCGAGACGCGCCGCGGCACGGCACCGGACGCCGATGTCACGCTCACGGGCCCGGCCCAGCTCGTCGGCGCCGTCCTGTCCGGATTGCTGAGTCCGAGCCAGGCGACCCGGCAGGGCCTGCGGATCACCGGCGCACGGAAGTTGCTGCACGACCTTGTCAGCGCGGCGCCCACCGGAGCGTCCGATTGATCCCATGAGGAGCAGCGTCATGACCTACACCGAAACCGACATCGTCACCACTGTCGAGCAGCTCACGGGAGCAAGCCTGTCCGCATTGCCGCGGACGCAGTGGGAGGACATCGACCAGTTCCACGCCGGCGGGTCCGAAGCGATCGAGCGCCTGATCCCGCATCTGGCACTCACCGCCGGAGCGACGGCGCTGGACGTCGGGTCCGGCCTCGGCGGTCCCGCACGGCAGATCGCCCGGGCCACCGGCTGCAACGTCGTCGGCGTCGACATCACCACCGCCTATGTGGAGGCCGCTCAGGCCCTGTCCGACGCCGCGGGGCTCGCAGAACGGACCAGGTTCTTCCGCAGCGACATCGGCGCCCTCGGCCACACCGGGTTCGACGCCGCCTACACCGTCCACGTCCAGATGAACATCGAGGACAAGAAGGTGTTCTACTCCGAGATCGCTCGCCGTCTGCGGCCGGGAGCGCGGCTGGCGATCTTCGAGGTCTGCCGAGGCGCCGACGGCGAGTTGGCCCTGCCGCTGCCCTGGTCGCTCGACGGCACCGACAGTCACCTGGTCACCGCCGACGAGCTGCGCGACACCGTCCAGTCCAGCGGCTTCACACTCCTGGACTGGGCCGACGAAAGCACCTGGGCGCGGCAGTGGTTCGACGATCTGGGCCGCCGGCTCGCGGCCGGGACAGCCCCGGCCACCCTCCCGGCGTTGCTCACCGACGGCCCCGCGCGCATGCTCAACTTCGCGGTCGCAACGGCCACAGGCGCTGTGACCCTCCATCGTGGCGCGTTCACTGTCACCGCGTGAGGGGTTCGACGCAGCGTCACGGCCGGGTGCGGAACCATCCGGAGCGGCAAGGGACACCACCACGGCGTCGCTGAGCGTTGACCGGATTCCTATCATGTCCGCAGCACGACTTTCATCGAGTGAGCGGGGGACGGCTGATGCAGGATGAGGATGGGCTTCTGGTCGAGGCCCTCGGTGCGCTCGCCGGGGGCCTGGGCCGCCGGGGCGCGGAGTTCACCGCCAAGCGTTTGAAGAAGAACGTCCACGAGATCGATCTGCGCCTGCCGTTGGCCTTCGAGGACGCCGTGGAGCGCACGCACGACGTACTTACTGCGCTGGGCCGCCAGGTCGATCCACTGGAACCACAGCCCTCCGCGGACCGGCGAACGATTCGCGTGATCGCGGCAGGCGGAGCCGGCGGCCTGAATCCGGTCGTGGTCACCGCAGTGCTCACGAGGGCGGAGGCAGCGGCCACCGGAGTCCTGCTGCGAGCAGCCGCCAAAGAAGGGCTGATCAAACAACGGGCCGGAGAGAAGACCGCCCAGCGCGTCGCCATGCTCCTGGCGGAGTAGCACCCAGCCACGTGGCTGCCCACTCGGGGAGCCACGTCCGCCAGGAAGTGCTTGGCCGGCCCCAGTCTGCGCCGGGACATCCACGACGGCCTCCAGGGTGTGGAGAACCGGAACAGCGCGAACACTGTGTGGGTGGCCGTCCTCAGCTCCGGTCGGCGACTGAGCCGGAACTCCCCGGAGAGGCGAGCAGTGCGGATGTTCCCCGGCTGGGCCATGCGATGTCGTCTACGGCGAGAAACGGCTCGCCGGCCACGGTCGCGGGGGTTACGCCGGTGAACGCCACGACATCCCGATGCAGGTGGGACTGGTCGGCATAGCCGCTGTCGGCCGCGACGTGGGCCGCGCTTTCGCCCGCGACCAGACGATGGGCAGCATGGTCGAAGCGGACCAGCTTCACGGCGCGCTTGGGCGGCAGGCCGAGCTGCGACCGGAAGCGAGACCAGAGCCGTTTACGGCTCCATCCGACCTCGGTCGCAAGTCCGTCGACCCGGGTCAGCCCACGGCTGACGACGATCCGGTGCCAGGCCCAGGCCACCTCCGGGTCCACCGGCGGCCCCGCCTCATGCCGGCGGGCGAGCAGCGCGTCCGTCAACGCGAAGCGATCCTGCCAGGACGAGACATCGCCGAGTCGCTCGCGGATCCGTGACGCCTCCCGGCCCCACAGGTCGCCCAACGACACGACAGCGCCGTCGAGTTCGGCGGGCGAGGCGCCCAGGATCGCGCGTGCGATCACCGGGGACAGGCGCACCTGCACGCACTCGACGTTCTCTCCCCGCGCCCGCACCGCGCCGCCGGACCCCAGCCCGGGCCCGGCGACGATGCTTCCCCGCTGCTGCCGCCCTGCGGCACAGTCAAGGACGGGCGAGCCGGCGCCGAACTCCAGGAGCATCGTCACGGCCGGGTGCGGAACCATCCGGAGCGCGTCCAGGTCACGGACACGGAACCCGGCCATGGTCAGACCGGCCACCCGGCTGGGCCGCTGCGGGCATGCGACGTCCCACACAGCTGCACCGTGTATGAACGTTTCCACCGTCCCATGCTAGTGGGCCGGTTGAGGGGAACATTCGTCCAATCCTTGGCGGCTACCGGCGGAGACAGTGGGCTCATGACTGTTTCTGACGGCGCACCGCACGTGAACGACGACGCCGAGGCCACCGGGAGTTCGACCCTGTCACTGGACGACAGCGACATCTACGCGTGCCAGGACGGCCCCCGCGACGCCCACGCCCTTCTGCTCATCCATGGCTCCGCGTCCTCGACCCGTTCGTGGGACCCGCTGGTTCCACTGCTGACCGGATCTCACCGCGTCATCCGGATCGACCTCCTCGGGCACGGCCGGTCGGCCAAGCCGGCCGACCGCAGCTACGCGATCCCGGACCAGGCACACCGGGCCGCAGCGGTACTGGACCGGCTCGGCGTCGAGCACGCCGTGGTCGTCGGTCATTCCAGCGGCGGTGTGGTCGCCACCGCCCTCGCCGAACAGCGGCCCGACCTGGTGACCGCGCTCGCGCTCGTCAACACCGGCCCCAGCCTGGACGCCTTCATCGCACCGCAGTCCGCCGCAATCGGCCCCTCCCAGTGGCCGCCGACCGACGAGCAGCTCCGGCAGTTCGCGAGCACGGGCTTCAGCCGCGCGGGCTACAAGATCCCAGAAGAGCTCCTGGACGACGTACGCGCAATGACCTACCACTCGCTGACCACGACGATGCAGGCCACCCGCGCCTACCTGGAGCAGCGGGCGCTGCCGGACCGGCTGGCGGCCCTGGGCAAGCCGCTCCTGGTGATCTTCGGCGAGGACGACCGCAGATGGCGATCCTCATCCGCCTCCGGCTACCGCGCCGTTCCGGGCGCAAGGGTCGAGCTGCTGCCCGGCCTCGGACACTCGCCCCTGCTCGAGGACCCGCCGCGGACCGCCACCCCCCTGCTGGCCTTCACCGCAATCCACGCCGTACGGACGGACTGAATGAAAAGGCAGGGTGCCATGCGGATTCTGGTCTCCGGCGCCGGCGTTGCCGGTCCGGTGCTGGCCTACTGGCTCACCAGGCACGGCTTCTCGGTCACCGTCGTCGAGCGCGCGCCGGCTCTGCGCAGGACCGGCGGCCACGCGGTCGACCTGTTTCGGCCCGCGATGAACATCTCGGAGAAGATGGGCCTGATCCCGCGTGTCGAGGAACGGGCCACCGGCGCGAACCGGATGACCGTCTACCAGGAGGGCGCACGGCGTCCCGTCCGGGCGGACCTCTCCAAGATCTTCGGTGCCACCTCCGACCGGCACCTCGAGATCATGCGCGACGACCTGAGCGAGATCTACTACGACGCCACACGCGACGACGTCGGGTACGTCTTCGGCGACTCGATCACCGCGATCTCGCCCGACGGCGAGGTGCGGTTCGAAAACGCCGCGCCGCGCCGCTTCGACGTCGTCGTCGGCGCGGACGGGCTGCACTCCAACGTGCGCCGCCTCGTCTTCGACGACGAGTCCCGCTGCAACGCCTTCATCGGGGCCTACCTCGGGGTGCTGACCCTGCCGAACGTCTCCGCCCTCGACGGCGAGCTCCTCATCCACGTCGGCGTCGGCCGCACTGCCGGCATGTACGGCGCACGGCACCTCGGCGACGCGCGGGCGCTGTTCCTGTTCCGGAGCGAGCGCGAACTCGACTACCACCGACACGACGTGCCCCGGCAGAAGGAGCTGCTGCGCGGTGCGTTCGCCGGCATGCACGCCCACGTGGACCGCTGGCTGGATGAACTCGACCGCACCCCGGCGTTCTACTTCGACTCGATCACCCAGCTCCGCATGGACACCTGGTCGCAGGGGAGGGTGACGCTCGTCGGCGACGCGGGCTACTGCCCCGGTCCGGCCGTCGGCGGGAGCACCACCCTGGCTGTCGTCGGCGCGTACGTCCTCGCCGGAGAGCTGGCACGGGCGGGCGGCGACCACGAGCGCGCCTTCCCCGCCTACGAGCGCGCGATGGCGGAGCATGTGCGGGGCAGCCGCGCGGTCGCGCTGAGCGCGGCGAAGGCCCTGATCCCCACGTCCCACCTCGGCGTATGGGGACTGGCCCAGGGCGCCCGCCTGATCTCCGCCCTGCCGGCGGCCCCCAGCCGCGCTCTCGTTCGCCTCACCACCAAGAGCGCACGCCTCTACAACTCCGTGACCATCGACGACTACCGGCCGTCGCCCGCCGCATCAGGGCGTTTGGGCAGCCTCGCGGGCGGCTTCGGAGACGGCCTCGGGGCGGAGTGAGGAGTGCTCGCCGCCCCTTACGCCGCCCCCGGCCCCGCTTCCTCGCCCCTCAGGAAGTTGCTGACCTGACAGGCGAGGCTCTCCCGGGCCGCAGCGGACGGCGTACCGGCTTCGGGGCCCTCGGAGTGGAGGCCGATGCCGCCCGACCACAGGTAGCGGTCGGTCCACTCGTCGTCGACCTTCAGCACGATCTGGATGTCCACCTGGGAGAGGCAGGCGTCCGCGCCCGCGGCGTAGGCCACGGCGGTGACGCGGCGCAGCGGGTAGACGTCGAAGCCCTCGATGAACTGGGAGTTCCGCCAGTCGAGGAAGGCGCTTTCGCCGTCGGGGCCGATGCGGATGTCGATTTGTCCGTCTTCGAGGTGGATGCCGACGTGTTCGGTCGCGCGGTTCTCGACGGTCACGCGGAAGCGGAAGTAGGTGAGCCCCTCGGCGGCGTCGTCGCGGCCGCGCGGCGGTTCCGCCGGCTCCAAGCCGTGGACACGGACGCGAAGGCCGGCGTGCTCGTCGCACTCCTGCCAGTCCCCGGTCACATTCGGCTCGTACACAATCCACCTCTCGACTTCAGAGAGCTGCTTCCTATCTGGGCGCTCAACGAAGTGTCAAATGGATGGAACGGGCTGTGGCCAGGGATTTTCGTCCGATAGATCGTCGATCAAGCCGTGCGCAGCCAGAACCTTTCCGAGGAGGCCCCGGCGCCGGTTCCGCGCGTGCTGCACATCACGTTCGTCCCCGCCGGGCGAATGCCGTCCCGACCGCCGTGACGCACCTGTCGCACCCGACCCCCGTACGGGCGCGAGCCGGCGTCACGGCGGTCCGGTGGCCGCCGGGGAGAGCGGGCGTGGATCAGGGGCGCTGGGCGGGTTGGATGTTCTGGTTGAGGCGGAACAGGTTGTCCGGGTCGCGGTCGGCCTTGATGCGGGACAGGCGGGCGTAGTTGTCGCGGTAGCTGGCCCGGACGCGTTCCTGGCCCTCGTCCATCATCATGTTGACGTAGGCGCCGCCGGCCGAGAACGGGTGGAGGGCCTCGAAGTAGTCGACGCACCAGCGCTTGATCAGCTCCGCGTTGCCGGGGTCGGCGTCGACGCCGGCGAAGACGGAGGCCCAGCGGGCGTCGCGGTAGCTCCAGGCGGTGTCGGTGGGTCCGTGGTCGTGGACGGCGCCGTCGATGGGGTACAGGTGCATGGTCGACTTCCAGGTCGGCAGCTCGGCGCCGAACTTGGCGTGCTGGTCGACCGCGTCGGCGGGGATCTCGTTGACGAAGTCGGCTCGCCAGTACCACTGGTCGCCGGGCGGGTAGAGCCCGTCGAACGCGGACTGGATCGCGGGGTGCGGCATCGGTGCGGGGCCGTGCAGCAGTGGCGCGGGCAGGGCGTCGAGGAGGGGTGCCATCGCGCGGGCCGCAGCCTCCGGGTCGGCGCCGGCGTAGCACCAGACGACGCCGCAGATCTTGCGCAGATGCAGGTCTTCGGGGAACGGCGGGGCCGGCGGGACGGAACCGAACAGGAAGAAGCCGTTCAGTTCGCGGGGTGCGTGCGGGATGAAGTCGCGGTAGGCGGTGAGGACTTCGGCGCCGAGCTCGACGGGCCAGAAGGTGGGGCCCGCCACCACGGTGCTCAGCTCGTGCAGCCGGAACCGGAATGACGTCACGACGCCGAAGTTGCCGCCGCCCCCGCGGATCGCCCAGTAGAGGTCGGCGTTCTCGTCGGCACTCGCGCGGACCTGCTCGCCGCTCGCCAGGACGAGGTCGGCTTCCAGGAGGTTGTCGATGGTGAGGCCGTGGGTGCGGGCGAGATGACCGATGCCGCCGCCGAGGGTGAGTCCTCCGACGCCGGTGGTGGAGATGATGCCGCTGGGCGTGGCCAGGCCGTGCGCGTTGGTGGCGCGGTCGACCTCGCCCCATACGCAGCCGCCGCCGACGCGGACCGTCCGGGCCTCGGCGTCGACCTGTATGTCCTTGAGCGGTGACAGGTCGACGAGCACGCCGTCGTCGCAGGAGCCCAGGCCCGCTCCGTGGTGGCCGCCGCCGCGGACCGCGAGCGGCAGGCCGCGCTCGCGCGCGAAGCCGACGGCGTGAGCGACGTCCTTGGCGTTGGTGCAGCTGGCGACCAGGGCGGGCCGCCGGTCGATCATCGCGTTGTAGATGCTGCGGGCCTCCTCGTAGCCGGAGTCCTCCGGTCCGGTCAGCTTCCCTTCGAATCCGGTCAGTTCCTGGCGTGCTGCCTGTGCCGGTGTGATGGACATGTGCATCCCCCCGTGTCTGGGGCGGCGCGCGGGGCTCGTGTGTCCGCGTCCCTGGCGTCCGTCCCCGCTGATGGGTCCGATACGCCTGTTCTAGCCTGATTCCCGTACGCAGATATCCGTGCGCGTCACCCAGCTCGCCGCCCTCGGCTACCTACCTTTCGGCCTCCGGGTTTCGACGGCGATCAGCTCCGCGGCAGCAGGCCCAGCTCCTCGGCGCGGGCGGCGGCCTGGCGGCGGGTGTGCACGCCGAGTTTGTCCAGCACCGCGGAGACGTGGTTGTCGACGGTGCGCACCGAGACCACCAGCCGGTCGGCGATCTCGGGGTTCGTCAGCCCCTGCACCAGCAACCGCATGACCTGAAGCTGGCGCTCGGTGAGACCGGCGGGGTTCTCCCGGGTCGCCGCGAGCGGGCCGCGCGGGATGCGGCGTACGCCGAGGCCGCGCAGCTCGGCGCGGATCAGGCGGGCCAGGGGTTCCGCGCCCAGCGCGTCGAGTGCGGCGAGCGCGGTGAGCTTGTCGGCCGGGTCCGGGCTCTCGGCCAGGGCGGCGGCGTGCTCGTACGGGCAGCCTGCCCTCTGCCAGGCGTGCGCGGCCTCGCGCCAGTGGCCCGCGGTCTGCAGGGCGTACGGGTGCTGCGAGCCGTCGACCGTGACGGGCCGGCCGGCTTTGGCGAGCCAGTAGCCGAGTTCCGCCCGCGCCGGTACGGCGTCCAGCCGGCAGGCCTCCGCGTACACCGGGCCGGCGGCTTCGGTAACCGCGAGGTGGTCGCCGCGCAGCCACGCGGCCTCGGCGCGGGCGGCGGCGACGGGTCCGGTGCGCTGGAGTTCGCGGCTGCGCACGGCGATCTCCCAGGCCTGTGCGAGCAGTTCGTCGCCGCCGTTTCTGCCGCGCCGCACCCGCACCCGGGCCAGTACCGTCAGGGCCGGGCAGCGGGCGGGCACGAAGTCGTGCGCACCCGCCTCCGCATGCCGCTCGGCGTCCTCCCAGTCCGCGGCGGCGAGCCGGCGCATGGCCAGCTCGACGTTGAGATAGCTCAGAAAGCCCAGGTGTTCGGCGCGGTCCGCGAGTTCCACGGCCGGTGCCAGGAAGCGGTCTGCCTCGGTGTACTCGAGTCTTTCGAGGAGTGTCCAGATGATGTTGGCGTAGGACCGGCACGCGTGCTCGACCTCGCCGGCCGCCAGCGCCACCTTCAGGCTCTCCTCCAACTGGGCGCGGCCCAGCGGGTCGCCGGTGCGCCAGCGGGACGCGCCGACGTTGTTGAGGGCGTGCGCGAGGATCCCCATGTCGCCCGCGCGCCGGGCGAGCGCGATGGCGCGCTCGCCGAAGGCGATCGCCTGGGTGTGCCGGTCGGAGAGCATGTGCAGCTGGGAGGTGTTGCTGAGGGCGAGCGCGAGCAGCCGGTCGTCGCCCGCCGGTTCCAGGACGGTGATGGCCTCGCGGGCCGCCTCCCGCGCCTGTTCGGCGTCACCGGCCCACCAGTGGATCCGCGAGAGCCAGCGCAGATCGGCGCCGAGCGCCCGCATGTCGCCGAGCGACCGGCGCAACGCGACCGCCTCCCGCTCGGCGGTGACGGCGGCCGCGGAGTCCGCGATGGTGTAGCTCTCCACCGCGTACTGCTCCAGCAGGTCGGCGAGTTCGGCCGGGGCGAACCGCTCGCGCCGGCGCAGGACGAGCCGCAGATGGGCGGCGGACTCGCGGTGCGCTCCGGCGCGGGAGGCGTCGCGGGCCGCGTCGGGGCCGTAGCGCGCTATGGCGTCCTCGTCGCCTGCCTGCGCCGCGTGGTGGACGATCCGGGAGGAGTCTGCTCCGGGCAGGGCGACGAGGGCGGCGAGCACGTCACGGTTCAGTTCGATACGGCGGGCGGCGGGCAGCGAGTCGGCGACGGCGCGGCGGATCAGCTCGTGCCGGAATCCGGCGCGCTCCGGGGTCACGACCAGCAGTCCGCGCCGCTCCGCCGCGGTCAGCGCGGCCACGCCGTCCTTCAACAGCGCGTCGACCAGCCGGTGTTCGACCGCGGACGGCACCACGGCCAGCTGCTCCAGCGCGTCCCGGGTGGCGTCGTCCAGCCCGCGCAGCCTGGCCAGTACGGCGTCGACGACGGTCGGCGGAACGCCGCCGGTGCCACCGGCCGCCAGCACTTCGGCGACGAAGAAGGGGTTGCCCGACGTCACCTCGTACACCTGGGCCGGATCCAGTCGGCTGGCCACGCTCAGCCGGCGGACGGCGTCCGGGGAGAGCCGGGAGAGCGGAAAGCGGTGCACGCGCTCCGCCCGGGAGACCTGGCCGAGCAGATGGCGCAGGGGATGCTCCCGGCTCAACTCGTCGTCCCGGTAGGTCAGCACGAGTACGGCGGGCAGCCGCTCGACCCGGCGGACCAGGAAGCGCAGGGCGTCGAGTGATGCCTCGTCGGCCCAGTGGACGTCCTCGATCACGAGTACCGCAGGGTGCGGGGCCCTGTTCAGCTCCGCGCGCAGGGCGTCGTAGACCCGATGCCGGTCGCCGCCTTCGGTGAGCGCGCGGGCCAGTTCCGTGCCGACACTGCCGACGAGGTCGCGGAAGGGGCCGAGCGGTCGTCGTGTCGCCAGGTCGTCGCACTCCCCCAGCAGCACGCGTACGTCGGCGGGCAGCACCTCCGGCAGGGCCTTGACCAGGCTGGACTTGCCGATTCCGGCCTCTCCGAAGACGAGCGCGACCGATCCGGCGCCATCGGCCGCTTTTCGTGCGGCGGCAGCCAGTTGTCCGAGCTCGTCATCGCGTTCGAGGATCCCCCAATCCACGGCGCAATTCTGGCACGCGCCCGGCCCAGGCCACTGCTGTCGGCGCGAGGTCGTGCAGTTCCCGCAGTGCGGCCGCGACGGCGGGACGCTGGTGGCCGGCGCCGCGTGTGCAGGAGAGCAGTTTGCGGTGCGGGTTGCCGGCGCAGGGGACGCGGCTGATCGGCAGCTGGGGTGCGAGGTGGGCGAGGCGGGGAATCAGGGCGACGCCAAGGCCGTGGGCGACCAGATGCGCGGTGACGTTCCAGTCCACTGCGTAATGGACGAAGTCGGGCGTGAAGCCGGCGGCGCCGCACGCCGACAGCACGTGCGAGCGGCAGGGGCTTTCCGCAGAGGGGGCGATCCACTCCTCGCGCGCGGCCTCCGCGAGGTCGATGCGCGCGAGCCCCGCCAGGCGGTGGGTGGCCGGGACCACCAGGTCGAACGGATCGTCCAGGAGCGGCTGTTGGTCGAAGCGGACGTCGCTGAGCGGCGGGTTGTGCGGGGTGGCCTCGACGACCGCGAGGTCGATCTCCCCTTCGAAGAGCAGGTCGAAGCTCTCCGGGGCCATGACTTCCTGGATCCTGACCGTCAACCGTGGGTGGCGTGTACGCAGCTGGGCGGCCATCGGGGCGAGGAGCACCGTGATGGCCATGGGGAAGCCGCTGACGCGCAGCAGTCCGGCGGGCGCTCCGTGGTCGGCCCGCAGATCGAGCTCGGCCTGTTCCCAGCGGGCCTGGATCGCGTCGGCATGCGCGAGGAGGCTGTGCGCGGCCGGGGTGAGCCGCACACCGCGGCCCTGTGGTTCCAGCAGCTGGACGTCCAGGTCCCGGGCGAGTTGGCGGATCTGCTGTGAGGCGGCGGACGGTGTGAAGTGCAGTGCTTGGGCGGCGGCGGTGACGGTGCCGTAGTGGTCGACCGCTCGCAGGACGTGAAGGCGGCGCAGGTCAATCATGAAGCCCACGCTTCAAGATGAGGTCCAGAAAGTCAACCTGGACGTACACGGTGGCGCCGATCCACCCTGGCGGTGTCGCGACGTTCCATCCGTCCCTGCCAGCAAGGAGTCGTTCATGACCAGCACCACCGACGGCTCGGCCACCGCGACCTGCCCGTACTGCGGCTGGCCGGACCGCGCCGAACCCTTCTCCGTCGTTTCCCGGCACTCCACCGCGACGGGCCGCACCACGTGGACCCGCTGCGGCTGCGGTTCCCTTCAGGTCCGGGTGGTCGACGACTCCGGCATGCGCATCGTCTCGCGCAGCCGCCCGGCCGCCGCTCACAGCACCTGTGCCGCCTCTTCGGCCCGGTAGGACTCTGCGCGGCGGACGCCGGAGCAGTGGACGGCACTTGAAGGCGCAGCCGGGCAACAGCATCGGGCCACGCCTGCCGGAGCAGGCGTGGCCCGATGACGTATCCCCTCGCCTCGCGGCGATCCCCGGTCAGCCGGAACCGTTCGACGCCGCGCCGACGAGGGATTCCGACCCGGCGGGACGGGCGAGAGCCGGCACCGGCAGCTCGCGAGGCGTCCGGCGTGCCTCCCGCAGACTGGGGACGGGTACGGCCGGGACCAGCGGGGCGCGTTCGGCGGCGCGGGCCCGCCACGAGAACCAGATGATCTTTCCTCCGGCGCCGGTGGCGCAGCATCCCCAGCCGTCGCTCAGCGCCGCGATCTGCGCCAGGCAGCCCTGCGGGGCGTTGTGCGGGCGGATGTCCTGGTTGTTGTCGGACACGGCCGCGATCAGGTGCTGGCCGTTCCACCACATCTCGATGGTCGTGTTCTTGTCCGGCGCGTGCTCGTCGATGGTGTGAAGCAACGCTTCGGCACAGTGGCCGACGGGCTCGACGAGCGTGTCCAGATCCCAGTACCGAAGGTGGGCGGCCAGAATGCGCCTGACCTGTCCGACCCGTTCCGGGCTGACCTCCACGTCGAGGCAGTAGTAGCAGGGCACTGCAGCTTTCATTGTCGTTGGCTCCTCGCTGGCGAAGCTCCCGCTTCCCCCGCGCCCTTGCGGACCGGGCCCCGAACACGAAGCGTGAGCGGTGATCGCTCCTGAGTCAGTCCCAGAGTGCGAGTGCTACTCCATTCGTGCAACACGAGAGCGGCCCGGAAGGACATCCAGCTAGTTGAAGACCCAACAAGACGCTGGGTGTCCGCGCGGGCACCATGGGTGAAGGTTCGCTCGCGATCACTCGCGGGTGCCCCTTCAGTGCGCGACCGGCGCGGACCGTCCGGGCCAACCGTGCGCACCCGAGAGAGTGGGAAGGTGACCAGCACGATGCTGCTGCCTGCCAAACCCGAGGTCGCCAGACATCTGGAGCGCTACCGGGCCTGGGAGCGCCTGCTGCTCGCGGCCCCTACCGATCACACGGTGCGGGGCTACTTCGAGAACACGGGATACACGCTCTGCGTGCTGATGGGGAAGCGCTGCGCACGGGAGGCGGCGGACGCTGCCGAGCACTATCTGCGGGTGAACTTAGCCTCGCCCGTCCGGACGTACGGCGGCGGGCCCCGCGACAGCATGGTCGGCGGGCGCAGATGATCTCTGCGGCGCATCCGGGCTCGATCTCTGCGGCACCTCCGGGCTCGCCGACGCAGATGTGACCCACGCAGATGTGACCGGTGTGGTTCTTCAGTGCACACAAGGCCGAGGGCGGCGGAGGCGAAACACATGGATGCAGAGCAGACCGGCAGCCGTATCCCGATCGTGGACGTCCATCCGGTCGTCGACTGCGGCAGACGCCCGGCGAAGGCCGTCACCGGCGAGACCTTCCGCGTCACCGCCACGGTTTTCGGCGAGGGCCACGAGGCGGTCGCCGCCAACGTCGTCCTGCGCGACCCGATCGGCCGCCCCGGCCCGTGGACCCCGATGCGGGAACTCGCTCCGGGCACCGACCGCTGGGGCGCCGACGTGACGGCCGGGAAGGTGGGCCGCTGGACGTACCAGGTCGAGGCGTGGAGCGATCCCGTCACCGCCTGGCGCCACGCCGCCCGGATCAAGGTCCCGGCCGGTATCGACACCGGCCTGATGCTGGAGGAGGGCGCCGCCCTGTTTGAGCGCGCCGCCGCCGGCGTACCGAATCCCGTGCAGCGCACGGCGGTCCGGGCCGCGGCACTCGCCCTGGGCGACGACTCCCTGGCGCCCGCCGCCCGTCTCGCCGCCGCCTTCGCCCCGGAGGTGACCGCCGTTCTCGCGGAGCACCCGCTGCGCGAACGGCTCACCCGGTCTGCGCCGATGCCGCTACTGGTGGAGCGTGAACGGGCGCTGTACGGCGCCTGGTACGAGTTCTTCCCGCGTTCCGAGGGAGCGGTGGTCGAGGAGGGTAAGCCGCCGGTCAGTGGCACCTTCCGGACGGCCGCGGAGCGGCTGCCGGCGGTCGCGGCGATGGGCTTCGACGTGGTGTACCTGCCGCCGATCCACCCCATCGGCACCACCTTCCGCAAGGGCCGGAACAACATCCTGTCCCCGGGTCCCTACGACGTCGGTGTGCCGTGGGCGATCGGCTCCCCGGAGGGCGGGCACGACGCGATCCATCCGGACCTGGGCACGATCGACGACTTCGACGCGTTCGTGCAGCGGGCGAACGACGAGGGTCTGGAGATCGCCCTCGACTTCGCGCTGCAGTGCTCGCCCGACCATCCGTGGGTGCAGAAGCATCCGGAGTGGTTCCACCACCGTCCGGACGGCACGATCGCGTACGCGGAGAACCCGCCGAAGAAGTACCAGGACATCTACCCGATCGCCTTCGACGCCGACATGCCCGGCCTGGTCGCCGAGACCGTACGGCTGCTGCGGTACTGGATGGACCACGGCGTACGGATCTTCCGCGTCGACAATCCGCACACCAAGCCGGTGGTGTTCTGGGAGCGGGTCATCGCGGACATCAACCGCACCGACCCCGACGTCATCTTCCTGGCCGAGGCGTTCACCCGGCCCGCGATCATGCAGCGGCTCGCGGCGGTCGGCTTCCAGCAGTCGTACACCTACTTCACCTGGCGCAACACCAAGCAGGAGCTGACCGAGTATCTGACGGAGCTGTCCGGCGATAGTGCCGCGTACATGCGGCCGAACTTCTTCGCCAACACCCCCGACATCCTCCCTGGTCACCTTCAGCGGGGCGGGCGAGCGGCCTTCGAAGTGCGGGCCGTCCTTGCCGCCACCCTCTCGCCCACGTGGGGGATCTACGCCGGCTACGAGCTGTGCGAGAACGCCCCGGTCGAGGAGGGCGGCGAGGAGTACCTGCACTCCGAGAAGTACCAACTGCGTCCGCGCGACTGGGCGTCGGCCGCGCGCGAGGGCAGGACCATCGCGCCGCTCATCACGGAGCTCAACCGGATCCGACGGCGCCACCGCGCCCTGCACGGACTCAGGAACCTCCACTTCCACGATGCCGACAACGACGCGCTGATCGTCTACAGCAAGCGCACGGGTACCGACACCGTTGTGGTGGTGGCCAATCTCGATCCCCGGCACACCCAGGAGGCCACGGTCTCGTTGGACATGCCGCAACTCGGCCTGGACTGGGGTGAGTCGGTTCCGGTACGCGACGAACTCACGGGCGAGACCTACATCTGGGGCAGGGCCAACTACGTACGTCTGGTGCCGGGTGGTGCTCACGTCCTCGCCCTCGGCAGCACGTCGCAGAGCGGAGGGTCACCCACAACATGATCGTCAACGAGCCCGTCCCGGACACCTTCGAGGACACGCCCGCCAAGGACCGGGACCCGGAATGGTTCAAACGCGCCGTCTTCTACGAGGTGCTGGTCCGCTCCTTCCAGGACAGCAACGGCGACGGCGTCGGCGACCTCAAGGGCCTCACCGCCAAACTCGACTACCTGCAATGGCTCGGCGTCGACTGCCTGTGGCTGCCCCCCTTCTTCAAGTCCCCCCTGAGGGACGGCGGCTACGACGTCTCCGACTACACCGCTGTCCTGCCCGAGTTCGGCGACCTCGCCGACTTCGTCGAGTTCGTCGACGCCTCCCACCAGCGCGGCATGCGCGTCATCATCGACTTCGTCATGAACCACACCAGCGACCAGCACCCGTGGTTCCAGGAGTCCCGCGCCCACCCCGACGGACCCTATGGCGACTACTACGTCTGGGCCGACGACGACAAGCAGTACCAGGACGCCCGCATCATCTTCGTCGACACCGAAGCGTCCAACTGGACCTTCGACCCGGTCCGCAAGCAGTACTACTGGCACCGCTTCTTCTCCCACCAGCCCGACCTCAACTACGAGAACCCGGCCGTGCAGGAGGAGATCATCTCCGCGCTGCGGTTCTGGCTGGACCTGGGCATCGACGGCTTCCGCCTCGACGCGGTGCCGTATCTCTACCAAGTAGAGGGAACGAACTGCGAAAACCTTCCGGCAACGCACGAGTTCCTCAAGCGGGTCCGCAAGGAGATCGACACGCAGTATCCGGACACGGTGCTGCTGGCGGAGGCGAACCAGTGGCCCGAGGACGTCGTCGACTACTTCGGCGACTTCCCCTCCGGCGGCGACGAATGCCACATGGCCTTCCACTTCCCCGTCATGCCCCGCATCTTCATGGCCGTACGCCGTGAATCGCGCTACCCCGTCTCGGAAATCCTCGCGAAAACCCCGGCGATCCCCAACAACTGCCAGTGGGGCATCTTCCTGCGCAACCACGACGAACTCACCCTCGAAATGGTCACCGACGAGGAACGCGACTACATGTACGCGGAGTACGCCAAGGACCCGCGCATGCGCGCCAACATCGGCATCCGCCGCCGCCTCGCCCCCCTGCTCGACAACGACCGCAACCAGATCGAACTCTTCACCGCCCTGCTGCTCTCCCTGCCCGGCAGCCCGATCCTCTACTACGGCGACGAGATCGGCATGGGCGACAACATCTGGCTCGGCGACCGCGACGCCGTCCGCACCCCCATGCAATGGACCCCCGACCGCAACGCAGGCTTCTCCTCCTGCGACCCCGGACGGCTGTTCCTGCCCACCATCATGGATCCCGTCTACGGCTACCAGGTCACCAACGTCGAGGCCTCGATGTCCTCGCCCGCGTCACTGCTGCACTGGACCCGCCGCATGATCGAGATCCGCAAGCAGAACCCGGCCTTCGGACTCGGCTCCTACACCGAACTGCAGTCCTCCAACCCGGCAGTGATCGCGTTCCTGCGGGAGTACAAGGACGACCTCGTCCTGTGCGTACACAACTTCTCCCGCTTCGCCCAGCCCACCGAACTGGACCTGAGCGCCTTCAACGGCCGCCACCCGGTCGAACTGATCGGCGGCGTCCGCTTCCCCGCCATCGGGGAACTCCCGTACCTGCTCACCCTCGCAGGCCACGGCTTCTACTGGTTCCGGCTCCGTCCAGCCCTCTCGCACGCCGGCAGCGGTCCTCACCGCATGCCCTGACCCACCGCTGACCCGGCTCTGAAAGGACGCGTCGCCATGCCGAAGACCGCGCTGCAGCGGGAGTACGGCCGCACTCCCGCCGCCCTGCCGTCGACCTCGCTCGTCGAGCTGTTGCGCGGATGGCTGCCCCGGCAGCGCTGGTTCGCGGGCAAGGGCCGACGTGTCACCGGTCTGACGATCCTGTCGAGCACCGAGCTCTCCCCCGGCTGCCTGCACCTTCTGGTCCGTGCCGAGCACCTCGGTCCGCCCGCGCACGGCGGGACCGCCGTTCCCGCACCGGCTGACTGGTATCAACTGCTGCTCGGTGTACGGGAGATGCTGCCGTCTCGTCTCGCTCCCGCCTTCATCGGCCGTGTGAGCGTGGGCCCGTTGAACGAGATGGTCGTGTACGACGCCCTGCACGACCCCACGGCGGCAGGGCTGCTCCTTGAGCGGCTGCGCAGCCCTGGATCAGTCGGTCCCCTGCGCTTCGAGCGTGACGCACGAGTGACCCTGCCCGCCGGTCTCACCGCACGCCTCCTCGATGTCGAGCAGTCCAACACCTCGCTGGTGTACGGCGATTCGTTCATTCTCAAGGTGTTCCGCCGCGTCCAGCCCGGCATCAACCCGGATCTCGAAGTGCCCTGGGCACTGGCACGGCAGGAATGCTCCCGCGTACCCGCACCGGCGGCGTGGTTTCGGACCTCGCAGCCACAGGAGGCGACGCTCGGCGTGCTGCAACCGTTCCTGCGCGATGCCGAGGACGGCTGGACCCTGGCGCTCCGATCACTCACCGCGGGAGAGGAGTTCGGCGACCAGGCCCACGCGTTGGGACGGGCCACCGCCGAAGTGCATTTGGCGCTCGCCTCGGCTTTCCCCGTGGAGGTGCCAAGTCGAGCTGAACGCAGGCGACTTGCGGTGGCGATGAGTGAACGACTCGACGCCACCGCCCGTTCGGTCGCGGAGCTTCAGCGGTACGCGTCCGGGTTGCGCGGCGCCTTCGACGCGGTCGCCCGCGTCGGCACGTCCCGTCCCTCGCAGCGGATCCACGGCGACCTCCATCTCGGTCAGCTGCTGTGCACCGGACAGCAGTGGTCCCTCATCGACTTCGAGGGCGAACCGGCCCGCCCCCTCGCGGAACGCCGTCGCGCCCAGTCCCCCGTGCGGGATGTCGCGGGCATGCTGCGCTCCTTCGACTACGCGGCACGCTCCCGCCGGCCGTGGCGACCGGAGTGGGCGCAGCGCTGCCGGGACGCCTTCTGTGCGGGGTATGCCGCCGGGGCGCACTGGGATCCACGCGAGGAGCCCGAGCTGCTCCGCGCGTACGAGACAGACCGGGCCGTGTACGAGGTGCTGTACGAGGCGAGACACCGTCCCGACTGGCTGCCCGTGCCGATGGCGGCCGTCAGGCGCCTCGCCGAGAACCGTGAAACGAGCAAACCTTGAAGCCCGTGAAGCCCGTGAAATCGACCCTTTGCCCATCCGAGGAGGACGCAGCCGTGGCAGCTCGCACCGTCGCCGTAGGCAGACGCCGGACGGCGTCGCCGGACGCCGCCTTTCCGCTGGACGCCACAGACCGGGGGCGTCTGCTGTCGGGCGCCCACCACGATCCTCATGCCCTGCTCGGTGCGCATCCGGTGGCGGGCGGGGTCCTGTTCCGTGTGCTGCGCCCCTGGGCCCGGACCGTGGCCGTAGTGGTGAACGGGCTGCGTACCGCATTGAAGGACACGGGCGACGGTCTCTTCTCGGGTGTGCTCCCGTTCGACGCGATCCCCGAGTACACGCTGTCGGTGACATACGGGAGCGACGCGTACGAGGTGCACGATCCGTACCGATTCCTGCCGGCGCTGGGTGAACTCGACCTGCATCTGATCGGCGAAGGGCGGCACGAGGAACTGTGGCGTGCACTGGGCGCCCATCCGATGACCCATGAGGGCGTCCTCGGCACCCGCTTCACCGTATGGGCCCCGAACGCCCAAGGGGTCAGGGTCAGCGGCGACTTCTGCCACTGGGACGGCACCGGCTACCCGATGCGCTCGCTCGGTTCGACCGGCGTCTGGGAGCTGTTCCTTCCCGGCATCGGTGAGGGAACGCTGTACAAGTTCGACATCACCCGCCCCGACGGCACGCACACGCTGCGCGCCGACCCGATGGCCCGGCGCACCGAGGTGCCTCCGGCGACCGCGTCCGTCGTCACGCGCTCGTCGCATGTGTGGCGGGACGAGGAGTGGATGGCGTATCGGGTGAACCGTCCGCTGCACGAGGCGCCGTTCTCGGTGTACGAGGTCCATCTGCCCTCCTGGCGGCCGGGACTGACCTACCGCCAGCTTGCCGATCAGCTCCCGGCGTACGTCGCCGACCTGGGCTTCACCCACGTGCAGTTGATGCCGGTCGCCGAGCACCCCTTCGGCGGCTCCTGGGGCTACCAGGTCACCGGCTTCTACGCCCCCACCGCCCGCCTCGGCACTCCGGACGACTTCAAGTACCTGGTCGACGCGCTCCATCAGGCCGGTATCGGTGTGCTGGTGGACTGGGTGCCCGCGCACTTCCCGCGCGACGACTGGGCGCTCGCCGAGTTCGACGGACGGCCCCTGTACGAGCACGAGGACCCGGCGCGCGCCGCGCACCCCGACTGGGGCACCCTGGAGTTCGACTACGGCCGCCGCGAGGTCCGCAACTTCCTTGTCGCCAACGCCGTGTACTGGTGCGAGGAGTTCCACATCGACGGCCTGCGCGTCGACGCCGTCGCCTCCATGCTCTACCTCGACTACTCGCGCGAGCCGGGCCAGTGGGCACCCAACGAGCACGGCGGCCGGGAAAACCTCGACGCCGTCGCCTTCCTCCAGGAGATGAACGCCACCGTCTACCGGCGCAACCCGGGCGTGGTCACCATCGCCGAGGAGTCCACCGCCTGGGACGGCGTCACCCGGCCGACCGACGACGGTGGGCTCGGCTTCGGCATGAAGTGGAACATGGGCTGGATGCACGACTCGCTGGTCTATGCGTCGAAGGACCCGGTCCACCGCAAGTACCACCACAACGAGATGACCTTCTCGATGGTGTACGCCTACAGCGAGAACTACGTCCTGCCCATCTCGCACGACGAAGTCGTCCACGGCAAACAGTCGTTGGTGTCCAAGATGCCCGGTGACTGGTGGCAGCAGCGGGCCAACGCGCGGGCCTATCTCGGCTTCATGTGGTCGCATCCGGGCAAGCAACTCCTTTTCATGGGGCAGGAGTTCGCCCAGGGTGCGGAGTGGTCCGAGGCCCATGGTCCCGACTGGTGGCTGCTCGACCCGGCTTACGACGCCGAGCCCGACCACCGCGGCGTACGGAACCTCGTCCGCGATCTTAACGAGGTCTACCGTTCCGAACCGGCCCTGTGGGAGCGGGACACCGATCCCGCCGGGTTCGCCTGGATCGCCGGGGACGCCGCCGACGACAACGTCTTCGCCTTCCTCCGCTTCGACGCCGAGGGCTCCCCGTTGCTGGCGGTGTCGAACTTCTCGCCTGTCGTCCGGCACGAGTACCGGCTCGGGGTGCCGGACGATGTCGCCGGGTGGCGGGAGGTGTTGAACACCGACCTCACCCGCTACGGCGGCAGCGGAGTCTGCAATCCCGACCCGGTCAAGGCGGAGTCGCGAGGTGCGCACGGCCGGCCCACGAGCGTCCGGTTGACCTTGCCGCCACTGGCCACGGTGTGGCTGCGGCCCGCCTAGGTTCGCCCCTCAGGCGCCCAGCGCGCCGATTTCGCCCAGGGCGTCCACATCAACCCGACGCCCTGGGCGCTGCATCGTGATCCGCACCTCTGTCACTCGCTCGACGCGACCCGTCAGGGCGAAGCCGGCTTGCCCGACGTGTCCAACCAGGTGTGGAACAGGGCATGCAGATCCTTGCCGGACAGGCGTTGCGAGAGGTGGATGAACTGGGCGGTGGTGCCATGGCCGTCGTGGTGGTCGGCTGCCCAGGTGCGCAGGATGTCGAAGAAGGTCTTGTCGCCGACTGCCGTGCGCAGCTTGTGCAGGGCCATGGCGCCGCGGGAGTAGACGGGGGTCTCGAAGATGTGGGCTCCGCTGCCGGGATTGGCCGGCGGGAACGCCCAGACGTCGCTGTCGGCCGGGCTGGCGTAGAGGGCGTCGAAGTTCTGCTGCGCGGTCTTGCCGCCGTGCTGCTCGGTGTAGAGCCACTCGGCATAGGTCGCGAAGCCCTCGTTGAGCCAGATGTCCTTCCAGGTGGTGAGGGAGACCGAGTCGCCGAACCACTGGTGCGCGCTTTCGTGGACGAGGGTTCCCAGGCTGGGCGCCCGGTCGTAGAGCGGCCGTGTCTGGGTCTCCAGCGCATAGCCGACCTGCGGCGCCCGGTCGACGACGGAACCGGCGCCCTTGAAGGGGTAGGGGCCGAAGACGCTGCTCTCCCAGGCCAGTACCGACGGCAGCTTCTTGAGTACGGGTGCCGCGGCGGTCGCTTCGCGGGGGTCGACGGCGTTGTAGACCTTGAGGCCGTCCGGCGTGGTGTACTGCTCGACCTTGAACTTCCCGATCGTGGCGGTGGCCAAGTAGGCGGCCATCGGCTCGGCGGCACGCCAGCGGAAGGTGGTGTGCCCGTGGGAGGTCCGCTGCCCGCGCAGGACGCCGTTGGCCACGGCGGTCGTCCCCTTGGGGACGGTGACCGTGAAGTCGTACGACGCCTTGTCCTTGGGGTGGTTGTTCGCGGGGAACCAGGTCATGGCGCCCTGCGGTTCTCCGGCCACGAACGCGCCGTCGTCGGTGGGGATCCAGCCGTCCAGGGAGCCGTCCGGGTCGGTGACCGGCTTGGGGGTGCCCTGGTAGGTGACGGTGACGCGGAACTCCTGGTGCTTGTGCAGGGTGTGCCGTGGGGTGACGACGAGTTCCTGTCCGTCGCGGCGGAAGTCCGCCTTGGTGTGGCCGACGGTGATGCCGGTGACCTTGAGTCCCTTGAAGTCGAGGTCGAAGCGGGTCAGTCTCTGCGTGGCGCGGGCGGTGATGACCGCCTTGCCGTCGAGGTGGCGACTGTCCGGGTCGTAGCCGAGGGTCAGGTCGTAGTGGCGGACGTCGTAGCCGCCGTTGCCCGCGAGGGGGAAGTAGGGGTCTCCCGCACCGGTGGAACCCGAGGTGCCGGCCGCCGCCGGTCCGGCCGCGGCGAGCAGCGCCGCGACGGCGACCGGAATCGTCGCCACAACGGCGTCTCGGCGAAGGACAGTTGTGCGTCTGACGGCCTTGCGCGAGCGTGAGGTCACGTGAACTCCTCCGGGGACGGCAGTGATCAAGTGCCGCTCAGCCTATGAGTCTCCTGTCCGGAAGAACCCATCGATCAGGTCAAGTTGTGTCGCCGCCAGGCCTCGATCACAGGGTCGGGGCGCCCGACGCGGTCCCAAGTGGCCGCGTTGAGCTGGACTGCGCTCACACCCAGGGCGGTGGGCCGTCGGGGATGAGCTGGTGCACGTCGAACAGGACCGCCGACTCGACGCCCAGGGCCGGGCCGGCCATCTTGGACGCCCAGGTCAGGAAGGGACCGGGTTCGAAGCCCTGCGCGCCGAGACCCTTGGTGTACTCGGCATGTGCCGCGAGGGACGCGATGCCACGTTGGAGGGGTTCGCCTGTCACGTCCACGCCGTGGGTGGGTTGTTGAGCCCCGGCACAGCAGACCATCCGGATCCCGGTCCAGGGTTCGAGCCCCTCGTCGGCCAGCTCCGGAAAGACCCAGCGGTTGCCGGTGTCGCGTGCCGCGTCCAGGGTGGCCAGGCCCACCACCCGGTGGTCCGCCTGATTCGTCATCCCCAGGACCATGCGCACGGTGGGTACGTTGGCCACCACGATCTCGGGCCGATGGCGGCGCATCGCGCGCACGATGTCACGCCGCAGAGGGAGCCCGTATTCGATCACGCCGTCACGGTGGTCGAGGAACTCGACATCGTCAACGCCGACTTCGCGGGCGCCGGCCCGCTCCTCGTTCTCGCGCAGCGGCCCCGCCTGCTCCGGGTGCATGCCGTCGATACCGGCTTCGCCCCGGGTCGCCAGCAGGTACTTGACCTCCTTGCCCTGCGCCGTCCAGCGGGCGACGGCGCCCGCGGTGCCGTACTCGATGTCGTCGGGGTGGGCGACCACCACGAGACATCGCTCCCAGTCCTCCGGCAGCGCGGGCAGGGTCGCACCATCGCCGCCTGTTTTGTCGTTTGTGGGATCCATGCACCGAATAATGGCGCTGATGACGCTTCGCGGAACAGAGGCGCGCGCCATCCGCCCCGGTGCGCCGCGGCGGGCGGCGGCCCTCGGCGGGCATCGGGGCCCCGGTTATGGTGAGGGCGTTTGCGCTCCCCCGACGGGACGGTCCGCGGCCCCGGTCGACCGCACGTCACGTCACCGCACGGCATCCACGTCGCTGCCCGGCAGCTGCCTCACGGCACGGCATCCACGCCACCGCACAGATCGGACCCACCGTGACCAGCATCCCTGATCCCTGGCCGCACACTCCCGTCAAGGTCGGACTCGTCGGCGCGGGCCCCTGGGCGCGCACCGTGCACGCCGATCTGCTCGCCGCCGGGCCCGAGACCGAGCTGACCGCCGTGTGGGCGCGGCGCGCCGAGGCGGCCCGTGAGACGGCCGCGCCGCATGGAGCGGACGTCGCCGAGAGTTTCGAGGAGCTGCTCGATGGGTGCGAGGCCGTCGCCTTCGCGGTGCCTCCGTCCGTGCAGGCCGAACTCGCCCTGCGCGCCGCGAAGGCGGGCAAGGCGCTGCTTCTGGAGAAGCCGCTCGGGCCCGATCTGGCGGCTGCGCGGCGGCTCGCGGACGCGATCGACGAAGCCGGTGTCGTGTCCCAGGTCGTGCTGACGAGCCGCTATCACCCGGCGGTCCGGCGGTTTGTGGGCGAGGCGCAACGGCTGGAGATCGTGGGGGCGCGTTCCTGCGGGCTGAGCAGCGCTTTCCTGGGCGGGGCGTTCGCGACCCCTTGGCGTCTGGAACACGGCGCGCTGCTGGACATCGGTCCGCATCTGCTGGATCTGCTGGACGCGGCCGTCGGTCCCATCGTCGGCATCCGCGGCACCGGTGATCCGCGCCGCTGGATCGAGCTGACCTGCGAGCACGAGACCGGCGCCGTCAGCCAGGCCTCGCTGTCGGGTTCCGTCGACGTCAGCCAGGGCATCACCCGCATCGAGCTGTACGGCCCGCATGCCCGTCTCGTCCACGACAGCGCCGACCTGGACTACGCCGAGTGCTGGCCCGTCCTGCGCTATGAGTTCGCCGAGGCCGTACGCACCGGCGTCTCCGGGGAGCTGAATGCCCGGCGCGGGCTGCACCTGCAGTCGCTGATCGCGCAGGCACTGGAGACCTGACCTCTGCCCACTGGGGCCCGGCGCCAGCGGGCGCGGTGCCGCCGTCAGGCCCGGTAGCGCCGAAGCGCCGGTGTCGCGGTGGCCAGGGCCAGCGTGGCGACGATGACGAGCAGGCCGCCGCCCACGACGGCCATACGGGGGCCGAAGGCGGAACCGGCCGTTCCGTGCAGCACGTCGGCGAGTCGGGGGCCGCCCGCGACAACCACCGTGAACACGCCCTGCATACGGCCGCGCATCTCGTCGGTGGCGGCCGACAGCAGGATCGCGCCGCGGAAGACCATCGAGACCATGTCGGCGACACCGGCGGCGGCGAGGAACGCCACGGCCACCCAGAGGTTTCCGCTCAGTCCGAAGCCGGTGATGGCCGCTCCCCAGGCCGCGACCGCGGCGAGGACCATGAGGCCGTGCCGACGTGCGCGCGAGAAGGTTCCCGACATCAGTCCGCCGAGCACGGCGCCGATGGGTATCGCGGCGAAGAGCAGACCGAGCGCGAGCCCCTCGCCGTAGGGCGCGTATGTCTGCGTGGCGAGCTGGGGGAACAGGGCGCGGGGCATGCCGAGGACCATGGCGATGATGTCGGCGAGGAACGAGAGCATCAGCACCTTGTGGAGTGCGATGTAGCGGAAGCCCGCGGCGACCTCCCGCCAGCCGGCTCGCCGGGATGTGACGGCTGCCAGGGGCGGCAGGGCGGGCAGGCGTGCGACGGCCCAGAGGGTCACGCACAGGGCCAGCGCGTCGATCAGGTACAGCTCGGGCAGCCCGATGACCGGGATGAGCGCGCCGGCGAGGAGAGGACCGACCACGAGCCCGGTCTGCATGACGGTGGAGCCGAGCGCGTTGGCCGCGGCCAGTTCGTCGGCGGGGACCAGGCGGGCGATGGAGGCGTTGCGTGCCGGTGCGTTGAGGCCGAAGAACGCCTGCTGGAGGGCGAGCAGCGTCATGAGGACCAGGACCGAGTCGAGTCCGGTGACGGCTTGTGCCCAGAACAGCAGGGAGGTGACGGCGATGCCGCTGTTGGTGATGAGGAGGAGCTTGCGCCGGTCCATGTGGTCGGCGATCGCCCCGCCCCACAGGGCGAAGACCACGAGCGGCAGCAGTCCGGCGAGGCTGGCGTAGCCGACCCAGGCGGAGGAGCCGGTGATGTCGTAGATCTGCTTGGGCACGGCGACGGCGGTGAGCTGGCTGCCGACGACCGTGACGACGGTCGAGGACCACAGGCGGCGGTAGGCCGGCCGGCGCAGCGGCCGGGTGTCCATCGCCCAGCGGCGCCATCCGCTGCGGGCCGGGCGCGGCGGTGCGGCCGGCCTGCCGTCGGGTTCGGCGCTGTTGTCGGTGCTGCTCTCGCTCGTGTCCACGGGCTTCCTGGTTGCTCGTTACATCCTTCGGTCGCAGGGTTCACTATCGCCGATACGGCTAGGGCGGTCCTCGGTCGGGTGTCCGGGCGGTCAGGTGTGCGCAGAGCAGACCGGTGTGTTCAGCGAGGCGTACGGCCTCAGGCCCCGGCGACCAGCAGCGCACCCATCGTGATCATCGTCGCGGCGACGAGGCCGTCCAGCACGCGCCACGACGACGGGCGGGCCAGGAAGCGGCTGAGCAGCCGGGCGCCGAAGCCCAGTGCCGCGAACCAGCAGACACTGGCGAGCACGGCGCCGAGGCCGAACGTCCAGCGCAGCGGGCCGCGGTCGGCAGCGATCGAGCCGAGCAGGAAGACGGTGTCGAGGTAGACGTGCGGGTTGAGCCAGGTCAGCGCCAGGCAGGTGAGTACGGCACGGCGCAGCGAGCCCGTCGGCACGTCCGCCGCCTGCAGGGCCGAGGGGCGCAGCGCCCGGCGTGCGGCCAGGAAGCCGTAGACGAGGAGGAAGGCGCCGCCGACCAGGCCGACCGCTGTGAGCGCCGACGGCCAGGCCACGACCACCGCGCCGACACCGCCCACGCCGAGCGCGATGAGCACCGCGTCCGACAGTGCGCAGATCGCGACGACGGCGAGCACGGCGTCGCGGCGGATGCCCTGGCGCAGGACGAAGGCGTTCTGGGCGCCGATGGCGACGATGAGCGAGAGGCCGGTGCCGAATCCGGCGGCCGCGGCGGTCAGTGCGTTGGTCACGACGTCGACGCTAGGGAGCGAACGATCAAGAGTACAGCTAAAGATTCTTACGTATCATTAGCGCTCGTGATGACGGAACTCCCCCTCGACCAGGTCCGCACCCTGCTCGCGGTGGTCGACGAGGGCACCTTCGACGCGGCGGCCGGCGCTCTGCATGTGACCCCCTCGGCGGTCAGCCAGCGCGTCAAGGCCCTTGAGCAGCGCACGGGCCGGGTGCTGCTGATGCGGACGAAGCCGGTGCGTCCGACCGAGTCCGGCGAGATCGTCGTGCGCTTCGCGCGCCAGCTGGCGCGGCTGGAGCGCGACGCCCACGACGAACTGGGCATGACCGGCTCCGGAGAGCCGACGCGCCTGTCGATCGCGGTGAACTCCGACTCGCTGGCCACCTGGTTCCTGCCGGCGCTCACGCGCGTGCCGCAGGAGCTGCGCCTGTCGTTCGAGCTGCTCCGCGAGGACGAGGGCCGGACGGCCGCCCTGCTGCGCGAGGGCCTGGTGATGGCGGCGGTGACCTCGTCGCCGGACCCGGTGACGGGGTGTTCCGTGCGCCCCCTCGGCCGTATGCGCTATCTCCCCGTGGCGAGCCCGGGCTTCGCCGAGAAGTGGCTCTGCGGTCTGGCCACGCCGCTGCGCGAGGTGATCGCCGACGCACCGGTGGTCGCCTTCGACCGCCACGACGAGCTCCAGGACCGGTTCGTGCGCACCCTCCGGCGTGGCCACCGCGCGAGCGCGCTGCGGCACTACGTGCCCACCTCGGAAGGGTACGTCGATGCCGTGGCCGCCGGGATGGGCTGGGGACTGGTGCCCGAGGTCCAGGCCGCTCCCCTGCTGCGGGCCGGGCGGCTCGTCCGCCTCGACGCGGACCGGATCGTCGCCGTTCCGCTTTTCTGGCAGCAGTGGAAGCTCGACTTCCCCGCGCTCGCCGCCGTGGCCGACACCGTGGCGGCCGCCGCAGCCTTGGCACTCGACTCCGGGCAGCGCACCTGAGAGCACCAGAAGAAAATGTGACCTGTCGCTGTGAAGCCCCCGGCACCTTCCGGTCGCAGGGCGGCGAACACCGGTATCTTTCGCGCTGAGTGCGGAGTCGACCGGATCGAGCACGGGACGGCCACCGCACGCGGTGAGGTGTACGGGGGTGTCACGATCATGCATCTGGTGGATGGGACGGGCGAGCCCCGGACCGCGGACGCCGTCCCGGGCACAGTCCTGGTTCGGGTGCCGGTTCAGTTGCCCGTTCTGAGACGTCGAGGTGCGCGGCAGGCCCTGGGAGGCGCATTCTTGCTGTGGTACCCGCCTGGCGGCGAGCGGACGAGGACAGACCGATGACTGGGAGCGCCGAGCGTGCGGGTCAGGCGCCGGAAGGCCTGGCCACCCTGCTCACCGACGCCGTGACGGACGCCATCCGCGCCGCACGCGGCTTCGCGGGAGGGGTGTATCTGCGCTCGAGCACGCCCAGCATGCTGAAGCTGGCGGTCCTGGCCGGACTGCCCGGTCCGCTGTTCCGCCCGTGGTGGCGTATGCACAAGGACCGGCCGTTCCCCGTCGCCGACGCCCACCGGCTCGGCACGGAGGTCCTGCTCGCCGACGCCACGGAGACGATGCGCCGCTACCCGCAGCTCGCGGCCGGACTGCCCTTCCAGTTCGGCTCGGTGTACGTCCCCGTCGTAGGGGCGTCGACGTCCTACGGCGTCCTGACGGTGCTGTGCCCGCCGGTCGCGGACGCCACCAAGGTCCTGCCCGACCGTGACCGGATGACGGCGGTGGCCAAGGGGCTGGGCGCGGCCCTGCAGAAGCTGGAGGAGAACGGTCCCCCGGTGGTCTGGGACGCGGAACCGGTGTGCGTACGGCCACCGGTCGCCGGTCGGCCTCCCGGGCACATCGGGCGGTTCACGTGGGATCCGGCCGCCGCCACCGTGACCGCGGACGAGGCGCTGTGGGCCCTGCTGGGCATCGCGCCCGAGGGCTTCCCGGCAACGCCCGAGGCGCTCGCCGACGCGGTGTGCCCCGAAGACGCGCACCTCCTGCTGGCCGCGCTGCGCGACACGGCCGCCGGGCACCCGCCGCCCCACCCGCTGTCGGTGCGCACCCCCGACGGCGGCCTGCGTCTGCTGGAGCTGTGGACCGCCGACGCGTCCTCCGTCGTGCCTGCCGCGGTGCACCGGGTGAGCGGTGTCGTCGTCGATCCGGGCCCTGGCCCGGCGGCGGACAGGGCGGCGGACCTGCTGCCGGAGGGCCTGTTCGCCTTCGACCGGCGCGGGCTCGTCACCTACGTCAACCCGCGCGCCGCCGAACTCCTCGGCCGCCCGGCGGCCGACATGGTGGGACGGCCCCTGCTGACGGCGCTGCCCTGGCTGGACCGGCCCACGTACGAGGACCATCTGCGGGGCGCGATGTTCTCCCCGGAGCCGGTGCACTTCCAGGTCAGACGTCCGGGCGGGGACGGAGATCCGCCTCCGCCGGGGCACGGCGGCGCTCTGCTGGCCCTGTCCGTCTATCCCGGCCCCGAGATCCTGACCTGCAAGGTGGTGCCGATGGGGCGGGTCGCGGATACGGCGGAGGGCTCGGTGCTGGACGCGCCGGCGCCCTGGCCCGGCCCGGTCGGCGTCGACGATCCGGCGGCCGGGGTCACCGCGTCCGCTCCGCTGTACCGGCCGATCGTCCTCGCCATAGCGCTGACCGAGGCCATGACGGCCCGGCAGGTGTCGGAAGTGGTGATGCGGGAGCTGCTGCCCGCGTTCGGCGGACGCCGGCTCGCGATCTATCTGCTCCAGGAGCGGCACCTGTACCTGGCGTGGGAGACCGGCTTCCCTCAGGGCTTCCTCGCGCCCTTCGACGGGGTGGGGCTGGACGTCCGGCTGCCCGGTGTCGAGACGCTCACCGGCGGCCGCCCGCTCTTCTTCGAGTCGATGAGCCAGCTCGCGGCCGCGTATCCCGGCATCGCGCTGGACGCCGCCGAGGGAGCCCGCGCCTTCCTGCCCCTGATCGCCTCCGGCCGGCCGGTCGGCTCCTGCATCCTCGGCTTCGACCGTCCGCACGACTTCAGCACCGAGGAGCGCACGGTACTCACCGCTCTGGCGGGGCTGATCGCCCAGGCCCTGGAGAGAGCCCGGCGCTACGACGACGAAGCCGCCCTCGCCCGCGGCCTCCAGGAGGCCCTGCTCCCCCACCGGCTGTCGGCGCACCCGCGGGTCGAGACGGCCGGGCGTTATCTGCCCGGCACGCTGGGGCTCGACGTGGGCGGCGACTGGTACGACGTCGTCGAGGCCGGCGACGGGCTGGCCCTGGTCATCGGCGACGTACAGGGGCACGGGGTCCAGGCGGCGGCCACGATGGGGCAACTGCGCAGCGCCGTAAGGGCGTTCGCGCTCGGCGACCATACGCCGGACGAGGTGATGAGCGGCACCAACCGGCTGCTCATCGACCTCGATCCGGGCCAGTTCGCCAGTTGCTGCTACGTCCGCCTGGACCCGCTCACCGGCGTCGCCCATGTCGCCCGGGCGGGCCATCCGCAGCCTCTGCTGCGCCATCCCGACGGCCGCACCGAAGTCCTCGATGTGCCCGGCGGAGTGGTGCTCGGCGTGGATCCGCAGGCCCGGTACCCGGTGGTGGAGCTGCGCCTGGAACCCGAGGCGGTCCTGGCCCTGTACACGGACGGCCTCGTCGAGCGGCCGGGCCAGGACATCGACGAGGGCGTCGAAGCCCTCCGCGCCACCCTGGCCCGCGCGGGCACCCCCGACACGCAGGCGGGCAGTCGTTCGCTGAGCTCCGCCGCCAATCTGCTCACCCAAGAGGCCCGCCAGGCCACCGAACGCCCCGACGACATCGCGCTGTTGCTGACGACGCTCCGCGCCGCACCTCACCCGCACCACTGAGCGCGGGACGCGCCGCGTGCGGACTCAGTGGAGCGCGGCCGCGGTGAGTGTCTTCGCGGTCCGTACGGCGCTGGTGACCGCGTCGTCGGGCCCGAGCCCGCACAGGTCGGTGAGGGTGAAGAGGGCCTCTGCGCCGACGACCACGGCGAGGTCCCGCTTGAGCTGGGCGAACGCTTCCGGGTCCGTCGCCCCCAAGGTGTCCTGCAGGGGCGCCAGCGCGTAGTCGATCAGCCCGAACCGGATGCCGGGCCGCTCGCTCACCGTCTCGGGCCGGGTGACGGTGGCCGCGATCATGGCGCGCACGGACCCCTGGCGGGCCAGGATGCCTCGCAGCAGGAACTCGCAGGCGTAGGCGACGCGTTCGACGGGATCGCCGGAGTCCGCGACGGGGCGCAGAGCCTCGGCGGGCGGCGGCCAGGCACCGGCCAGCGCCTCACTGATGAGTGACGGCAGATCCTGGAAGTAGCGGTAGGCGGTCGCTTCGGACACCAGGGCCGCGCGAGCGACGGCGGGCATGGTGACCTCGGCGCCCGTCTCGACGAGTTCACGGGCGGCTTCGACGATCGCCGCACGGGTGCGCTTCTTCTGATTGCTGCGCCCGCTGTCCACCTGCGTTGCCACCGTTCGCCCCTCCTCCTGTTGACCAGCCCTCATCTTAGCACCGCCCTCTCTTTATGAGAGTTCACTTGCATAACGAGACCCACCTCCCTACTCTCATGAGAGTCAGCTCTCACGAAGGCGTCGAGGAGATGTCGATGAACGAGGTATCCCTGGTCGGCCCGGACGACGGCGAGGCGATCCAACTGGGCCCGGTGCGGATGCGCATCCTCGAAGACGGCAGCACCACGGGACATCGGCTCGGGATCGGCGAGATCACCCTCGCCCCGCACACCGCCGGCCCACCGCAGCATCGTCACGCCCAGCACGACGAGGGGTTCTACGTCGTCTCCGGCACCGTCCACTTCACCATCGGCGAGACCACCCACGCCGCCCCGGCCGGCACGCTCGCGATGATCCCGCCCGGCGCCCCGCACACCTTCGCCAACCTCGGCGACGAGCCCGCGGTCATGCTCAACACCTTCACACCCGACCTGTATGTGCAGTACTTCCGCGATCTGCGGGACATGATCGCGGGCGGCCAGGCGCTGACCCCCGATTCGACGGTCGAGGTGATGAGCCGTTACGCCACCGTCCCCGCCACCGACTTCGCGTAACGACCGGCCGACTTCCCTTCAGCACCGATCACTTGAGGACACCCCGATGACCAGCACCACGCACACCCTCACCCTCGACCAGGGCGACCTCGACGTCACCGTGGAGCTCCGGGGCCGCCAGGGGCGCCCCTTCCTGCTCCTGCACGGTGGTGGCGGCCCGCAGACGGTCACGCCGTTCGCCGGGCTGCTCGCCGAGCAGCGGCCGGCCAGGGTGTTCACCCCCTTCCACCCCGGCTTCGGCGGCACCGCCCGACCCGACTGGCTGACCGATGTCCCCACCCTCGCCCAGGTCTATGTGCGACTGCTCGACGAACTCGACCTGACCGACGTCGCCGTCGTCGGCAACTCCATAGGCGGCTGGATCGCCGCCGAGCTGGCCGCCCTCGGCAGCGACCGGATCAGCAGCGTCACCGTCGTCAATGGCGTCGGCGTCCAGGTCCCCGGCCACCCCGTCGCCGACACCTTCCCCCTGACGCCCCCCGAACTGGCCCGCCTCGCCTTCCACGACATCTCGAAGTTCCACTTCGACCCGAGCGCCCTCACCGAGGCGCAGCGCGCGGTCATGGCCGCCAACCGGGCGGCGCTGGAGGTCTATTCGGGTCCGCACGCCATGGCGGACCCCACGCTCAACGAGCGCCTGGCCAAGGTCACGCTGCCGACGCTGGTCGCCTGGGGCGAGAGCGATCAGGTCGTCGACGCCGACTACGGCCGGGCCTTCGCGGGGGCCATCCCGGACGCCCGCTTCGAGCTGCTGCACGCGACCGGCCACATGCCCCAGGTCGAGACCCCCGAGCAACTTCTGCCCGTGCTCTGGGACTTCGCCGACTCCCAGGCCGCCGACCGGAGCGTCCAGTGACCTCGGAGCAGGCGGCTCTCGGGCGTCGGTCGCCGACCCTGGTGCTGGCCGTCTGCTGCCTGAGTGTGCTGCTGGTCAGCCTCGACATCACCATCCTCAACGTCGCCCTGCCCACGATGCAGGACGACCTGAACACCTCGGTCGCCGGCCTGCAATGGACGCTGGACGCGTACACCATCGTGCTCGCCTCACTGCTGACGCTGGCCGGCTCCACGGCCGACCGCGTGGGACGGCGCCGGATCTTCCAACTCGGCCTGGTGCTGTTCACCGGTGCGTCCGCGCTGTGCAGCCTGGCGCCGACAGCGGGGTGGCTGGTGGCGTTCCGCATGGTGCAGGCCATCGGCGGCAGCATGCTCACCCCGGTCGCCATGGCCATCCTCGCCAACACCTTCCGTGAGCCCCGGCAGCGGGCACGCGCCATCGGCGTCTGGGGCGGGGTCGTCGGCCTCAGCATGGCGGCCGGGCCGGTCCTCGGCGGCGTACTGGTCGAATCGGCGGGGTGGCGTTCGGTGTTCTGGCTGAACGTGCCGATCGGTCTGGCCGCGGTGCTCCTGACCGCGCTGTACGTCCCCGAGTCGCGTGCGCCGCGGGCCCGCCGGGTCGACCCGGTCGGACAGGTGCTGGTGATCGTGCTTCTCGGCACGCTGACGTACGCCGTCATCGAGGCGCCGGACAAGGGCTGGACCTCGCCGCCGATCGTGCTCTGCCTGATCGCCTCGGCGAGCGCGCTGGCCGTCTTCATCCCCTACGAGAACCGGCGCACCGAACCGCTCATCGAGCCGCGGCTCTTCCGCAACGCGCCGTTCAGTGCGGCGGTCACGTCAGCGGTCTTCGCCTTCGCCGCACTCGGTGGCTTCCTGTTCGCCAACACCCTCTACCTCCAACAGGAGTTGGGGCTGAGCGCCCTAAACACCGGGCTGCATCTCCTGCCGATGGCGGTGCTGTCGCTGGTGTGCCCGCCGTTGTCCGGCCGGATCGTCGGCAGCCGGGGCCCGCGCATCCCGCTGCTGCTCGCCGGGTCGGCCATCACCGCGAGCGGCGTGCTGGCCGTGGCCGCCACCCGCTCGACCCACCCCTCGTTCGTCCTCCTGTCGATCGATTACGCCCTGTTCGGCCTGGGCTTCGGCTTCGTCAACGCGCCCATCACCACCACGGCCGTCTCCGGCCTGCCGCCCGCCCAGGCCGGGGTGGCCTCCGCGGTCGCCGCGACCAGCCGCCAGGTCGGCACCTCGCTCGGCATCGCGGTGATCGGCGCCGCGCTGGCGGCCGGGGCACGTCCGGCACCCTGGTGGATCATCGCCGGTTGCGGGCTGGCGATCCTGGGGCTGAGCACCTTGGCGCCCGGCCACGCAGAGCGCAGCCGCGCCCCTGTAAATGCCGGGAAAGGGGCAGGCGAGCGAGGCCCCGTGCGGACGACGGTGAACCGGCTTCAGGCCGAGAGGAGCGGCGGCGACGGCGACCCCGGCTCCCTCTGAAGGCGGCACCGCCGGTCGCGGGGCGGAATCTGAGTACGCGCACTCATGTGGCCGGCCCCGACCTGGATGAAGGTGGGGGCGGAGGTGCGGAGGATGAAGGAGAACATGGCGGCCCAGCGGCGCCGAGGCCGCGGGCGGTACGCCCGGGCGGGCGGACTGTTGCTGGCGTTCGCGCTGGTGGGGCTGACCACGGCGTGCTCCCGCGAGCCGTCGGAGAAGGAGTTGCGGAAGCAGGCCACGTCGCCCGCAGCACAGGCCCGCAGGGCGGTGGAGGAAAAGAAGATGCGCGCCCTGATCAAGCACCTCACCGCCGTCGAGGGCCTGGAGCACGTGCTCACGCGCTTCAGCGACTCCTGCGGCAGGCCCTATGACGGCTCGGTCTTCGAGAACAACCAGTCTCCGAATGCCCTCAGGTGTGACATGCGAGCCGTCGCCTACTTCGGCGTCCGAGGAGACATCACCGACGTACTGCCCCGGATCCGCGCGGCCCGTATCCAGCCCTGGGGGCCGCAGGAGAAGGGGCGGGACATGCCGTATGCGGGCGGCACCGTGAGCTACGCGCTCGACTACCACCGTCATCACGGCCGGTACAAGGACGGCAGCCTGATGCCCGCACCGACGCTCGAAGCGCCGGGGCTGGATATCGACTGGGACCGGCCGGACATGCCGCTCCCGAACCTGGTCGAGGAGCCCATCGCGTGCCCTCCGGCCGGGTCCGGCGGAATCTACGAGCGCTGCTCGACCACGCCGAAAGCCCCGATGAGCGTGGCGGCCGCACGGTCCCGGTACGGCACCCTGCTGACCTTCAGCCTCGGCGGCTATGCCTCCTCCGGGGACAGCTACTTCACCGTGCCGCGCCGGAGCTGACCCTCTTGGCCTCGGACCGGGGACAGACCCACGGCAGACGTACGGACTTGTTCGATGACGGTCGTACTATGGCCTGGTCGCGTTGATGTCGCCCCAGGGAGTTGCCGTGGTCCGCCCCCGTACGACCCCACGGAGTGTGGAGCACCCCGCGATGGCGGACGTCTCCTTGCAGCAGGTGCTGGAAGCGCTGTCGGATCCGGTGCGGCGCCAGGTGGTGTGCCAGCTTGCCCGGACGGGGCAGGACCTCAGCTGCGGCACGTTCGACGTGCCGGTGTCGCGCTCGACGTCGACCCACCACTTCAACGTGCTGCGCGACGCGGGAGTGATCCGCCAGTACTACGTGGGGACCACCAAGCTGAACGCGCTGCGCGCGGACGAGATGGAGGACCGCTTCCCGGGCCTGCTGTCCGCGCTGGTGGCCGCCTCCGCCCGCGAGGCCGACAGCCCGGGCCACTGATACCTGGCCACTAATCCCTGGCCATTGATCTCTGGCCACTGAAGGGTTCACGCGTGCGCCGGCTGGGGCGGCCCGGCGGACGGCTCGAAGCCGGCCAGCATCTGCTCCAGCGCCGCCTGGTCGGGCCCGACGAAGGGCGACGCACCGGCGGCCGAACCCAGGGTGTCGATCATCCGTCCGGTGATTCCCGGGGCCGGCGGCAGATGCGTGGAGAGGATCAGCTCCGGTTCCCTGTCCCGCAGGGGCTGGAACGTTCCGAGGAACAGCTGCTCGTCGACGTTCTGCACCCACGGGCTGTCCACGCTCGCCCACAGCAGCTGGGCGGTGCGCAGATCGTCGGCGCCGATCTCGCGGACGTCGGTGGCCTGCGCCAGTTCCGGGGTGGCCAGTGGCCCGCCGAAGCAGTCGGAGCTGAAGCAGACGCCGGACCGGTCGTCGAAGAAGCCGACCGTCGCCGGGTTGTCGAACAGCGGCGGCCGGAACCCGGTGAGCGTGCGGTCGCCGACGTCCAGTGACTGCCCGGGATTGAGCAGGTAGAGCCGGTCCATCGGCAGCGGCCGCTCGCAGGACATGATCCCGGCGGCCAGGAACGTGGTCACGAGCCGTGCCCGGGGAGCCGCGGCGAGCAGCTCGAAGATGCCGCCGGTGTGGTCGCGGTCCGGGTGGGTGAGCCAGATCCACCGCACATCGGCGGGGTCGAGCACCGAGGCGAGCGTCTCCAGGAAGTTCCGGTCGGGCAGCCCGAGACCGGTGTCCACGACGACGGGCTGGTCGGCGTGCAGGACAAACGCGTTCACGGGAACGTGCCCGATCCCGGGCACTGCGAGGCTGTCGCTCAACACGCTGATGTCGGGTCGGACCTTGTGAACAGGCATGGCGCACCTCCGAGCCCCCAGGGGTGATCGCTCACGGCTGCCATCTCCATCGTCGCCCCCGGCCGGTCCCGTCGCATCCGCGGGACCGGGCGGCATGCGGCGATCGCCCCATCGGCCGAAGACGGGTGCCCTTGCTGCGATGAGTTCCGGCCGGGGCGCGAGTCTGTTCTGGTGACGGTCACAGAACGTCGTACGACGCTGCCCGGCACGAGACACCTCGGAGGACACATGACGACCACGCCGCACGACCCGGCCCCCGCGCAGCCCGGCCGCCCGCCCCTCGTCGACCTGGCCACCTGGCAGGCCGCCCGCGACGAGCTGCTGATCCGCGAGAAGGCCCACACCCACGAGGGCGACGCCATCGCCGCGGCCCGCCGCCGACTGCCGATGGTGGAGTTCGACGGGACGGTGGAGGTCGTCGGACCCGACGGTCCGGTCCCGTTCCTCGACCTGTTCCAGGGTCGCGACGAGCTCGTGGTCTACAAGCACATGTGGTACGACGGCACGCCGCACCAGGGCCAGTGCGAGGGCTGCACCACCACGGCCTGGCACATCGACGATGCGGTCTACCTCAACGCCCGCGGCGTCTCGTTCGCCGTGCTGACGACGGGCGCGTGGGACGAGGTGGCCCCCTATGTCGAGTTCATGGGCTACACCCAGCCCTGGTACTCGGTGCGCGACGTGGACGGGCCGGCCGGCGGCAGCATGGGTTACCTCACCTCCTTCCTGCGCGACGGCGACCGTGTGTTCCTCACCTACTCCACGACCGGCCGCGGCAACGAGCGGGCCAATGGCTCCCTCGGCCTGCTCGACATGACGCCCTACGGCCGTGGTGAGGCATGGGAGGACAACCCCAAGGGCTGGCCCGAGGGGCTCGCCGCATGCTGGTCCTGGCGTTCGGACGCGGACGGGAACGCCACCTGGGGTCCGACCAGCCGCCCCGTGCCGCAGTGGACCCGCCCCGGCGCGCCCCCCGTGGAGACCCTCGGCCGACGCGGCCACCACCACTGACTCGCCTTCGCCGACGGCGTCGGCAGATGTGTGCTCAGTGGGCCGCGTCCAGCCGTGCCCGCTGGTCCGGTGTCAGTTCCAGCTCCACCGCGGCCAGGTTCTCCTCCAGCTGGGCCACCGAGGACGCGCCGGCCAGCGGGATCACCGGAAGCTCGCCGCCGATCTGCCAGGCGAGCACCACCTGGTTGACGCTCGCGCCCGTCTCCTCGGCCACGTCCCGCAGGACGGCGAGGCGGGCCGGGGTGCCCGGGTGGTCGTAGTCGGGCGCGAGCGGCTTGTCCTGGCGGGCGTAGGCGCCGCCGAGCAGCGGCGAGTACGCGACAAGGGTCAGGGCGGGCTCGGCACGCAGATAGCCGAGCAGTTCTCCCGAGGCTCCGCCGAGGCTGCCGTCCGGGAAGAGCTCGGTCGGAATGTCGGTGCGGGGCCGCAGATGGCTGTGCTGGTACTGGAGGATCTCGTAGCCGGGCAGACCGGCCGCGGCGGCCACGGCGCGGGCCCGCTCCACCCGCCAGACGGCGTGGTTGCTCGCTCCGAGCAGGCCCACGGTGCCCTCCGCGACCAGCTCGGCGAAGCCCTCGACGGTTTCCTGCAACGGCACGGTCGAATCCTCGATGTGCGCGTACAGCAGATCCAGCCGCTCCACGCCGAGCCGCTCCCGACTGCGTTCGGCCGCCTCGCGGATCACCTTCGCCGAGAGCCCCTCCGGGTTGTCGGTGTAGCTGGTGCCGGGAGCCAGCGGGCGGGCGCCGAGCTTGGTGGCGACGACGACCTCGTTGCCGATGCCGCGGCTGCGCAGCCAGCGGCCGAGCAACTTCTCGCTGTGCCCGCCCTGGCTGCCGTCCACCCAGAACGCGTAGTTGTCGGAGGTGTCGATGAAGTTCCCACCGGCCTCGACATAGCGGTCCAGCACGGCGAAGGACGTCTTCTCGTCCGTCATCGAACCGAACAGCATCGCCCCCAGGGCGAGCACGCTCACCTCGCGGCGGGTCGTCGGATCGGTGCCTATGGTGCGGTACTTCATGGTGTCCCCTCCGGTTCGGGACCGCTTTCCGCGGGCCCGGAACGGAGTCTGCGTCTTGGAGTGCACTGCAAGTCAAGGCCCGTGAACAGGAGGGACACCGGGGCCCTCACGAGGCGAACGGCCCCTCCAGGGCTGCCCATTGCAGCAGCATGATGGTCTTCGCGTCGGCGATCTCACCGGAGCGGATCATCTCCAGGGCCCGGCGGAAGGGCAGTTCGACCAGTTCGATGTCCTCGCCCTCCTCGTCCAGTCCCCCGCCCTCGTGCGTGCGGGTCGAGGGGCCGTACGAGGCGGCGTAGAAACTCACCCGCTCGGTGACCGAACCGGGGCTCATGTAGACGTCGAAGACATGCTCGATCGCGCCGATGGTGTGCCCAGTCTCCTCCACGACCTCGCGGCGTACGGCGACCTCGGGATGCTCGTCCTCCTCGTCGAGGAGCCCGCCCGGCGTCTCGATCAGCATGCCGTCCGGGTGTCCGTTGACGTACACGGGATAGCGGAACTGCCGTGTGAGCAGCACGGTTTCGCGCTCGGCGTCGTACAGCAGGAGCGTGGCCCCGTTGCCGCGGTCGTGCGTCTCGCGCTGCTGAGTGCTCCAGGTGCCGTCGGCGTGCTGGAAGTCGAAGGTAGTGGTGCGTTCGACGTACCAGTAGCAGGACAGCAGCTTCACGTCCCGCACCTTCACCCGCGCGTTCCCGGTGAGGTCCAGGCCGGTGCGGTCGAGTCCGGTACGGCCGCGGCTGTCGGGGGTGTCGATGCCCGCGGTCATCGCAGGCCCGCCTGAGGGGAAGAGGGGGAGGAACTTCGGAAGTTGGTCATGATCGCTTCTACCATCCCGGCCGCGCCGGTGTCAGGACGTGTCTGTTCGGCGTCGAACCCGGGAATGACGACTCCCCTGTCCACAAGCGGTTCCGGCACATCTAGGCTCTCCGCATGGAACAGACGGAGATCATCCTGCGCGCCATCGCCGTGCTCACCGAGACCAACGCGATGGCACGCAGGATCGCCCTGGACGAGAGCGCCGCAGTCGACCCGGGCGAGACCCAGCTCGGCGCGCTCGTCACGGAGGTCTTCCCCCGGGTCGAGGTGCCCGGTGACGCGGGCCCCGCGGAGGCGGGTCAGGCGGTCGCGGACGCCTACCTGCCCGCGACCATCTCGCTCGTGGGCGCCTTCGCCTTCCTCTTCTCCGAGCTCTCCGAGGTGCACGACGCGGGACGCACCGACATCACCACGGCCGACCTCCTGCAGCAGCTCGCCCTGCGCATGTCGGGGGCGGCGGAGTGACGCCGACGGCCCGTCCTTCGTGCGCGGGGCCCCCGCTCACTTCCGGGGGAGTCGGGCGGCGACGTATTCGGTGAGGTCGAGGAGCCGGTTGGTGTAGCCCCACTCGTTGTCGTACCAGCCGAAGACCTTCACCAGGTCGCCGTGCGCCTGGGTCAGCGGTGCGTCCAGGACGCAGGAGGCGGGGTCGCCGACGATGTCCCGGGAGACGATCGGGGCGTCGGACACCCGCAGGATTCCCTTCAGCGGCCCGTCGGCCGCCTCGCGGAACGCGGCGTTGACCTCGTCGGCGGTCACGGGCCGTTCGAGCACCACGCTCAGGTCGGTCAGGGAGCCGTCCTCGACCGGAACGCGCACGGCGATGCCGTCCAGCGTGCCCGCCAGCTCGGGCAGCACGAGGCCGACCGCACGGGCGGCTCCGGTGCTGGTCGGGATGATGTTGACGGCGGCGGTACGGCCACGGCGCGGGTCCTTGTGCGGGCCGTCGAGGACCACCTGGTCATTGGTGTAGCCATGGATGGTGGTCATCAGTCCCTTGACGAGGCCGAAGTGCTCGTCGAGTACCTTCACCATCGGCGCGACGCAGTTGGTCGTGCACGACGCGTTGGACACCACGTGGTGATGGTCCGGGTCGTACGTGCCCTCGTTGACGCCCATGACGAGCGTGGCGTCGACGTCCTTGCCCGGCACGGACAGGAGCACCTTGCGGGCGCCCGCCGCCAGATGCCGTCCGGCGTCCGCGCGGGTGCGGAAGCGGCCGGTCGACTCGATCACCACGTCCACGCCGTGTTCGCCCCAGGACAGCGCCGCGGGGTCGCGCTCGGCGGTGACCACGATGCGATGGCCGTCCACCGTGAGAGAGGTGTCGTCGTGCTCGACGGTGCGGCGTAGCCGCCCGTAGGTCGAGTCGTACGTGAGGAGATGGGCCAGCGCCTCAGGTGAGGTGACGTCGTTGACCGCGATCACCTCGATGGCCGTGCCGGTCCTGGTCTCCGCGCGCTCCAGCGCGCTGCGCAGGTAGTTGCGTCCGATGCGCCCGAAGCCGTTGATTCCCACGCGCACGCTCATGGCTTGCCGCCCTCCCGGTGGATGTCTGGTGTGCGCTGTCAGCCTGCGGGCCCGCCTTCCGGTCGGGCAGGGGCCGTACGGGGACGATCGAAGGGACGTTCGGCCCGGCGGCCGGGAACGGAAGGCACTTCGGCCCTGGTCGGGGGAAGGTCGGCCCCTCCCCCGCCGGGGGTTCAGGGAGCGAGGCTGAAGGGGCATCGGGGTCCGCCTCCCCTCGGGGAGGCGACCCGCAGGCGTGGGAGCAGGACTCCGCGCTCTCGCCCCAGTGGAGGAGGTGGACGCCGTGAGGACTCGCACCGTCGGCGAGGTGATGACAGGTGACGTCGTCGAAGCGCGCCGGGAGATGTCGTTCAAGGAAGTGGCCCGGCTCATGGACGGGCACCGCATCAGCGGACTGCCCGTGGTCGACCACGACGACAAGGTTGTGGGGGTCATCTCGGAGTCCGACCTGATCCGTGGACAGGCGGCCCGTGCCGAGCGGGACGCCGGGCACCGGCTGCGCATGCCGGCGCTGCGGCGCACCACGCGCGGAGCGGCCGTCAAGGCTCGCGCGACGACCGCGGGGCAGCTGATGTCGACGCCGGCCGTCACCGTGCATCCGGAGCAACGCATCGCGGACGCGGCGCGGGTGATGGAGCGTCATCACATCGAGCGGCTTGTGGTGGTGGACGAGGAGGACCGGCTGATCGGCATCGCCACGCGGCACGACCTGCTGCGGGTCTTCCTGCGGACGGACGACGAGATCCGGCAGGACGTCCTCGACGAAGTCGTCACCCGTGCCATGGACTTGCCACCCCGCACCGTCTTCGTGACGGTCCACGAGGGGATGGTCACGCTGGAGGGGCGGCTGGAACACCGCAGCGACATCCCGCGCGCGATCCAGCTGACCTGGCGGGTGGACGGGGTGGTGGGCGTGATGAACAGCCTGACCTACCGCGTCGACGACATCCACGCGCCCGCGAAGCACCCGTCCCACAGGGTCCAGCACCCGTGGCTCCCGGAACGGTGACCACTGCCTCGCGGTGACGCGACCGCGAGTCCGGTGGTCCCTGTTCACCGGTCCCGTTCGGCCCCCTTCGGGCGAGGCCGGACAGGCCCTGTTCGGGACCGTCGGTACCTGGGTGAGCGCAACGGGCGCGGGAGACGGTGGTGGTGGGGAGCGGCACCCCTCCCTCAGGGTGCCGCTCCCCGCCCGCGCTCGCCGCGCCGATCCCGACCACGGAGGCATGACCGCAATGACCCGACACGACGCCCGGACCCGTTCCGCCGCCCAAGAAGGCGCACCGTCGGACACCGCCATCGCCGTGGACCGGTTGGTCGCCGGCGGGCTGAAGGCGCTGGCCGACTACGAGGACCTCACGCAGGAGCGGATCGACCACATCGTCAAGAAGGCCTCGGTCGCCGCCCTGGACCAGCACACCGGGCTGGCCCGGCTGGCCGTGGAGGAGACCGGCCGCGGTGTCTTCGAGGACAAGGCCGCCAAGAACCTGTTCGCGTGCGAACACGTCACGCACAGCATGGGCAGCATGCGGACCGTGGGGGTCATCGCGCGCGACGACATCGACGACATCATCGAGATCGCCGAACCGGTCGGCGTGCTGTGCGCGGTCACCCCGGTCACCAACCCCACCTCCACCACGATCTTCAAGGCCCTGATGGCGCTGAAGACCCGCAACCCGATCGTCTTCGCCTTCCACCCCTCGGCCCAGCGGTGCAGTGCGGAGGCAGCTCGCGTCGTGCGCGACGCCGCGGTCGCCGCGGGCGCCCCCGAACACTGTGTGCAGTGGATCGAGACGCCGTCGATCGAGGCGACACGCGTCCTCATGGAGCACCCGGGCGTCTCGCTGATCCTCGCCACCGGCGGCAACGCCATGGTCAAGGCGGCCTACTCGGCGGGAAAGCCGGCGCTCGGCGTCGGTGCCGGCAACGTCCCCGCCTACGTCCACAAGAGCGCCGATCTGCGCCGGGCGGTCAATGACCTCGTCCTGTCCAAGGCGTTCGACAACGGCATGATCTGCGCCTCCGAGCAGGCCGTCATCCTGGACACGGAGATCTACGACGCGGCGCTGGCCGAGTTCCGCACCCTGCACGCCTATCTGGCCGGCGCCGAGGAGAAGGCGAAGCTGGAGGCGTTCCTGTTTCCCGTGGACGCCTCCAACAGCGGCTGCGAACCGAAGGTGAACGCCGCGGCCGTCGGCCGGAGCCCGGTGTGGATAGCCGAGCAGGCCGGGTTCACCGTGCCCGCCGACACCTCGATCATCCTCGTCGAGGCGGGCCGGGTCGGTCCCGACGAGCCGCTGACCCGCGAGAAGCTGTGCCCCGTGCTCACCGTGCTGCGGGCCGGCTCCCGGCAACAGGGCTTCGACCTGGCAGCCGACATGGTCGCCTTCCACGGGCAGGGGCACAGCGCGGTCATCCACACCGGCGACAGCGCGCTCGCGGAGGCGTACGGCACGCGCATGAAGACGGTACGGATCATCGTCAACGCGCCCTCGTCGCAGGGCGCCATCGGCGGCATCTACAACAGTCTGCTGCCGTCACTGACGCTGGGCTGCGGTTCCTGGGGCAGCACCTCGGTGTCCAACAACGTCTCCGCCGCGAACCTGCTGAACATCAAGCGGGTCAGCAGCCGTCACAACAACCTGCAGTGGTTCAAGGTTCCGCCGAAGATCTATTTCGAGCCGGGGTCCATCCGCTATCTGGCGTCCATGCCGGACGTCCACCGCGTCACCATCGTCACCGACGCGACCATGACCCGCCTCGGCTTCGTCGACCGGATCGGCCGCGTCCTGCAGCGGCGTCACGAAGCGGTGACCGTCCAGGTCATCGACAACGTGGAGCCGGAGCCGAGCATCGACTCCGTCCAGCGCGGCGCCGCCCTGATGCGCGAGTTCCGCCCGGACGTCATCATCGCGCTCGGCGGCGGCTCGCCGATGGACGCCGCCAAGGTGATGTGGCTCCTGTACGAGCAGCCCGACATCGACTTCGCGGACATGCGGCACAAGTTCTCCGACATCCGCAAGCGGGCCTTCCGCTTCCCGGTGCTCGGCGAGCGCGCCCGCCTGGTGTGCATCCCGACCACCTCGGGTACCGGCGCCGAGGTCACTCCGTTCGCGGTCATCTCCGATCCCGCGACCGGCAAGAAGTACCCGCTGGCCGACTACGCCCTCACGCCCAGCGTGGCCATCGTCGACCCGATGCTCGTCGGCGACCTGCCGCCGGCCCTGGCTGCCGACAGCGGCTTCGACGCCCTCACGCACGCCATCGAGGCGTACGTCTCCGTGTACGCCAACGACTTCACCGACGGCCCCGCCCTGCACGCGATCCGGCTCGTGTTCGACAACCTCGAAGCGGCCGTGACCGACCGTGCGAACCGGCCCGACGCCCAGGAGAAGGTGCACAACGCGGGTACCATCGCCGGAATGGCCTTCGGCAACGCCTTCCTCGGCATCGTCCACGCCATGTCGCACACCCTCGGCGCCACGTTCCACATCGCCCACGGCCGCACCAACGCCGTCCTGCTGCCGCACGTCATCCGCTACAACGGCACCGTCCCCGGCAAGCTCACCGGCTGGCCCAAGTACGAGCACTACCGGGCCCCCGAGCGCTTCCAGGACATCGCCCGCAGCCTGGGCCTGGCGGCCGCGACACCGGCCGAGGGCGTCGAGTCCCTCGCCACCGCCGTGGAGCGGCTCCGCGAAGCCGTCGGCATCGAGCCGTCGTTCCACGCCGTCGGCGTCGACGAGCACACCTTCCTCGGCTCCCTCCCCCAACAGTCCCTCAACGCCTACGAGGACCAGTGCGCCCCCGCCAACCCCCGCATGCCCATGCTCGACGACATGCAGGAGCTCATGCGCGCGGCGTACTACGGCGGGGACGGGGCCGCCACCGCTCAGTCGGCGTCGTAGGAAAGACGGCTTTCAGTAGCCGATGGTGAAGCGGCGCTGAATGAAGCGTGGCAGCTCCACCTCGTCGACCAGGGCGACAGCCGCGTCCTCCACCGAGATGCGGCTGCGGCCCTCGGCGTCCAGGACGGGCTGGTCGCCGCCGACCCTGAAGCGACCTGTGCGCTCACCCGGGGCGATCTCCTCCGCCGGGCTGAAGTAGGTCCACAGCCGGTTCGATGTGCGCAGGACGTTCAGGGCGTCCCGGTGTCCGCGCACCGCCGCCGCGTAGTCGCGTGGCAGCCCGAGTTGGTCGAGGGCGGCGTGCAGTCGCTCGTCGGAGTCTGCGCGCACCACTCCCGGCGCGTCCTCCAGACTCCCGGCGCCGCCGATCACGATCAGCCGGGTCCGCGGGCGGCTCTCCAGAGCCTTCAGCAGGGCCCGCGCAGCGGTGGCGTACACCGTGGGGTCGGCGATCGAGCGTCGCACGGTGTCGGCGATGTCCTTGGCGGCGTTGCCCGGCTGGAACCCGCTGACCAGGACGTCGAGACCGGGCAGGACGCCGGCGATGCTCGCCGGGTCCAGGACGTCGAGGCTCGCCCAGGTGATGCCGTCCCGCTGCTCCGCGGTCTTCGCCTGCGAGGCATCGCGGCTGAACGCCCTCACGTGGTGCCCGCGGCGGAGGGCTTCCGCGACGACGCGGCTGCCGATGGTCCCTGTGGCTCCGATGACTCCGATGTGCATGTCTCTCCCCTGTGCATGCGGACATGGACGACACCCGATGGTGACGCCGTGCGAAAACTATACGCCGTGAAGTTTTCTTACAGAGTCCAGTATTAGGACGCTGTAGAGTGACCGCGTGACAGCGACAGGCGGCAGGGGAAGACGCGAGCGGCTGCGGGCCGAGACAACGGCTGAAATCAAGGCCGTGGCACTGGCGTTGATGGCCTCCGGCGGACCCGATGCCATCACCCTTCGGGCCATCGCCCGCGAGATGGGGATGACCGCCAACGCCATCTATGGCTACTTCGCGACCCGGGACGACTTGGTCACGGTCCTCATCAACGACGTGTACACCGCACTGGCCGACGCCGTGGATGCCGCCTGGGAGGCCGCCCCCGCACAGGATCCGGCCGTCCGGATCCAGGCATGGGCCGACGCCTTCCGCGGCTGGGCCCTGGCCAATCCCCAGGGATTCCGGCTCATCTACGGTGACCCCGTCCCCGGGTACCACGCACCCGAAGGAGGCGCCGCCCCGGACGCCGCACGCCGGGTCTGCATCGGACTCACCGCTCTGGCGGCAGCCGCATGGCCCCACGCCCAACACCTCTACGAGGACAGCGCCTTCGAGTGGTCCGACTTCGACACCGGACTTCTCGACAAGGTGCGCCCGGCCTTCCCGGAACTGCCGCCCGCGGCCGTCGCCCTCGCGCTGCGCATCTGGGGACACCTGCACGGCCTGGTGTCCCTGGAGGTCTACGGCCATATGCACACGCAGACAGCCAGGCCGGAGAAGCTCTTCCAGGAGGAACTCGCACAGCTCGTACGGACGTTGGGCGTCCCGCACCCATAGCGGCCGCGGGCGGCGCGCCCCGAATACCCCTAGCCGACGCGGGAGACAGCCGTGGTGCCCCGGACCACGAGGCGCGGGGCAATGACGATCTCGCCCTCCGGACCCTGCTCGCCCTGCTCGCCCTGCTCGCCGTCCAGGCGGGCGATGGCCCGGCCGACGGCGAGTTGTGCCAGGCGCGGGATGTCCTGTCCGACGGTGGTGAGGTCGATGTGGGCGAGGCGGGCCAGGCGGCTGTCGTCGAAGCCGACCACGGAGATCTCGTCGGGGACGGCCACACCGGCGCGCAGGAAGGTGTCGAGGACGCCGGTCGCGCAGCGGTCGTTGAAGGCGAGGACCGCGGTGGGCCGGGCACCTTCGGTCAGGAGGGCGTGCGCCGCCGCGGCACCGTCCTCCTCGGAGAGGCCGCCGGGCAGGACGCGGAGGTGGCCGGTGAGGCCGTGGCGGTTCATCGCGGTGCGGTAGCCGCGGCATCGGTCGGCGGCGCCGGGTGCCCTGCCGCCGTCGATGTGCGCGATGTCGCGGTGGCCGAGTGCCACCAGGTGGTCGACCGCCTGGCGGGCCCCTTCGTCGTCGGCAGTGCGTACGACGTCCACGCCCGGCGCGTCCGGTCGTAGCCGTCGCGCCACCGAGACGACCGGCAGCCCGGTCGCGAGGTCGGCCAGCCGGGCGCCGGGGACCTGCGGCCCGAGCAGGATCAGGGCTTCGCAGCGGTCGGCGAGCAGGGCCTCCACGGCCTGGCGCTCGTCACGGCTCGGGGCGACCGCGCTGAGCGCCACCTGGTATCCGGCGGGCTCGGCGGCGACGTAGATGCTCTCCACCAGGTCGGTGTGGAAGGGCTGGTGCAACCCGAACTGCACGCCGAGCAGCCGGGAGCGGCTGCTGCGCAGCAACCGGGCCCGGGTGTCCGGCCGGTAGCCGATCTCCTGCGCCGCTTCGAGCACCCTCTCGCGGGTGGCGGCGCCCGCGCCCTTGGCCCCCCGCATCACGATGGAGACCAGGGCGACGGACACGCCCGCACGTGCGGCGACGTCGGCGAGGGTCGGCCGCTTCCCGCTCGGAACAGTGGGGGTTGCCGGCACGGCTGCCCTCCCTGGTCTCGTCGGTCGGGGTGTCCTTCCCCGCGGGGATCGTAGCCGAGCCCTCGGCGCGCTTGCCGTCAGCCGGCTGTCGGCATGGCCCGAGCCCGTCTCACGAACCCGCTGGTACGACCCTACTGCAACGTTCTAGTCGGCAACCGTGCGAAGCCTTGACACAGACCCCGACCGAATGGCGTACTGCTGCTGCACAACTAGAACGTTCTAGTCACGTAAGAGCCGGCGCGGGCCCCGCCGGCCCGGTCATGAGCACCTGAGAGAGGGCGAGCAGCGATGTACACACTGGCCGTCTGCGCCGAGATGGTCTTCCGGGACCTGCCGATCGAGGAGCGGGCGCGGCGCATCCACGACGCCGGTTTCCAGGTCGAGATCTGGGACTGGACCCGGCACGACCTGGACGCGCTCGCCCGGACCCCGGCCGAGTTCTCCTCGATGACGGGCTATATCCGTGGCAGTCTCACCGACGAGGCGGGCTCCGCCGAACTGCTGCGCACCGCCGAGGAGTCGCTCAAGGCTGCGGAGCAACTGGGCTGTCCCCGGCTGAATCTGCACGGCACCGGTCTGGACGGCGAGGGCCTGCCGGTGGTGCCGGTGATCGGCGCGGCAACCGGTCCCATGTGGATCGCCGCCCACCGCACGCTCGCCCGTCTCGCCGAGCTGGGCGAGGGCGCCGGCGTCACCTTCACGCTGGAGAACCTCAACACCGCGGTCGACCACCCCGGCGTCCCCTTCGCGACAGCCGCCGACACGCTGGCCCTGGTCGCCGCGGTGGACCGCCCCGGCCTGCGGATGAACCTGGACCTCTACCACGCCCAGATCGGCGAGGGGAACCTGATCGAACTGGTCCGCCGTGCTCACGGGTTGGGCCTGATCGGCGAGATCCAGGTGGCGGACGTGCCCGGCCGCCAGGAGCCCGGCACGGGCGAGATCAACTACCCGGCCGTCGCCCGCGCCCTGACGGACCTCGGCTACGACGGCACGGTCGCCATGGAGGCCTGGGCCTCGGACCACGACAGCGAGCGCGCCCTGGACCGCTTCCGCTCGGCGTTCGCCGTCTGAACCGGTCCTCGTCGCCCCTGAACCTCCCCCACGGACGTACGGAGATCCCGCATGACCACCCACCAGCCCCAGCCCCTCGCCATCGCTCTCATCGGCGCCGGACGCATGGGTTCCTTCCACGCCGAGACCCTCGCGCACCGGCTCCCCGGTGTCCGCCTCGCCGCCGTCGCCGACCCGGCCCCGGGCGCGGCACGACGCCTCGCCGACCGGCTCGGCTGCCCCACCGCGTACACCGAGATCGGCGATCTGCTCGACGATCCGGAGGTGGACGCGGTGGTGATCGCCACTCCGGCGCGTACCCACGCCGGTCTCGTCGAGGCCGCGGCGCGGGCGGGCAAGGGCGTCTACTGCGAGAAGCCGATGGCGGTCACGCTCGCCGAGGCCGATCGCGCCATCGCGGCCGCCGCCGAAGCGGGCGTGCCGCTCCAGGTGGGCTTCAACCGCCGCTACGACACCGGTTTCCGTGCCGCCCACGAGAAGATCGCGGCAGGTGGCATCGGCACCCCACAACTGCTGCGCTCGCTCACCCGCGACCCGAAGCTGGTCGACCCGGCGCCCATCCCGCCGTGGACGATCTTCCTCGAAACCCTCATCCACGACTTCGACACCCTGCGTTACCTCAACCCCGGCGCCGAACCGGTCGAGGTCTTCGCCTGGGCCGACGCCCTCGTGCGGCCCGACTTCAAGGACCGGGGTCTCCTCGACACCGCCGTGGTCACCATCCGCTTCGACAACGGCGCCCTGGCCACCGCCGAGGCCAACTTCCAGGCGGTGTACGGCTACGACGTCCGCGGCGAGGTCTTCGGCTCGGCGGGGATGCTGACGATGGGCGACATTCGCCGCAGTCATCTGACGTCCTACGGCGCCGACGGCATCGCGGCCGAGTGCGTCGGCTACGACCAGGACCTCCTCCACGACGCGTACGTCGCCGAACTCGCCGACTTCGCCGACTGCGTCCGTAACGGCCGCGCTCCGTCGGTCACCGGCGAGGACGCCCGCGCCGCACTCTCCATCGCCCTCGCGGCCATCCGGTCGGTCGGCACCGGGGCTCCCGTGCGGATCGAGGACCTCAAGGAGTAGGGCGGTCGAGGCCCCTCCCGAGCGGACGGCAGTGATCCATCCGCGTTAGTCCGCAGTCGAGGGGGGTACTCGGAAGTAGTGACGTGTACGTCACGGAAGTGGCCGTAGCGGGCCTGGAGGTGCTGATCATGGGGCACGGCGGGAACGTCATCAAGGAGTTGACGGCCGACCACGAGGAAGTCGAGGAGCTCTTCGGCAAGATCGAGGCGCTGCCGCCCGGTGAGAAGAGCCGCAAGGTCTACGCGGACCGGGTCACCATGGAGTTCGTACGTCACTGGGTGGCCGAGAAGGCGTACCTCTACCCGGCTGTGCGTCAGTACCTGGACAACGGGGACGCGGTCGCGGACAAGGAGATCGACGACCAGTCCAAGGCCGAACGGATCATGAAGGATCTGGAGAGCCACGAGGCGGACGATGCCGAGTTCGACCGGCTCGTGGGCCTGCTGATGAACGAGATCCGGTGGCACATCGCCGAAGAGGAGGAGAACCTCTTCCCCAAGTTGTCCGTCGCGGCTCCCGCGGGGGCCCTCGACGACCTGGGCGAGAAGGTCCGGCAGGCGAAGAAGACGGCACCGGCCCGTCCGGGCCCGGCGGCAGCGGACAAGCCTCCGGCGTGACGTCGAGCGGTCAGCGACCGGGGCGCCACCGCGATGTCGCGGTGGCGCCCCGAGGGGACCGCACGGTCACCGCAGCCAGGTGTTCCGGCTGACGAACGGCATCCTGGCCCAGGCCTTGCCGAGACCCCATGTCACGCCCGCGCCCGCCGCCGCGAGGGCGATCAGGACGACGGCGTAGATGACGTGGTAGTCGACGAACGGGTTGGTGGACATGCTCACCGAACCGTCGGACAAGTGCTTGGCCGGAGGCCATTCCGCGACCCACATCAGCGCCATCATGGCGGTGCCGGCGACGGCGGCCAGGCGCAGCGCGATGCCGCAGACGAGGGCGAGGCCGACGCCGAGCAGGCCGAGCATGAACAGCCAGTCGGCCCAGCCCGCGCCCGCCCAGTCGTGGAACGTGGACTCCATCGGGCCGGCGGCAACTCCGCTGAGGAAGCCCTTGGTCGGGGATCCTCCGTCGATCCAGCCCCTGCCGGACGGGGTGGCGTAGCCGAAGCCGAAGGTCTTGTCGAGGAACGCCCACAGGAAGACGAACCCCGTCAGGAGGCGGAGCCCGGCGAGCGCGTAGGAACGGACGGCCACGGCCGTCGTGGTCACGGCGTCGCCGGTCGTGGTCGAGGTGCCGGTCCTGCGCAGCGACGGGAAGTGGAACCCCGTGTGCCGGTGGGAGTGCTCGTGGACTGACATGGTGGTCATCCCTTCCGGGGGACTCTTGCGCGGAATCCGGGTAGCGGTGATTTCGCTTCGCACTCAATGTCCCGCTGCGGTGGGCGCGTTCGCAGGGTCCCCGAGGCCCGGAGGGCGGGGCCGAACGGTCCTTCTTCGAGGGCCCTTTCGGCACACCGCCCGGGCCCTCGGCGTGTCAGCGATCCGACCCCAATACCCGGCGGACCAGAACGCGCCCCTTGGGTGTCCGCCGCGCGACCTCCGTGAAACCGGCGGCGAGGAAGAACGGCAGGGTGCCCGTGTAGGAGGCCGAGGCGCTCTTGTTGCTGGTGGCCGGGTCGACGGGGACCGCCTCGACGACCGTGCCGCCGCGCCGGGCGATCTCATCGAGCGCCGCCGCCAGCAGGGCACGGCTCACGCCACGGTGCCGCCACTCCTCCAGCACGAAGAAGCACGGCAGCACCCAGGGCTCGGCTCCGCCGGAGGTGGCGCCCGCGGGTTCGGGAGCGGTGTCGCGGGTGGTGTTCAGCCGCGGGAAGGCGTCGCGCCGGTCGAGGGCGCACCAGCCGACGGGCTCCCGCTCCTTGCCCGCGTACGCGATGAGTCCGGGAAACCTGGCCTCGCCCAGCAGTTGCTGCGCGGCCAGTCGCCCCGGTGCGGTGCGCGGCTCCCCCTTCGCCTCGCGCCACCACATGCACCAGCAGCCGCGGTTGCCGCCCATCCGACGGCAGAGGGCGGCGAAGTCGTCCCAGCGCTCCGGGGTCAGCGTCTCGACGTCGATGTGTACGGCGGCGGGGTGACGGGGCATGGAGGCGACCTCCTCGGCGCACGGGCGAACACGGGAGCGGCCACGGCTCGACCGCCGTGCGGCCACCGCAGTATGGCGCGAGCCCCCGTTCCCCGTCGCACCACGCCACGCCGAGCCCGGAGCGGGTTCGGCTCCGGCCTCCGCGGGCCGCCCTTCAGTTCCGGGCAGCCGTGGGCACGACCAGCACCGGGCAATGGGCACGGTGCAACAGCGCGCGGGCGACGGGGCTCAGGGAGCGGCCGAATCCGCCGCCGTTCCCCTGACGGGCAGCGATCACGACCACGTCCGCCGTCCGTGTGGCCTCCAGCAGTGCCGGCAAGCCGTCGAAGCGGGCCGCGTGGGTGCGGGCGTCGAACCGCGCGGGTGCTTCGCGGCGTTCGCGCTGTCGCACCAGGTCTTCCGCGGGTGACAGAACCCCCGGCCACCAGCCGCCGAGCATCACCCGATCCGCCACCGGACGCGGTCGCGGCGCTGCGGGCAGGACGTGCAGTCGGGCATGGCGGCGGTCGGCCTCCTGGAAGGCGCAGGCCGCGGCGTCGGCGTCGTCGTGCGTGGCGAGCAGCACTTCGCCGTACGGGTACGGAGGGCGGCTTCCCCGGACGACCAGCAGCGGACCGCGGATGCGGGCGGCCAGCCGGACGCCGACCGAGCCGAACACCGCTCCGGTGATCCCGCCCAGGCCTCGGCTGCCGACGACGGTGAGCGCGGCGTTCCTTCCGCGTTCCGCGAGGGCCGCCGCCGAGTGGCCGGCGACCGGCACGGTGGTGAGGGGAAGCGCGGGAAGGCGGGCGTGCACGCGGGCGGCGGCGGAGGACAGCACGGGCCCGGCCGTGTCCACGTCGAGGACTGCGTACACGATCTCCAGGCCGGTGCCGCGCAGAGCCGCCTCGTCCGCGGCCCGGTCCAGCGCCCGTACGGCGATGAGCGATCCGTCCACGCCGACGGTCACCTGAGCTGACGCCATGGCGCTTCCCCCTCGGTGAGTGGTGCCTAGGAGTGCGGGACGACCGCGACGGGGCAGTCGACGTGGTGCAGCACCGCGTGTGCGACGGAGCCGATGTGCGTGCCCAGGCGGGCTTCCCGCACCCGGCGTCCGACGACGACGAGGGACGCACCGGTCGAGGCGCGCAGCAGCTCGCTCGCGGCGCGCCCCTCGGAGACGGTCTCGGCGACGGTCACCTCGGGGAATTTCTCGCACCACGGGCGCAGGGTCGCGACGACCTGGTGCTCGTGCTCGGCCAGCAGTTCGGGGCCGGGCTGCGGGACGAGACGGTCCGCCGTGGCGTAGGGCGGCGGGGCTTTGAACGTGTGGATCACGTGCAGTGCGGCCCCGCAGCGCCGGGCGGACTCAAAGGCGAACTCCAGCACTTCGTCGCAGGGCCCGCCGGTGTCCAGGCCGAGGACGACATCGCGGTACGGGGTCGAGGGGATCTCGTCCGGGGAGACGCCGGACGGCACCGAGAAGTGTTCGTCGGCGGTGCTCTCGCCCGCCCGCACGAGCACCACGGGCCGCGGTGATCCGGCGACCACCCGCTGCGACACCGAACCGACCAGGAACCCGGCGACGCCGCTGAGCCCGCGGGAGCCGAGCACCAGCAGTTCGGCCTGCTCGGCCGCCGTGAGCAGGGCGGCGACCGGGGAGTCGGAGACGGCACGCTCGATGACACGCAGCTCGGGGTGGGCGGCGTGGACGCTGTTCGACGCCCGCACGAGGATCGCCTCGGCCCAGTTCCGCTGGGAGACGTCGGCGGGCACGGACGGAGTGGGACGCGGATGCCACTCCCAGGCGTGCAGCACACACAGCGCGGTTCCGCGGCGCAGGGCCTCCCGTGCCGCCCAGTGCGCGGCGGCGAGGCTCTCGGAGGAGCCGTCGATCCCCGCGGTGATGTGTCGCATCATGATCCGTACCTCCTGCTTCGGGCATCCGGGTCTGTCCGCGCCAGTACCTGCGCCTCTCTCTGTGTCGAGGGTCGTACCGTGACGGGCCCCCGCACAGGGGTCGCCCAGGCCCTTTCCCGGGCCCTTCGGCCCCCAGCCCCTTCGGCCCCATCCTGAGCTGTCCGCCAGGAGCTGTCTCGCCCAGCGGCGGGGCCGGTCGTGTGCACAGCACGTACGGCACGGCGAAACGAGCCGGTGCGGGGGCCGGACGGCCACCTGATGAGGGACATTCGGCCCCAGCGTTCTCGACGGGCGAAGCACGAACCTGAAGGCGAGCATGCGAAGCCGTACCCCCACGGGAGCGTCCATCGGACGGTTCACGGCGGATCCCCCGCCGAAGAAGCGTCCCCCGGGCGCCGGCTTCCGGAGCCGAAGGGAGGCCACGGTGTCCGTATCCGTTCCCGCTCTTGACACCAGGACCGTGACCGCGCTGGTGAAGGACGCCACTGCGGCACCGTCCCTGCACAACGCTCAGCCGTGGCGGTTCAGGTTCCTGCACGCAACCGGTGTCGTCGAGCTGTACGCCGATGCACAGCGGTCCCTGCCGCAGGCCGACCCGCAGGGCCGCGCCCTCCACATCAGCTGCGGCGCGGCCCTGTTCACGCTCCGCGTCGCCGCCGTCCATGCGGGCCGCGAGCCCCAGGTCACGCTGCTGCCCGACCGCACGCGGCCCGACCTGCTGGCAACGGTCGGCCTGTCCGCCCCCGCGGCGCCCGCCGACGGGCTCGCGGCGCTGTACCCGGCCATCGCCCGCCGGCACACCAGTCGCCTTCCCTTCGCCGACACCCCGATCCCGTCGGCCGTGCGCGACAGCCTGCGCGACGCTGCCCTGCGAGAGCACGCGGAACTCGTCTTCCCCGGCCCCTGGCATGTGCGAATGCTGCTGGATCTGACGCAGGACGCGGCATGGCGCGAGGCGTTGGCACCGGAGCGCACCGAGGAGCTGGCGCACTGGACACACCGCGGCGCCGACGCCGCGTCGGACGACGGGATTCCGGACTATGCGTTCGGCCCGCGCCGGCGGGGCGGCGGAGCCCCGGTCCGTGACTTCAGCGCCGGTGGACGCACCGCCGACCTGGGCACGGCCGACTTCGAGCGCGTTCCGCAGCTCGCGCTTCTCGGCACCGCCGACGACCGCCCGTACGACTGGCTGCGGGCGGGCCAGGCACTCCAGCACGTACTCCTCACGGCCACCGCCCACGAGCTGGTGGCCTCCCTGACCACACAGGCCCTCGAATGGCAGGACCTGCGCTGGGCCGCCCGCGACCCCCTGACGTCCATGGGGTACGTCCAGGCGGCGATCCGTCTCGGGTACGGGCCCATGGGTCCACGCAGCCCGCGCCGACCGGTGCGGGACGTGCTGGAGGTGGTGTGAAGCGCCACGCGCCCTTCGTCAACGCCCCTGCACACGCTCGGCGTTGAGCGCGTCCACCGCTCCCCCGGCGTCGCCGATCGTCGTGTAGTCCACCGCGACGAAGTTGACCGGGCGGCCGCGCTCCCGCTCGCAGGTGTGGACGCGGTCCAGGACGTCCTGGCGGCGGTTGACCTGGCCGGCGTCCAGGCGGCTGCCGCCGTCGATGGTGATGAAGTGGTTGAGGAGGAAGAGCCGTTTGTCCGTGCCCCCGCGGTGCGGTGCGCAGTTCATCTGCTGCTCGGACCGGAAGGCGAAGGGCGTCTCCATGCCGTACCGGTAGAAGTTCCGGTACCAGGGGGCGGGGCCGTCGGCCCGCTCCGCGAAGACGACCAGGCGGTGGCCGTCGTCGATCATGTCGCCGAGGGTGGGCCAGGGTTGCCGGGGGTCGTCGTCAGGGGTGTACAGCAGGTCCGTCAGCCCGGCCTGTTCTACGGCGTGGGCCGTTTCGGTGCCGCTGATGTCGTCCTGCACGATGAGGGTGAGGATCTCGGTGGGGTGCGCGCGCAGCCAGTCCCCCAACTCCCGCAGGGTCGGCACCAGTTCGAGTGCGCCCGCGCGGCACACGGAGTGGCACAGCCACAGTCCTTCGCGGGCGGGGTTGAACCGGTTGACCGCGTCCTGGACGAACCGCTGGGCCTCGGGCGGGATGTCGGACTCCTTCAGCCGCTCGGTGACGTCCTCGGGCCGCTCCCAGTGGTAGGTGTCGATCTGCAGCGCACGTACGCCGTCGTTGAGCTGGCCGGTGATGCCGGGGTCCTGGAGCGGGCCGATGAACCGGTCCGCCGTCGTGGACATCGCGTTGTGCGAGGTGAGTTGGGCGAGTTCGTCGTACGGCAGATCACACAGGCGGGTGCTGCCCTGGCAGACGCGGGCGTCCTGACCGGTGAAGGCGAGCGGTACCAGAGCCACTCCGGCCAGGGCGACGGCCGTGGCGCCGAGGGCGGGCACGGTCCGGGCCCGGCGGGTGGTGAAGGGGTCGGGGCGCCGCTCCATGAGCCGGGCGAGGCCGACGAGCAGGGCACCCACGAGCAGCGGCACGAGGGCGGTCGTCAGGGCGGCGGTGAGCAGGCGGTCGATGGCGGCGGTCTGCACATCGTCGACCAGCCGGGCCACCGACTCCGGCCAGGACTGTGGGGTTTCCAGCACCGTGCGCCCGGTCATCAGCCCGAGAACCAGAGACCCGGCCGCTGCCGTCAGGCCGCCCGCGCCGAGTGCCCAGCCCAGCTGCCGCAGCCGTACGGGCACGCTGCGCGGCCCGGTGAACCACAGGGCGGTGAGGGCCGCGACGGCCACCAGGACGGCCAGGGGTTCGACGACGCCGAGCGCGAGTCGGGTGACGGCGCGCGCCCGGTCGAGGGCGTCGACCGAGCCCGGTCCGAGGTCGGCCGCGATGTTCCAGGTGCCGCCGTCGGCCACTTTCCGCAGGTCCGCGGCGGCCGCGCGGGTGCGGTCGGAGAAGACGGCGGGGCCCACGGCGGCGAGCGCTCCGGCGACGTCGCCGTCCGCGAGGGCCACCTCGACATCGGGGCGCATCGCTGACCGCTCGCTCTCCGGTACGGCTCGCAGCAGTGTGTCGGCCGCGGTCGAGACCTGCTCCGGTGTCAGGGACAGGCTGGGCAGCCGGACCGGCGTCCGTCCCGTGGTGAGCCGGTTCACGGCCTGCTGGAGCTCGGTACGGAAGGCCGCGAAGTCGGGTTCGGGGCTCTCTTGAAGGGAGGCGACCAGGTCACCGAAGTAGACCTGGCTGAGGTCGGTGAGATTCGCCGCCAGGGGCCGGACGTCGACCGACAGGCGCAGCGGGTCCTCGTCGCCCCGCAGATGGGCGACGAGGTGTCCGATCTGCTCGTTGGTGAGGGCGCGGAGCGTCTCGGGCGGCAGCACCGTCTTCAGGTTGGACGTCACCGCCGCCTCCGGGACCGGCAGCCGTCCGAGCAGGTCCCGGGTGACGGGGCTGACCTGTGGGTCGACCAGGATCTGGTCGTAGAGGCGTGTGTAGGCGTGCTGGTCGTCGAGTACGGACCGGTAGAACCCGGCGTCGAGCACGGTGCTGCGCGCGGTGGCGGTGGCGATCACGACGGCGAGGGAGAGGACGGCGAGCACCCACGCCGCCAGGCGCCCCGCCTGCCTGCGTCCCGCACCGGTGCCCATGCCCTCATGCTCCGCCGCGCCGGTCAGGGCGGCGAGCCGAGCGCCCCGTGTGCCCCGCGCCTCCCTCAGGCGTCCGGCTTCCCGCCCGCGCGTTCGACGAGCGTCTCCGTGATGCCGAGCGCCGCCGCCATCACGCTGAGCTGCGGGTTGACCTCCGGGCAGGACGGCAGCACGGACGCGTCCGCGATCAGGACGCCGTGCACGCCGCGCAGCCTGCCCTCCGGGTCGGCCGGGGCGCGCTGGGGGTTGTCGCCCGCGGCGACCGTGCCGGTGGGGTGGAACGCCGAGAGGTGCAGGTGGCGGGCGTCCACTGCGGTGAGGAGCGCGTCGAGTTCGCCGAGGGAGCGGGCGCGGGGTGCGCGCGGGATGCCGGTGAGGACTTCGTGGGCACCCGCGGCGAAGAGGAGTCGGCCCATCGCGCGTACGGCGGTCATCAGCCGGTCGCCGTCGCGGCGGTCCAGGGCGTAGCGGACGAGGGTGCGCTCGCGGCCCTGGACTCGGCCCGAGGGGCGGTCGGCGATCATGGCGCCGAGGGTCGCGAGGTGGTCCGCTCTCTCCAGTTCGCGGCGCAGGGCGCGTCCGAGGCCCGGCAGGACGAAGCTGCTCATGCCCGGCGGGCTGGCGGTGGCCTCGATGAGGATGCCCTGGTCGTGGAGTTCCTCGATGCCGGCGCTCTGCAGCACGCCCTGCCAGGGGGTGACGGTTTCGGTGAAGCGTCCCGCGACGCTGGTGGCCGGGTGCACGCTGAGGTTGCGGCCCAGGCGCGGGTGGCCGCCGAGTCCCGAGCGGCGCAGCAGCGGCGGGGTCTGCAGTGCTCCGGCTGCGGTGATGACGAGCGGGCTGAGAATCTCCAGGTGGCTGCCGTCCGGCCGCCACACCTGGACGCCGGCGGCCCGTGGCTCTCCAGGGCGGTCGTGGTCCAGCAGGATCCGCCGTACCCGCGCACCCGTCACGATCCGCGCCCCGGCGGCGCAGGCGGCGGGCAGGACGGACAGTTGCACGCTCTGCTTGGCTCCGGTGGGGCAGCCCACCACGCACTGGCAGGAGCCCTGGCAGCCGGGGGCGTTACGGCGCAGGGGTGCGGCTTTCCAGCCGAGCCGCTCGGCACCGGCGAGGGCGAGCAGGCCGTTGTGGCCGAGGACGTCGAGGGGCTGGGTGGCGACGCGCAGGGTGCGTTCGATCTCGTCGAGCCAGGGTCCGAAGCGGTCGGCGAGCCGGAAGCCGTGGCGGTGGCTCCAGCGGTCCAGTACGGGGGCCGGAGTGCGGTAGCAGGTGCCGGAGTTGACCACGGTGGTGCCGCCGACGGCGCGTCCGACGGGCAGCAGGAGAGGCGGGTTGCCGAGGGCGAAGGTGGCGCCGCCGTCCCGGTACAGGTCGGCGAACCGGTCGAGCGGCGCCCGGCGCCCGAAGGAGGCCGTCGAGTGGTGTTCTCCCTCCTCCAGCACGACGACGCTCAGCCCGGCTCGGGCGAGCGTTCGGGCGGCCACGGCGCCGCCTGCCCCGGACCCCACCACCACCGCGTCGGCGGTCGAGCGGCCGGGCCATGCGTGGGCGGGCGTGCAGTCCAGGGGTGGGTCCGCGGGCGCCGGCCCGTGTGTGGGTCCGCCCGGCAGCGCGAGCAGCCGCTCGGTGCCCGCGGCCAGCAGGACGGGGACCTTGAGGACGTCCAGCAGCGGTGCAAGTGCGGGGCGTCCGGCGAGCGCGCCGAGGACCTCCTCGCGTCCGTCGGGGTCGAGAGCCGCCAGGCCTCTGCCTGTGCGGGCGACGGCATACACCTCGACAGCCGCGACGGCGGCGTGCACTCCCGCTCGCGCGGGCCCGGGCATGGAGGCGAGGACGGCGTCCAGACGGTTTGGCACCCGGGCGGGCCAGCCGTCGTCGCCGGTGTCGGCTAGCAGTGCGGCGACGAACCCGTCGGCGCTCACCGGACGCCCGGTTCAGGGTGCGCGGTGGCGTCGAGAGTCCGGGCGGCTTCGGGGCGATCGGGCACGCGGGCGGCCCACTCCTGGGTGCCTGCGTCGGCCGACAGCGCGGTTTCGAACCCCTCGGCACTCACCTCTGTTGTGTGGGCGATGGCATCCAGGGTCCAGACAGCTTCCGGGCGGTCGGGCCCCCTGGCGGCCCGCTCCTCGTCCCCCGTGCGAGCCGTCGGCGCGGCTGCAAGCCCCTCGGCGCGGGGATCGGCGAACAACACGGCGCAGACCTCCTCGCCCGTCACCGCTCGCCCACCTCCGCGTGTGCGGTGGCCCCCAGGGTCCAGGCGGTCTCGGGGCGCCAGCGGCCCCACCAGCGCTCCAGCACGACGCGCGCGTCGGCGGACTCGCTGTTGCGGCATGTGGCGCGGGAGCCGTCCGGATCGCGGTAGTCGAGGGTGAGGGTGCGGTCGGCGGGCTGGGTGACCTCGACGCGGATGCGGCGCAGGGCCGTGCGGCCGGTGACGGTCCATTCGGGCAGGCCGATCCGGGCCCGGAACCGTGCGAGACCCAGCAGGCCGATCGCCGGTCGCTCCGCGCGCCGTGGCCAGGTGCGGCCGTGGTGTCGCAGGCGCAGGAAGACCAGGGGCGGCAGCCGGCGCAGGCCCGGGCGGGTGGAGACCGCCGCGACGATCTCCAGTACGTCGCCGCCGCCCAGGTCGGCGTGGAGCCAGGCCCAGCGCCGGGCGTTGCCGTGTCCGTAGATGCGGGCCGAGGCGCCGGGTGCGCCGTGCAGGGTCAGCTTCTGTTCCCCATAGGAGAAGGTCCCGTCGTACGTGGCCCGCGCGGCCGGGAGCATCTGGGCGGCGGGCAGCAACGCTCGGCGCCAGGACCAGCGCGGGAAGGTGAACAGCGGTGGCCCCTCGGCCCGTTCGGCGAGGTCCCAGGCGAACTCCCCTGCTGTGCCGGTGAGTCGGCCGGGTGTGGCGGCGACCCGGTCCGCCGTGAACCCGTCCGCGGGCTTCGTCCAGGGCACGGGCCCGAAGCGGGCGTGGCGTACCTCGCCCGCGCGGGGGAAGGCCGCGGCCCAGCCGTGGGCGGTCGGCTCGGATCCGTCGGCGGGCGCGGTCAGTTCGTGGTGCAGCCACAGGCCGGTGCCGCTTTGCGGGTCCGTGAGGGTCGTGTACCAGACCTCGGTGCGGCCCGGTGCGCCGTTCCAGCGCGGCGCGAGGTGTTCCGCGCCGGTGTCGCGCCGGGGGAAGCGGAAGCTGAGGAGGAAGGGCGCGAGGCCGGTCGCGAGCGGGAAGCGCAGCGCTCCCTCGCCCACCCGCGCCGCGTCTTCGTACAGCGTGAACGGCAGGACGGTCATCGACGTGACAGGGTTGCGGGGTGTCACGGATTTCCAGCCGTCGAGGGTGAGGACGCGGCCGTTCGCGGTGAACGTCAGCCGGTAGCGGATACGACGCCGGGCCAGCGGTGACACCTCCAACTCGCCCTCGGCGCAGGGGTCGTCGGCCCATCCCGTGATCCGGACCCGGCCGCTGAGCCGGGCCTCGGTCGTGCGGTGCGGGAGCAGGATCCGGTCGGCCTCGGCCCGCAGGTCGAGGCGGATGCGGCGGACCTGCTTCGTGTGCTGTTCGCCGTCGAGGAGGACGGTGCCGAGCATCGTCTCGGTGAACGCGGTGCCCCTCACGCGAGGTCCTCCAGCATGATGCGTTCGGTGGCCTCCAGGTAGGCGTCGGCCGCGGTGTGCGCCCGTCGGGCATCGCCGGCGATCACGGCTTCCACCACCGGCGCCAGCCGTGCGTGCGCCGCCGCGGGGTCGGTGAAGGGCCCGCTGAGTGCGGCGCGCACGGGCAGGTAGGCGTTGAAGAGCGTGTTCGTGAGCAGGACGTAGACCCGGTTGCCGGTGGCCCGGGCGAGTGCGCGGTGCACTTCCACGTCGGCCAGCTGTACCGCGTCGGTGCCCTCGGCCTGCCGTACGGCTTCCAGCAGTGCGCGCAGTTCGTCGTGCTGGGCGGGGGTGGCCCGGGAGGCGGCCTGCTCGGCGATCAACGTGCCGACGCCGCGCCGCACTTCGAAGACCTCGCGGACCCATCGGGCGTCGTGGCGGACGAGCATGGGCAGCAGGTCCGCGCCGCCGAGGCGCGCGTAGTCGCGCACTCGGGTACCGACACCGTGCCGGGTCTCCAGCAGGCCCGCCTGGACGAGCCGTCCGAAGGCGTGCTTGAGGGTGGTGCGCGTGACGCCGTAGCCGTCGGCGAGCTGCCGCTCCGGGGGCAGGTAACTTCCCGTCGGATGACGGCCGTTGAGGATGTCCTCGCGCAGCCGGTCCTCCAGGACGTCCACGATCGTCTCGCGCGGCAGTGCCTCCACGGTGTCCCCCGGAGTAGGTGGCTGACTGGTTCAGTGGCTCAGCCACTGAACCAGCGCGCCTCGTCCACGGTCAACCCCTGGTCGGGAAAGGCTTCTTGGGGAGCGTGCCCCGCCGGCTCAGCCGACCCCGTCCGCGTCGCGCGATTCATCAGGGTCCAGGCACAGCGCATTCACCCGCTGGACGAGGTTGCTGGCGAAGCCGCCGCGGTTCCACGGCTGGTCCAGGGGCTGGGTGTGGCCCTCGGCGTCGGTGGCCCGGGCGCTGAGGACATGGCTGCCGGGTGTGGCGTCCCAGAGGAAGGTCCACCGGCGCCAGGCCCAGCGGTGGCCGGTGTCCGGCTCCAGTTCCGCCGGGTGCCAGGAACGGCCCGCGTCGGTGCTCACCTCGACCCCGGTCACCGGGGCTCGGCCCGACCAGGCGCGTCCGGCCAGCGGTACGGCGCCGGGGCGTACCACCCTGGCCCGGGACATGAAGTCCGGGAAGCCGGGCGGGATCAGCAGGGCGCGCGGCGCGATCCGGGTGACGGGTTCGCCCGGGTCCCCGGCGTGCTGACGGAGCCGGTAGGCCACGGCCTGCTGGAACCCGTCGAAGGGGGTGTCGATGACCGTGATGTCGCGCAGCCATTTCACGTGCGCCATGCCGTACCAGCCGGGCACCACCAGGCGCAGCGGTTGGCCGTGCTGCGGCGGCAGCGGGCCACCGTTCATCTCGTACGCGACGAGCATCTCGGGCTCGCCACCGGTGGCCATGTCGAGCGGGAGCGCGCGCTGATAGTCCTGCTCGACGCCACGCTCGACGCCGTGGTCGGCGCCGGTGAAGACCACGTCCACAGCGTCCGGTTCGACGCCGGCCTCGGCGAGCAGGAGGCGCAGCGGTACCCCGGTCCACTCGGCCGTGCCGACCGCCTCCACCAGCCACGGCTGACTGACCGGCCGGGGCGTCAGCAGGGCCCGGCCGTTGCCCGCGCACTCCATGGTCACCCGCACGGTCGCCGCCGGGAACGACCTGAGGTCGTCGATGCCCAGCCGCAGGGGGCGTCGTACGCGACCGCCGAGGGTCAGCTGCCACGGGGTGTCGTCGACGTACGGAATGTCGTAGTGCGTCAGCACATAGTGCAGCCCGGGCGGTGTGACGTCGTAGCGCAGCGCCTCCAGCGGCAGTCCGTGGTTGCGGGCGGCGAGAGCCAGCTCCTCCTGGCTGATGCCCTCGTCCGGGCCGGCCAGCCGAGCGGCGGAACTCACGTCATCGAGCCGATGTCCCATGCCGACACGGTCCCAGCCCGTCGTGGTCGGCGCCAGTCCGGGGAATGTTCTGCAATTGCTTCAAACCCGGGCGCCCTGTCACAGCAGCACCACACGTAGATCACGATCTTGGCGGAACGGAAGGCTCCGGGCCAAGATGCCCCGCATGAAGGGTGATCTCTTTTCCAATGACCACATGGTGCAGCCCGCCCTCGAGCCGGGCATGACCATTCAGAACGCCAAGTCGATCAAGTACGCCGTCAATGGCGACATGTTCGCGCGGCAGGGGGCGATGATCGCCTTCCGGGGGAATCTGCAGTTCGAGCGCAAGGGCCAGGGCGTGGGCGGCATGCTCAAGCGCGCGGTCACCGGCGAGGGACTGCCGCTGATGACCGTGCGGGGGCAGGGCGAGGCCTGGTTCGCGCACGAGGCGCAGAACTGTTTCATCGTCGACATCGAGCCCGGCGACGTCTTCACGGTCAACGGCCGCAACGTGCTGTGCTTCGACTCCACGTTGTCGTACGAGATAAAGACCGTGAAGGGCGCGGGTATAACCGGCGGCGGCCTGTTCAACAGCGTGTTCACCGGCTACGGCAGGCTCGGGCTGATCTGCGAGGGCAACCCGCTGGTCATCCCCGTCTCGCCGCAGCAGCCGGTGTTCGTCGACACGGACGCGATCGTGGGCTGGACCGCCCATCTGCACACCTCGCTGCACCGGTCACAGTCGATCGGTTCGATGATCCGCGGCGGTTCCGGCGAGGCCGTGCAGCTGAAACTGGAGGGCGAGGGCTACGTCGTGGTCCGGCCCAGCGAGGTGACGCCGCAGAAGACGCAGCAGCACTGAACCGACCCCACGTACGACGAAGGGTGCCCCGCCGTGCGGCGGGGCACCCGTACCTCGTACGTCAGTCGACTGTCGTCAGTGACCGGCGGCCGGGGTGTTGGCCGAGGTGACGTTGACCGCGGCCCAGGCCTTGTTCACCGTCTTGTACTCGGTGCTGCTCGCGCCGTACAGGTCGGCGGCCGCCTTGAGGGTGGCCTTGCGCGCGTCGTGGAAGTCGGTCGTGGAGACCATGTACCGGGTCAGCGCGCGGTAGAAGATCGCCGTGGCCTTGGTGCGCCCGATGCCGCTCACCGTCGAACCGTCGATCGTGGGCGAGTTGTACTTCACGCCGCCGATCGTCTTGCGGCCACTGCCCTCGGCGAGGAGGTAGTAGGCGTGCGAGGAGACGCCGGAGCCCGCGTGGACCTCGGTGTCGTAGGACGCGGGAGACCAGTAGTCGATCGTGCCCTCGAGCTTGTCGAGCGAGGGGTGGTCGAGGCGGCGCAGGAACTTCTGCTCCAGCCCGAGCTTCTCGCCGAGGAGGTAGTTCGGCGGGTTGTTCGGGTTGTTGGCGGAGAACTCGACGTTCGAGCCGAAGATGTCGGCGAGCGACTCGTTGAGCGCACCGGGCTCACCGAACTGGTTGCCCTGCGCGTCCACGCGCGTGGGCTCCAGGCCGGCGGTCGCGTCGACGACGCCGTGGGTCAGCTCGTGGCCCGTGACGTCGAGGACGACGAGCGGCTTGGTGAACAGCTCACCGTCACCGTCGCCGTAGAGCATGCAGCCGCAGGTCGAGTCCCAGAAGGCGTTGCCGACCTTGTTGCCGAAGTGGACCATCGCGCGGGCACCGGTGCTGTTGTTCTTGATGCCCTTGCGGCCGAAGGTCTTCTTGTAGAAGTCCAGCGTCTTGGTGATGCCGTACTGGGCGTCGACCGCCGCGGTGGTCCGGCTGGAGGTGGTGCCGGTGCCCCACTTGTTGTCGCCGTCGGTGAACTTCTTGCCGCGCGCGAAGTCCTCCAGCTCCTGGCCCCTGGAGTCCCGGGTCTCGGTGTTCCACCGGGTCGGGTCCTTGAGCACGTAGGTGGTGCTCGCGGTCCGCGTGGTCTTCAGCGTCACCGTGCCGACGAAGAGCGACTTGCCGCTTCCGGTGGCGGTGGACGGGTAGAGGCCGGCGCCCTGCCCCGTCGCGAGCGCGGACGGCGCGGTGCGGACGCCGATGCCCGTCTCCGGGCTCAGCTTCTCGCCGCGCTTGCGCAGGGTCTTGTCGAGCGAGGGCGAGATGAACTCGTCGCTGACGGGGGTGTTGCTGCGGATGTGGCCGGTCCGGGCGTCCACGACGACCGTGCGGGAGCCGCCGGCCTCGGTGGTGTCGCTGTCGCTGACCTGGACCTGGTACGCGAGGACCGCCGAGCCGTCCCGGGCGTCGACGACGAGCTGAGCGCTGCCCGCGTCGCCCTTGGCGGCCGCGGCGGCCTTCTGCTCGGCCTGCTGCGCCGTCAGCTTCGCCTTGACGGTGACCGGCTTGACCACGTGGTCGGCGGCCCGGGTCACACCGAGATAGGTGGACTGCTTGCTGAGGTGGACGACGAGGTCGCCGCCCAGCACGGGCATACCGCCGTGGGCGCGCACGAACCGGACGTGCTGCTTGCCGTCCGGGTCGACCATGACGTCCTTGGCCTCCAGGGTGTCGCCCTGGGTGACACCGGTGGCCGACGCGTGGGCGAAGGCGGCCGCCTTGGCCGCGTCCACCGCGGAGGAGGCCGAATTCGCCGCGAGCGCGGGCGAGTCGGGCGTGGTCGCGAGAGCCTGGCCCGCCGAGAGCGTGGCCGCCGTCGTCACCGCGACGGCTATCGCCAGGCGGCGTATGTGGGGTCTACGCACTGAGTTCCTTTGGACATGGGGCGGCCGGGATCGCCAACCGCCCTGACACACAGCGCTGTTGGGCACCGTGGGGGCTGTCGGGCCCCGAGGCGACACCTTCACCGATTCACCATGTACATGTAAAGAAGAAAGATCCCTTTTACGACTTTCAAGGCGATCTCTTTACGAATGTTCACTTCTCGGTGACCAGAAGGTGACCAACTGTGTGCTGACTGTGCGTCGTCCGGACAGATGCGAACGCGGAAGAGGTGGTTGCCTCGCCGCTCCCGTTGACACGTGGATGTGACCGACGTCGCACCGTCTCCGGCCCGGAGCAGACGGACGGGCCGGAGACCAAGGGAGGTCAGACCGCGCGGTGAGCGAGGGAGGCGAGCAGGGTGCGCAGGTCCTCGACGGGCCGCGGAGCCAGGGCGGCGTCGGCCAACAGGACGTCCGCCGCGGCGAGATGGCGGCGCGCCTCGCACAGGGCCGCGGTCCGGCCGCCCGCCTGCTCGACGAGCACGGCCGCCCGGCGTACGGCCGCGTCGTCCAAGGCGGTGCGGGAGGCGAGGAGTTCGGCGAGCGCCGACCGACCGGGCGCGTTCAGGGCGGCGAGGACCGGGAAGGTCTTCTTCCCCTGCCGCAGGTCACTGTGGACCGGTTTGCCGGTGATGGATGGATCGCCCCAGATGCCGAGAAGGTCGTCGGCGATCTGGAAGGCCACGCCGAGATGGCGCCCGGCGCGGTCCAGGGCGACGACCGCCTGCCGCTGCGCCCCTGCGAGTTGGGCGCCCAGGGCGAGCGCACAGCCGAGCAGGGCGCCCGTCTTGTGCTCGGCCATCGCCGCGTACTCCGCCGCGCCGACCGCCTCGGGGCCGGTCCAGGGACGGTGCGCGAACAGCAGGTCGTCCGCCTGACCGCGGACCAGGTCGTTCAGGGCCCCCGTGAGCTGCCGAACGGCCCCCGCGAGATGCGGCGTCGCGGGCGCCGCGACGAGCGTCTCGACGGCCAGGGCGAAGAGCGCGTCCCCGGCGAGGACGGCGGGGCCGGTGCCGTACGCCTTCCAGACGGCGGGACGGCCGCGGCGCATCGCGTCGCCGTCCATGATGTCGTCGTGCAGCAACGAGAAGGTGTGCACGAGCTCCACCGCGACCGCGGCCGGCACACCCGCCTCGGCGGGAGCCCCGGCCGCCTCGGCCCCCAGCACGGCCAGCGCCTGCCGCACACCCTTGCCCGGACTGTGCGCGGCGGTGCCGCCGCCCACCTCGCAACGGCCCAGGGCGTACCCGGCCATCTCCCCCACCCAGGGGTGCAGGCCACCGATCGCCCCGGCCAGCGCGGGGGCGACCAGCTCGCGGGAGCGGCGCAGGATGTGGGCGGCGTCGGCGGCCAGGACGTCCGGCATCGTACGGACCGAGGCGGAGGCGGTGGGCGTCATCGGGTGGCCTCCGGGCGCGTGTCCACGAGGCGGGTGGTGGCGTCGGCCGGGGCGAGAGGCGCTTCGGAGGGGTCCTGGTTCGCGTGCTGGTGCGCGAGGCCGAGCGGGGTGCGCTGTTCGGTGAGGCCGAGGTGCGCCGACTGTTCCGCGCGGCCGTGCTGCACCTGGTCCTGCGTGAGCTCCGGCTCAGAGGGCCGTTCCGTGAACCCGAGTTCCGCCCGCGCCCGCTCGACCATCCGCTGGGCGTGCCGCAACCCGATGCCTTCCAGCACGTGGGCCAGTTCGGTCAGCTCGGCGGCGGTCTCCGCGCGGTCGTGGCCCAGTCGGGCCCGTGACTTGACGAGGCCGAGGCGGGAGAGGGCGCGGCCCCGCGGTTCGCTCATGGCCTCGAACTCCGCGAGGGCTTGCGCGTAGACGTCGCGGGCCTCGGCGTAACGTCCGGCCCGGTAGAGGACGTTGCCGCGCATCTTGTGGTTGTAGGCGAGCGCGCCCGACAGGTTCATCGCCCGGCAGGACACCTCCGCCTCGCTCAGCAACTCCAGCGCGCGCCCGGTGTCGTGGTCGCGCACGGAGACGATGTCGGCGAGGCCGCGCAGGGCCCAGGCATGCCCGCGCCGGTCCTCGGCACGCGCCGATATCTCGGCGGCCTCCTCGAACAGGGCGTACGCCGTGTCGTAGGCGCCGGTGTTGCGGTGTATCTGCGCGATGCCCTCAAGCGCCCACACCGTGTGCCGGGCCTCGCCGCGCTTGCGGGCCTCCGCCAGGAGCTGCTCGTGCAGGGTGGTCACGGCCGCGTAGTCACCCTGGATGCGGCCGGTCTCCGCCATGCCCGCCAGGGAGTAGCCGCGTACGACCACATCCCCGGCGTGCTCGCCGAGTTCGGCGGCCAGCCGCAGCAGCCGCCAGGCCAGCGGGAACGCGCCACGCTGCCGGGCGAGCGTGCCACCGCTCCACAGCGCCCAGGCCATCGCCGCCAGGTCCCCCGCTTCGCGGGCGGTGCGGTAACTCGTCTTCCATGCCCGCTCCGCGTCCGCCACCTGCCCCAGCCGGCGGTGCGCCTCGGCGACGGCCAGCCCGGATCGGGCGGCCTCGCCCCGCGCCCCGCTGCGTTCCGCGGCCCGCAGTTGCTCGGTGCCGGCCGCGAGGACGTCGGTCAGCGAGGAGTTCACGGACAGGGTGGTCAAAGCGCCCTGGTACTCCGGGGCGAAGGCCTTGCCGTACATGAGTGCCTTTCGGTCTGCCACGCGTCGCCCGGCCTCCGCCTGCCGACACGTGATGCTGGCTGCTTGCGAACGGGGCACTCGACTCGGCTATGCCTTCGATGTATACATGGCAGGTATACATCGAAGGTATAGTGCGACGGATTTCCACCCGGGAATCCCTGGCCTGCTATGGCTGACGCGCTACCCGCCCGTTGCCGATCAAGACGACACCCGCGCCCGCAAGGTTGCCTCCGCATTCGAGGAAGCTCGAAATCCCCTGGTCAGCATGGCGCTTGGCCCCATACCGAGGGGAAATATGTTGACGCGCCGCCCCGGGCCGGAGTCCGATGGGCATCATCCGCCGCCCCGTACGGCCCACTCCGCCGCCGCTCCGCCCCCGCCCGGTTCTCCCCGGCGAAGAAAGGCACCGATGCCCGCGTCCCCGATGCATGCCGACGAGGTGCACCTCGATGCCTCGCTCGTACGACGACTGCTGGCCGCCCAGTTCCCCCAGTGGGCCGACCTGCCGCTGAAGCGCTTCCCGTCGACCGGCACCGTCAACGCGCTCTTCCGGCTCGGCGACGACATGGCGGTGCGCATGCCCCGTGTCCCGGCGGGCGCCGACGACGTGGACAAGGAACACCACTGGCTGCCCCGGCTCGCTCCGCTGCTCCCGCTGCGCGTCCCCGAGATCCTCGCCCTCGGCGCGCCCGGCGAGGGCTACCCGTGGTCCTGGACGGTGCAGCGCTGGCTCGACGGCGAGCCGCCCATGGCCGGGCATCTCGCCGACCCGCGTGCCCTGGCCGCCGACCTCGGCGACTTCGTCGCCGCGATGCAACAGGTGGACCTGCCCGGCGGACCGCCCGCCTATCGGGGCGGCCCGCTGGCGACGGTGGACGCCGAGACGCGCTCCGCCATCAAGGAACTGCGCGGCACCATCGACACGGCGGCCGCCACCGCCGCCTGGGAGGCGGCCCTGAGCGTGCCGGTGTGGTCGGGCCCGCCCCTGTGGCTCCACTCCGATCTGATGCCCGGCAACCTGCTCACCCACCGGGGCCGCCTGACCGCCGTCCTCGACTTCGGCACGCTCGGCACCGGCGACCCCGCCTGCGACCTCATCGCCGCCTGGTATCTCCTGCCCGCCGAAGCACGGGACACCTTCCGCCGCGCCACCGGCGCCGACGACGCCGCCTGGCTCCGCGGCCGCGGCTGGGCCCTGTCCATGGGCCTCCACCAACTCCCCTACTACCGCACCACCAACCCGGCGTTCGCCGCCGACGCCGAGCACGTCATCCGGGAGGTCCTCGCCGAGTGCGGCTGAGCACCACGTTGCCCGGGACCGTTACGGGCACGACTACTTCCGGCACGTCAGATCGTGCTCGGGCAGCCTGCCCGTGGCCAGATAGGCGTTGACCCGCTTGTCCACGCAGGCGTTGCCGTACTCGCCGTAGACGCCGTGCTGGATGGCACCCGGCACGGTGATCAGCCGGGATTCCGACCACTGGTGACGTATCCGGAGCGCTCCGGAGTACAGGGTGCGAGGGTCGCCGGTGGCGTTCACCAGCAGCGCCGGTACGTCGTTGTCGACCACGGTCGGCGCCTCGGCCGGAGAGCCCCAGAACTCGCAGGGGGAGATGTTGTTCGCCAGCGGACCGGCGAGTGGGTAGTCCACACGGGTGGCCTGAACGGCACGCCAGTAGCTGTCGATCCCGCGCCGGGTGGCGACATCGCCGCAGATGATGGCGGCCTGCACGCTGGCCGGCTGCGAGCCCGCTTCGGTCGTCAGGAACGTCAGCAGTTCGGCCATCTCCAGGCCCGGACGCACCCCGGGGTCACGGTCGGCGGCGCGTGCCAGGACCTGCACCATGGCCGCCAACGAGGCCCGGCGGTCATCGAGATCGCTGCCCAGTCCGCCGAAGAAGACGACCGGTACGAAGTGTTCGTCGAGCCGGAAGTCCCCGATCCGCAACGGCTTCTCCGCCGCGGCTCGTTGGATGCGGTCAACCGTGGCCAGCACGGCGTCGGAGGTGTCGCCGAGGCGGTACGTGGCGTTGCGGTCGGCCGCCCACGCGGCCCATGCGTGCAGGGACCGCTCGTTGGCCGGCTCGGCGCCCGCGAGCAGTGTCTGGCTGTACTCGTCGGGGTGGACGACGCCGTCGAGGACCATGCGGTCGGTGCGGCCGGGGAACAGCTGGGTGTAGACCTCGCCCAGGTAGCTGCCGTAGGAGTAGCCGAGGTAGGACATCCGCTTCGCACCCAGGGCGCCCCGGACCACGTCCATGTCACGGGCGGTGTTGCGCGTGGTGACGTACGGCAGTACGTCGCCGTTCGTGCGGCGGCACCGTTCGGCCAGGTCGCGCTGGATGGCGACGGATCGGTTGAACGCGGCCCGGTCGTGGCCGGCCGAGAAGATGGCAGAGCCGATGTCCCAGCCGCAGTCGAGCGGTGTGGAACGGCCCACGAACCGCGGGTCCATGCCGATCAGGTCGTACTTCCCGGCCACCTTGCCCATGACCGCGCCCATCCTGAGCGGCATGTCGAGGCCCTCACCGCCGGGGCCGCCGTCGTTGAACAGCATCGGGCCGACGCTGTGCGCCGGGTCGGTGGCCGAAAGGCGGGAGACGGCGACGGTGATGGTCCGCCCGCCCGGATCGGTGTAGTCCAGCGGCACGGTGAGGTCGGCGCACCGGGCGCCCGCCGCGTCGAGTTTCCGCCCCGTGGCGTCATCGGAGCCGAGGGCGCAGTCGTGCCAGTCGATGTGCTGGGAGTAGTACCGCCCGAGCCCCACCGGCTCCGCGGCCCCTGCCTGGGCCACCGCGGGTAACGCCGCAGCCCCCATCGCCAGTACCGCGGCACCGACAAGAGCTGTCTGTATTCGTGTAGTGGTCCGCATGCCATCGCACGCTAGGCCGTGGACGCCTGCCACCTCACTGCGGCTATCCCCCGAATCCCGCCTGGAGCCAGCCCCCGTCAGCACAACACAGGAAAGCCTCCATGGAACACATATTCGAATACGAGGTAAGCTGGGCCCATGTCCACGCACCTCCAGGCCTCCCTCTTCGACCAGACCGACGAGCTGGGCCTCGGCCCGCTGGACGGGGTGCGGCGCACTCCGCTCGGTGACGGGGCCTGGATCGACCTGCTGCCCGGCTGGCTTCACGGCGCCGACGCCTTGTTCGCACGGCTTGCCGACGAGGTGCCCTGGCGGGCGGAGCGGCGGCAGATGTACGAGCAGGTGGTGGCCGTACCGCGACTGCTCGCCTATTACCGTGCGGGCGACGCGCTGCCGCATCCGGTCCTCGACGAGGCGCGAGACGCCCTCGGCGCGCACTACGCGGACGAGCTCGGCGAACCGTTCACCACGGCCGGGCTCTGCTACTACCGCGACGGCCGCGACAGCGTGGCCTGGCACGGGGACCGCATCGGCCGGGGCGCGCGGGAGGACACCATGGTCGCCATCCTCTCCGTAGGAACCCCCCGCGATCTGCTTCTGCGCCCACGCCACGGAGGGGACACCGTGCGCCGCCCCCTGGGGCACGGCGACCTGATCGTGATGGGCGGCTCGTGCCAGCGCACCTGGGAGCACGCCGTGCCCAAGTCGACCCGTGCCACGGGGCCGCGCATCAGCATCCAGTTCCGCCCGCAGGGCGTGAACTGAGCAACGGGGGAAGGGAGTCGGCGCCCGAAGCCGCCCCCGGCGGTGACCGTGCGCGCACCGGCTCGAATTGTTCGGTGCGCGCGGGTTCCGCGGCGCCGGAGCGCGTGACCGGACCGTGAAAAGGGAAGACCCCGCTGCATGTTCGAGTCGGCGGAGTCTCCCGGAGCACGTTCCCTGCAACCGCTCTTGCACGATGTCGTCATCTGCGTCTCGGCGCCGGCGTTCGCGGCCTCCCCGCGCGACGGACAGCTCCGCGGTCAGCGGGCCGACGGCTTCTATGATCGCGACCGTCGGCTGCTGCACACGTTGTGCCTGCTGATCGACGACCATGAGCCGGAGCCGATCGGCGTCCAGCCGCTGGGCCCGGACGTCGTCCGCTTCACCTCGGTCCACCGCGATCCCCGGGACCGCACCGACGATCCGACGGTGATCATCGAACGCATCCGCAAGGCGGGCCACGGCGAGACCGTGACCGTACAGAACATCGGAAGCCTGCCCCGGGTTCTGCGCATCGAGGTCGCCGTCGCCTCGGACCTCGCCGACATCTCCGACGTGAAGAGTGGGCGCACACGACGGCTGGTGGCGACCTCCGCCACCGCGGACGGAGCGGGGCTCGGCTGGCGTTCCCGCACCGGCCACGCGCAGATACGGGCCGAGGGCCCCGCCCCGCAGGTCGCCGACGGGCCCGAGGGCGGCACCTTCACATGGTCCGAGGTGTCGCTTCCGGCCGGCAGCTCCTGGGAGATACGGCTGCTGGTCACCGGCCGTCCGGTGCCCGCCCCGGACGGCCATCCGCGCGCCCCCGGCACACCCGCCCCCTGGCTGGAGCCGTCGCTGACCGGGGACCGGCGGCTGGAGGAGCTGGTCCAGCGCGGCCTCGGCGACCTGCGCGCCCTGCGGCTGGTCGACGCTTCGGCCGAGGCGAACGGCGACGGCCGCGAGGACAGCTTCATCGCGGCGGGCTGCCCCTGGTACCTGACCCTCTTCGGCCGGGACAGCATCTGGGCCGCGCGCATGATGCTCCCGCTCGGCACCGAGCTGGCCCGCGGCACACTGTGGACCCTGGCCCGTCGCCAGGGCAAGGTCAACGACGTATGGCGGGAGGAGGCTCCCGGCCGCATCCTGCACGAGCTGCGCCCGGCCGACTCCCAGCACGGCCACGGTCTCAGTCTGCCTTCGCGCTACTACGGCTCGGTCGACGCGACCCCGCTGTTCGTGACACTCCTGGTCGAAGCCTGGCGCTGGGGTCTGCCCGAGCACGAGGTCGACGCGTTGCTGCCGTACGCCGAGCGGGCGATGCGATGGGTGATCGACACCAGCGGGCGGGACGAGGACGGCCTGCTGCGCTACTACCCGCGTCGCGGAGGTCTCGTCCATCAGTCCTGGAAGGACAGCGCGGACGCGGTCCGGGACGCGTCCGGGACCCACATCGCGCCGCCGCTGGCCCTGTGCGAGGTCCAGGGGTACGCCTACCAGGCGGCCGTCGGCCTCGCGGGCCTGCTCGCCGCGCGGCAGCGCCCCGACGAGGCGAGCACCTTGCGGACCTGGGCGGACACGCTGCGGAAGCGGTTCGCCGAGGCCTTCTGGATCACGGTCGACGACGGCCCGGCGAGCCGCTACGTCGCCATCGCGGTCGGCCGTGAGCTGCGTCCGGTGAGCGGACCCGCCTCCAACATGGGCCAGCTGCTGGGCACCGGCATCCTCAGCCCGCAGGAGTGCCGGGACGTCGCCGCCTGGCTCGACCACCCCGACCTCAACTCCGGCTGGGGACTGCGCAGTCGGTCCGCTGCTATTCCCGGGTTCAATCCGCTGAGCTACCACGGCGGTTCGGTGTGGACCCATGACACCGCCATCGCCATCCAGGGCCTGTGCGACGCGGGCTGCCATCGCGAGGCCGCCGCCCTCGCCGACGGACTCCTCGACGCGGCGGCCCACTTCGCCTACCGCATGCCCGAGCTCTACGGCGGCGACGCCCGCGTCAAGGGCTCTCCACTGGTCCCGCTGGCCTACCCCGCAGCCTGCCGCCCCCAGGGCTGGTCCGCCGCCGCAGGGGTGGCCCTGCTCTCCGCGTTCCTCGGGCTGCGGCCCGACGCCCCGGGCCGCCGGCTGCGCCTGCGCCCGCTGCCCACGGAGCTGTTCCCTCCGCTGCAGGTCGAGGGACTGCGGCTGGCGGGCCACGTCCTGTCCGTGCACGTCGACCGCTCGGGCGCGGTCGAGGTCCTCGGCCTGCCCGGGGACTGGCGAACGGATCGCGGCGAGGGAGAGGCAAGGGGTGCCGGCTAATCGTTCGGCGGTTCCAGCCTGTTCCGGTACACACGCAGCATGTCCGGCACATAGCACCCGGCCAGGTCGAATTCCGTGACCACGCGCTGTCTTCCGCGCTTTCCCATGAGGCGCGCCAGCTCCGGGTCACAGAGCAACTGCGCGATGCGCTGCGCCAGTTTGTCCACGTCCCGGTCCGGCACGAGGTAGCCGTACACGCCGTCCTCTCCGACGCATTCACTCAGTCCGCCCATCCGCGTCGCGATCACGGGACGTGCGGCGCACATGGCCTCCAGCGGGGCGAGCCCCATCGGCTCCTCATAGCTCGACGGATGAATCACCACACGGGCCCGCCGATAGAGATCGGGCATCCGCTCGACACCGGCTTCCTCGAAGCCGACCCGGCCGGCCAGACCTGCTTCGGCGATCAGGCCTTCCAAGTGCTTCCGGAAGCCCACCTTCTCGCCGTGGAAGTCGACCGAATCGGGGGTGTCCATCAACAGGAGATGCGGGTCCAGTTCCGGGTTCTTCGCGACCACACGCCCGATCGCCCGGATCGCCAGTTCCGCCCCCTTGTCGGGAATCAGGCGTGCGGGCAGGAGTACGGTGCCGGTCCGGGTCCCTGCCGTATGACTGAGTTCGGGTACGCGGAGATACGACTCGACATCGATGCCCAGATAGGTGCGGTGGACGTCCTTGATACCCAACTCCTCGGCACATGCGTCGCGAAGGAAGTCCGAGACCGCGAAATGCACATCCCATTGTCCGCAGGCCTTCGCGGCGAGAATGTTCTCCTCGCCCCGCCACAGGCTGTGATACGTGTGCACGAGCACAAGTTCGTATTCGTCCCGCAGCGACAACAGCGCCTTCGCCGGAGCCGTGGAGAAATGATGAAGATTATGGCCGTGCACGAGCCGAATTCCGCGCCGCTTCAGCTCCATCGCGAACCACAGGCGAAGATCCTCTTCGGCGTCGGGGGTCGCGGAGGCGGTCCGTGACAGATCCAGCCCTTCATGCCGCACCACCTCGACGCCGGGTTGACCGGGTGTCAGGGCATCGCGCGTTCCGGTGAAGACCGTGACCCGGTGCCCTTGGCTCGCCAGCAGCCGCGAGTACCACCACAGATGGGACTCGACGCCCCCCACCGTGGGCGGAAAAGCCCAGTGCACCAGGGCGATGGACAACCCCGGTGCGGGCTTCTCCGCCTGTACGTGACGATCCACGCCCGCCTCCGACCTGCCCTGGCCACCGTGCTCGGGCAGCCCCGGGCAGTACGGCGGAACATCCACATCCGCGAGCGGAAGACGCTACCGCAGTTTCACTGCCTCCCCGCACGCACACGCCGCCAACTACCGCTCCACTCAAGCGGGTTACGACAAACACATAACGGGAAAACTGTAGGCTCGTTGACTTTACTGCGGGTTGAGCGGCGCTGAAATAGCCGGTGGGCCCGCAGGGCGGAGATTCGGGGGAAGCGATGGCCGTACGGCGGGGAGGGCCGGGCAACGCCAGAGGTACGTGGTCGGTCATCGCCGTCCTCTCAGGGGTCAGCGCCGCCGTCACCCTCGCACTGGGCATTGTCGTCAAAGCCACCGACCTGCGCGGGCCGCTGCTGTGGTGGGCCGTGGGTGGGGCGGCGGCGCTGGTCGCCGTAGCCGCCGCGGTCAAGGACTACCACGACCGCTCCCGGGAGCCGATCGGCGCGGGCCTGGCCAGACCGCTGGGGGCTCCCCCGCACAAACTCCCGCTGCTGGGGAAGTACTTCACCGAACGCGCATTCCAGCACGACCAGATCACGAAGACGCTCAGGCCCGTGAGCAGCCGTGAGGGATTACTGCGCCGAAAGCAGCGAGGCACACTGCCCCGTGTATGCGTGATGTACGGGCAGAGCGGCGCCGGAAAGTCCCAGCTGGCCGTTTTCTACGCGCGCAAGCAGCTCGAACGGCACACCATCACCTGGTGGCTCAACGCCTCCCGCCCGGACACCCTGCGCACCGATTTGCTGGAACTCGCGGGGCACCTCAATATTCCCGACCAGGCGAACAAGAACGTCGTCCTCACGAAACTGTGCAACTGGCTGCGTGCGAACCCCGGCTGGCTTCTCGTATTCGACGACGCGCGACCCGATGACCCGGTGGTGCGTGAGCAGTTGGAATCCCTGAGCGGCGCCGGCGGCGAACTGCTCATCACCACCCGGGGTCCCGGCGGCTGGGAGGATCACTGCGCGCTGCCCATCGAACTCCGGGGTTTCTCACCGGCTGAGGGGCTGAAGTTCCTGCAGCAGCGGACCAGCAGCGCCGACGGAAAGGACGCTTCGGACCTCACCGCACTGGGCGAGCAGCTCGGCTGGCTTCCGTTGGCTCTGGAGCAGGCGGCGGCGCACATCGTCAAGGCGGGCGTGACCGTGCAGGAGTACCTGCGTGACCTGCCGCGCAAGGCCAACGACGAGGACACCTTCCGGCTCGCCATCGAGGAGATCTCGGCGACCTCACCCGCGGCGGTGGATCTGCTGCGGCTCTTCGCCTTCCTGGCGTCCCAGGACATCCGCAGGGTGCAGCTAGTCGAGCACAGTGCCGTGGTGCCCGCCACGCTGTGCGAGATGCTGAACGACCCGACCGCCTTGAGCCGCGAGGTGCGCCTCCTCGAAGCCCACTCGCTGCTCACCCGCACCGACGAGGGCCGCATCGGCCACGTCTCGTACGGGATGCATCCGCGCGTGCAGGAGCTGATCCGCGAGCGGCTCGACATTCGCGGCCGCCTGGCGTGGTCGCAGGCCGCGGCCCGGCTGGTCGAGGCGTGGTTCCCGGCGGAACCGGACCAGTTCGAGTCGCGGGCCGAGTGCGAGCGGCTGATGCCCCATGCAGAGGCGGCCATCGCCAAACTCGTGTGGCTCGACGGCAAGGACAGTGCCCTGGGGGCGTCGCAGGATCCCGAGGCGCTGGCCCGGCTGCTGCACCGGGTGGGCGTGTACCAGGAGACACGCTGTGAATGGGGCAGCGCGCTGCCGCTGTTCATGAAGGAGGCGGACCTGTGCGGGATCGGGCTCGGCAGCCCGCTCCGGCACGCCACGGCCAAACTGGCGGTGGCGCGGCAGCACTACCTGCTGGCCTCGCTCGGTGACGGCGAGACCGAGTGCCGGGAGGCGCTGCGGCTGTGCCAGGACCACGACGGCGACACCGACTTCCTGCTCCTCCAGGCGAGGTGCCAGCGGCAGCTCGGCGGCATCATGCGCGAGCGCAACCGCTTCGAGGAGGCAAGCACGGCGGTGCGCGCGGCGGTGGAGATCTACCAGCGGCAGGGGCCCGAGTGGGACACCCTCGACCGGGCCGTGGCGGAGCAGGAGATCGGCATGATCTACCGCAACGCCGGCCGCCTGCCCCTCGCCCTGAAGAACTACCAGCGCGCGTTGGAGTTCGTCCCCGACCGGGGCAACCAGGAGCTGAGCGAGTTCGTGGTATTCCGCGCCATGATCGAACGTGACCTCGGCATCGTCGACCAGGACCGCGGCGAGCTCGACAAGGCGCACACGAAACTGACCCACGCGCTCTCCGTCTTCCAGGAGTACCGCGGCAACGAGGACTTCGAGACGGCACAGGTGGCGAAGTTCCTGGCCGATGTGACCCGCCGGCTGGGCGACGAGGCGCACGCCCACGCGCGCAGAACCCGTCATCCGCTGCGCATCCGCAGGTTCCGCCGGACAGAGCGCGACCAACTCGCCCGGGCAGAGGCCCTGTTGATGCCGGTCCTCGAAATACACCGGAAGCGCCGGGCGACCGAGGCCCACAAGTACGCAGCCTGTCTCAACAAGGTCGGTTCGCTGCAACTCTCCCAGGGCCACGTCGACAGAGCCCGCCGCACGCTCGAAGAGGCCATCGCCATCTACGCGGAGAAGTACGGCGTACGGCATCACTATCGGGCCAAGTCACTGACCCGGCTCGGGCCGGTCCTGCGCGCCGCCGGGGAACACACCCGCGCGGAGCATGTGCTGCGCGAGGCCGAGGACATCTTCAAGGAGGCGCTGGGCCATGACCACCCGCTGCTGATGGCGGTCTACGAACATCTGGCGGACTGCGCGGACGCCCGCGGCGGTCACGAGGAGGCCGCGGCCCTGCGATCCGAAGCCAGGCGCATCCGCCATTCGCTCTGGCTCATCTGAGCCCCGACCGGACGCCACCGCGGTTCACGGCGTCAGGTGGGCCTGTACGAGCGGCGCGTAGCGGTCGGTGATGTCCTCGATGGCCGTGGCCCGCAGGTGGGTGCCGCGCGCGATGCCGTACATCACGCCGAGCCCGAGCAGGGCGCCTGCGGCGAGTTCGGCGCGCAGGCCCGCGTCGGGTCCGGTCAGCCGGCGGGCGAGGCGGTCGCTGACCTGGGTGCGGAAGTTGGCGCGCAGGATGTCGCCCTGCTCGCCCTGGAGCGGGGCGAAGACGATCCGCAGGAGGGGGTCGGCGCCCTGTTCGGTCTGACTGACCAGCAGATGGCACACCATGTGCCGGCCGAGTTCCTCGATCGGCGCGTCCAGCAGGGCATCGGCGTCGGCCTCGAAGGACATCACCCGGGCGAACAGCGCGTCCTTGTTCCCGAAGTACTTCAGGATCAGCGGCGGGCTCACTCCCGCCCGGTCGGCGACGGCCTTGAGCGTGATGTCCGTGTGGGCGTGCCGGGCGAGCAGGTAGCGGGCCGCGTGGAGGATGGCCGCTTTGGTCGCCTCGGCGTCGCGGCGCGGCGGTGCGGTGGCCGCGAGACCGGTGGGCGGGGTGGTCACGGTGCTCAGGCTCCTTCGAGCGCCTCGTCGTGGGGCGCTGTCGTACGGCCGCGGGCGCGTCGGGTGTCGCGGGAGGCGGGGTCGGCGGGGATGGCCAGGGCGGCGGCGCAGGCCACCAGGGCGACCGTACCCGCCATCGCGAAGGCCAGCAGGTAGCCGTGCAGGGTGGGCACCGGGATGCCGGCGACGAGGCCGGTGTGGTGAACGAGGACGGCGGCGACGGCGGCGCTGCACACGGCCTGGCCGATGGTGCGCATCAGGACGTTGACGCCGTTGGCGGACGCGGTCTGCCCGGCCGGTACGGCGCGCAGGATCAGGGTGGGCAGGGCGGAGTAGGCCAGGGTCGTGCCGGTGGATATCACGGTGGCGCCGAGGATGATGACCCACAGGTCGCGGCTGTCCGCGACGCGTACGCCGTAGCCGAGGGCGATGACCGCGGCCCCGAGGGCCAGGGTCACGCGTGGGCCGCGGGCGGCCGAGATGCGTGCGGAGACCGGCGAGAACAGCAGCATGGTGACGCCGCCGGGCAGCAGGCACAGGCCGGTCGCCACGATGGACAGCCCCAGTCCGTAGCCGGTGGCCTTGGGCGCCTGCACCAGCTGGGCGGTGACCAGCGAGTTGGCGTAGAAGGCGAATCCGGTGAGCAGCGCGGTCAGGTGCGGGAGGGCGACGCGGGGGCGGGCGGCCAGCTTCAGATCGACCAGCGGTCGTTCGGTGCGCAGTTGCTGGATCCACCAGAGGGTCAGTACGACGACGCAGGCGCCGAACAGTCCGAGGATCCGCCCGCTGGTCCAGCCCCACTGGCCGCCCTGCGAGACGCCGAGGAGGAGGCAGATCAGCCCGGCGGCGAGCCCCAGTGCACCGAGGGTGTCGAAGCGGCCCGGTTCGCGGACGGGCGACTCGCGCACCGCCCACCAGGCCAGGGCCAGTCCGGCCGCGCCGAGCGCGGTCGTCGCCCAGAACATGACGTGCCAGTTGGCGTACTGCACGATCAGTGCGGCGAGCGGCAGGCCGAGTGCGGCGCCGATGCCCACGGTGGAGCTCATCATGGCCACGGCGGATCCCGTGCGCTCCGGCGGGAGTTCGTCGCGCAGGATGCTGATCGACAGGGGCACGACGGCGGCGGCCGCGCCCTGGAGCGCGCGGGCCGCGATGAGGATGCCGATGTCGGAGGTGAGGGCGCACAGGAGCGAGCCCAGGGTCATCAGTCCGAGCGCCGCGAGCAGCACCCTCCGCTTGCCGTACATGTCGCCGGCGCGGCCGAGCACCGGGGTGAGGACCGCGCCGGACAGCAGCGTGGCGGTGACCATCCAGGACACGGCGCCCGGGGAGGCGCCGGTCAGTCGGGGCAGGTCAGGCAGCAGGGGCACGACCACGGTCTGCATGACCGCCATGAGAATCCCGCCGAACGCGAGGACCGGGACGGCCAGTCGGTCGCGCAAGGACGCCATGGGCACTCCAGGGAAGCGATATGAAGAATTAGGTGAATGGCGATTCACTCTAGCGAGTGAATCGCCATTCACCTAACCTGGTCGCTCCTTGCTCACCGTCCGGAGCGGGCCTGCACCGTGCGCGCCAGCCGTGGCCCCAGCCAGCGCTTGAAGCGGCGCAGCGTCTCCAGTTGCCCGGCGGCCCGGTCGAGGCGGTAGTACAGCTGCGGCGGGATGTACGGCAGCAGCGGCGAGTGGCGCTGGCCGAGCAGGGCGAACATCTGCGGAGGTGGCAGGCGGATGTAGCGCGGGAGGTTCTCGTACCACTGGGCGCTGTGGCGGGCCGCGCTCTGGATCGACAGGAGTGCGGATCGGCGTTCCTGCTCGTAGTGGGCGAGGGCGGCCGGGAGTTCTGGATGCTCGTTCAGCGCTCCGGCCAGGGAGATCGCGTCCTCCAGGGCGAGGGTGGTGCCCGCGCCGATCGAGTAGTGCGTGGTGTGGGCGGCGTCGCCGAGCAGGACGAGGTTGCCGCGGTGCCAGGTCCGGTTGGTGAGGGTGCGGAAGTTCAGCCACTGGGCGGAGCCGTCGGCCTGCGCCCGTCCGATCAGGGCGTGCCCGTCCAGGACGTCGGCGAAGAGCTTCTCCAGCAGGGCGAGACCGTCGGCCTCGCTCGCCTCGTCGAGCCCGAGTCCGGTCCACGTCGCCGGAGAGCACTCGATGACACAGGTGCTGTGCTCCTCGCTGAACGCGTAGCCGTAGCACCAGATCCAGCCGTGGTCGGTCTCCACGAAGGCGAAGGTGAAGGAGTCGAAGACCTTGGTGGTGCCGAGCCAGATGTAGGTGTTGCGGCCCAGCTTGACGTCGCTCCCGAAGTGCTCGGTGTGCCGTTGCCGCAGCACGCTGTTGACTCCGTCGCCGGCGACGACCAGATCGGCGCCGGAAAGTGGCTCGTCGGCGGTGATGTCGTGCTCGAACTCGACCTTCACTCCGAGGGATCGGGCCCGGTCGGTGAGCAGTTCGAGCAGGCGCCGACGGCCGATGCCGAATCCCTCGTCGCCGTGGTGCACCGTCGTACGGCCTCCGACGTGCGCGATCCCGTCGCTCCAGCGGACCGAGTTGTCTCGCACGGCGCGGGCGGATTCGGGGTCGTGGGCGTGGAGCTTGTCCAGCAGGGCGCCCCAGTAGGTCACGCCCCAGCCGTAGGTCGATCCGGCCGGGTTCCGCTCGTGGACGGTGATGTCGTGGGACGGGTCCTGGAGCTTCATCAGGATCGAGAAGTACAGGTTTGCGGGCCCGCCACCGACGCACGCGATCTGCACGCACACTCCTCGTTGTCGCGCAAAGTGGTCAATTGAGCACGAAGAGTAGCAGCGGGTTGGCGGGGCGACTGCTCGCCCGCACTGCGCGGGATCACGTCAGGTTGTGGACGTGAGCCGCGACACCCACTCCCCCTCCACCCCGGAGGATCTTCCGCGCAAGCGTCTTCCGCAGGGCGGAATTTGCTCTTCCGGGGCTCCAGGGCGTTCCACGCAACAAGATCATCCTTGTTCAATCCTGTATGACATTTACTCAATTGTCCGGATCGTAGCCAACCCGTTTCCGGAGATTTCCCCCGCTCCCTGATGGCCCGATAGGCATGCCGAGTCGTCAAACGAGCTGATTCCTGAGGCATATGCCGACGCGTGTGCCGCGGGAACGAACACAGGAGGTCTCCGCATGCCGGAACTCAGTCGTCGCCGAGCCCTCGGGGCAGCGGCCGCCCTGGCCGCAACTGCCGGTTCCCTGGCCGCCGCAGCCCCTGCCGCGTCCGCCGCACCCCACCACGGTGGGCCCGAGGCCTTCGACGAGGTCTACCGCGGCCGCCGGATACAGGGCCGCCCCTCCGAAGGGGGCGGCCATCATCACGGCGGCGGATACGCCGTGTTGATCGACGGTGTGGAACTGCACGTCATGCAGAACGCCGACGGCAGCTGGATCAGCGTCATCAGTCACTACGACCCCGTGGCCACCCCGCGCGCCGCCGCCCGTGCGGCGGTCCTGGAGCTCCAGGGCTCCCCGCTCGTCCCCCTCGCCTGACCCGACCCGGCATCAACAGACCCTGGAGTCACCGCACATGACCGTCCGCAAGAACCAGGCGAGCCTGACCACCGACGAGAAGCGCCGCCTTGTCGCCGCGCTCGTGGAACTCAAGCGCAGTGGCCGCTACGACGCGTTCGTCACGACCCACAACGCCTTCATCATCGGTGACACCGACAACGGGGAGCGGACAGGCCACCGTTCGCCGTCCTTCCTGCCCTGGCACCGCAGATTCCTCATAGAGTTCGAGCAGGCGCTGCAGTCGGTGGACGCCTCAGTGGCGCTGCCGTACTGGGACTGGAGCACCGACCGTTCCCCGCGCTCCTCGCTGTGGGCTCCCGACTTCCTGGGCGGCACCGGGCGCAGCCTGGACGGCCGGGTGATGGACGGGCCGTTCGCCGCCTCCACCGGCGACTGGCCGATCACCGTACGCGTCGACGGGCGGACGTACCTGCGCCGCTCGCTCGCCGGCGGCACCCGAGAGCTGCCCACCCGCGCCGAAGTGGACTCCGTGCTGGCCATGTCCACCTACGACATGGCGCCGTGGAACAGCGGCTCGGACGGGTTCCGCAACCACCTCGAAGGCTGGCGGGGCGTCAACCTGCACAACCGGGTGCACGTCTGGGTGGGCGGTCAGATGGGCACCGGCGTCTCCCCCAACGACCCCGTCTTCTGGCTGCACCACGCCTACATCGACAAGCTCTGGGCCGAGTGGCAGAGCCGGCACCCGGACTCCGGCTATCTGCCGACGGCAGGGACGCCCAACGTGGTCGATCTCAACGAGACCATGAAGCCGTGGAACGACGTCCGACCGGCGGACATGCTGGATCACACGGCCTACTACACGTTCGACACCGTCTGACCGCGGACAGGCGCGGTCCCGGTGGCCCGTCCAGGCTGACGGACCACCGGGACCGTCCAGACTGACGCGCCACCAGGACCGCCGGGGTCGTCCCGCCTCACGGGCCATGGGGACCCTCGCTCCCTCCGGCGATTCCCTCCGGCGAAAAGGGCAGGCGCCCACGGGCAGGGGCGGCAACACTTGGCGCGTGCTGATCATGGATGCCGTTCTCGAGACGTACGAGGCCGCCGACTTCGCCCTGTGGCCCGTCGCCGATCCGCCCGCGGAGCGCCTGCTCACCCTCTCCGGCGATCTGTCACCGCTGGAGGTCGGAACCGCGGTGGCAGCGCTGGCCTGCTACAACGACGCTCCCGGTGAGCACCGGTCGCCCGAGAGCGGCGTCGAACTGCTCCACCGCCTGGCCTCGGCCGAAACCGTCATCGCCCCCGGCGGCCTCCGCATCCGCGACACCACGACCGGGGTCACCGTGGAGCCGGGCTGCTGTTTCGGTCTGGAGAACTGGCGGGACTGGCTCGGCCTCCTCGACGGCGAGGAGCCCTGGCTCGGCCACGACCCGACGCCTGGTGTCGAGTACGCGGGCCCGCTCGTACGGCTGTGGCCGGATGCGGAGCGGCTTCCGCCCGGTCCCGCCATCGAACTGCCGCTGACCGACCTTCCGGGACTGCTCACCTCCGTGCGCGCCCACCTCACCGGTTTCCTGGGCCTCGTCGAGCAGTGGGCCGCCCCTGACGTGCCCGCCGCGCTCACGGCCCGCCTCGTCGCGAAGCTCGACGAGTCCCTGACCGCCACCGCGCCGCTCGGCGCCGCCGGGTAGATCAAGAAGCGCCACGAAGAAAATCCGGCGAAGCTGTCACAGTCGGCACGGCTGTCCTGTCATGCCTGGTGAGCAGGACGGTGACCGAAGCTCTGGTGGGCAGAGAGGCCGTCCTTCGTTCTTGGCAGGATCAGGTACGCAGGGAAGGTGTGATTGGCATGAAGATCGCCGTGATCGGTGGCACCGGGCTCATCGGGTCGCAGGTCGTCGAAATGTTGCGGGCGGGCGGGCATCAGGCGGTGCCGTACTCGCTGTCGAACGGGGTGGATCTCCTCACCGGGGAGGGCCTGAACGAGGCGCTGGAGGGCGCCGACGTCGTCGTGAATCTGACGAATTCGCCGACCTTCGACGACGCGTCCGCGGCCTTCTTCCGGACGAGCATGGACAACCTGGTGGCAGCAGCCGACCGCGCGGGGGTCGGCCACGCGGTGATCCTCTCCATCGTCGGCGCCGACCAGGTGCCCGACCTGGCCTACTACCGCGCCAAGGTCCTCCAGGAGGACATCCTCAAGGCCGGCCCCGTACCATACTCGATCGTCCGCGCCACGCAGTTCTTCGAGTTCATGGACGCGGTGCTGTCGTGGACGGCCGACGAGAACACCGTTCGGCTGCCCGCCACCCCCGTGCAGCCGATGGCGGCGGCCGATGTCGCCCGCGCCGTCTCCGACGTCAGCGTGGGCAGTCCGCTGCACGGCACCCGCAACGTCGCCGGACCCGAGGTCTTCCCGCTCGACGAACTGGGCCGGATCACCCTCGCCGCCCAGGACGACCACCGCACCGTCGTCACCGACGCCGGCGCCGGCATGTTCGCCGCCGTGCCCGGCAAGGCCCTCATCGCCGAGGAGGACGCTGTCATCGCGCCCACCGACTACCGGAAGTGGCTGGAGCGTCAGCCCCGCTCAGCGGACTGACGTCGCGACGTCGGCGGGCCCGTACGGCGCGATCGATCCCCGCGTCGTACGGGCCGCTCATCCGGACATCGGCTCAGTCCGTGACGGACAGCGCGGCGATCTTGGCCGGGTTGAACACCCACAGCAGTTGGCCGATGCCCTCGGCCGAGGCGTCGACGGTGAGCACGGCGAACACAGTGCCGTCGCGGCGCAGCAGCGCTGACGCCTCCCCGTTCGTGCTCAACCACTGCACGTCGACGCCGACCCAGAACCAGTCCGCGACCGCCATGAGGAACTTCGCCACCCGCACAGCTCCCACCACCGGCCGACGGGAGACCCGCACGGCGCCGTTGCCGTCGGAGTAGCTGGTCACGTCCGCCGCGAAGAGCTGCTCCAGGGCGGCCAGGTCGCCGGAGCGGGCGGCCGAGATGAACGCGGTCAGCAGTCTCCGCTGCTCGGTTACGGTCACGGGGGTCCGCCGCTCGCCGGTCACGCGTCTGCGGGCCCGGCTGACCATCTGGCGGGCCGCCGCCTCGCTGGACCGGAGGATGTCGGCGATCTGCGGGTACGGATAGTCGAACGCCTCTCGCAGCACGTACGCGGCACGTTCGTTGGGTGAGAGCTTCTCCATCAGGATCAGCACCGCGACCTCCAGGGCGTTGCCCCGCTCGGCGCCCAGGTACGGATCGGCGCTGGTGTCGACGGGCTCGGGAAGCCAGGGTCCGATGTACGTCTCGCGGCGCACCCGCGCGGACTGAAGTGCGTTGATGGACAGCCGCGTTGTCGTCGTCGCCAGGAACGCGGCCGGGTTGGTCACCGTGGTGCGGTCATAGTTCTGCCACCGCAGCCATACTTCCTGCACCAGGTCCTCGGCCTCGGTGGCGCTGCTCAGCATGCGGTACGCGATCCCGAACAGACGTGGCCGGACGCGAGTGAAGATCACCGCGGCCTGTTCGAGATCCTCCGGTCCGACGGACGCGAGATCCGGATCGGTGCTCTCTTCCACGTTCGCCCCCGTCCGGGCCATGTCGCGCAGGGTGCTGACCACTCATTCTCCGCACGGAACGGGGCTACGCGCCGCTCGTCTCGGCCGTACGGCACTCCGGGTGGCCCCAGCCCTGCGGGTTCTTGGCGATGGTCTCGCCCGCGGCGTAGGAGCGGCCGCAGAGGCAACGGCCGGGGAACTTCGCCTTGAGGGTGCGCGTCGACGTGCCCTGCCGGGGCGTCTTGGAGGGGGCGCGGCGGCGCGTGGCAGCGGGCGCCGGGGCGTCGGGGGCGGCCGGCGGCTGCGGGGAGCCGAGGTCGCTGCCCGCGGGCTGCTGGACGATCGCCGCCTGGCTGGCGGCACGGTCGGCGAAGTCGTTGAGGCGGTCCCCGTCGACCTGGTGCGCGGGCACGTAGCGGAACTCGACGGTGCGGCCGGCGAGGAGTTCATCGATACGGACGACGAGCTCCTGGTTGGCGACGGGCTTTCCTGCGGCCGTCTTCCAGCCCTTGCGCTTCCAGCCGGGCAGCCACGTGGTGACCGCCTTCATCGCGTACTGCGAGTCCATGCGGATCTCGAGCGGTACGTCCGGGGCGATCGCCGTCAACAGGCGCTCCAGCGCGGTGAGTTCGGCGACGTTGTTCGTCGCCGTGCCCAGCGGGCCGGCTTCCCAGCGGGTGGGGGTCTCCTCGCCGTCGGCGACGACCCAGGCCCAGCCGGCAGGTCCCGGGTTTCCCTTCGAAGCCCCGTCGCAGGCGGCCACAACACGTTCAGGCATGACCCTGATCATGCCACGGTCCGGCCGTGGTCCCCGCACGGGGCGAGGGCCCTGGCCGGACCGGGCACACCGTGCGCCGAACCGCCCCGCGCCCCGGCGTGGTTGACGTGATCCACGCCGGCGGGCGGTCCCGTGGCTACCGGCCCTGGCCGCCGGTGAACGGAGACGGGATCCGTCCCTGCCCGGCGTCCGCACCCAGCAGCCGTACGCCCAGGGAGGTCGCCATGTGCAGGACGTACTTGCCGTCGCGGTGGCTGGCGACCAGTCCGCCGTCGCGCAGGACGCCGATCTGGTAGCTGGCGCTCGGCAGCGCGATCCCCACGGCGCGCGCCACCTCGGAGGTCGTCCGCGCGCTTCGGCCCGCCACCTCGGTCAGTACGGCGGCCCGGGTGCGGCCCAGCAGGCGTTCCAGCCCGCCCTCGGAGCCGGGCGCAACCGTAAGGGGTGTCTTCGCGACCGGGTAGACCAGCACCGGGTCGAGGCCCGGGTCCGCCAGCGCGGTGGGCCGGCCGAAGCAGAAGTACGAGGGCACGAGCAGCAGGCCGCGCCCTTCCAGGTGGAGGTCGCGTTCGGTGGGGTAGTCGACTTCGAGCACCGGGGCGTTCCAGCGCGCCAGCGGGGCCAGCCCCTCCAGCAGCGCCTGGGTGCCGCCGTCGAGGAGGGCGTGCGAGCGCACTCCGACATCGTTGCCGACCGCGGCGCGGATGTGCGGCCAGTACGGCTCCAGCAGGGACCGGAAGTAGACGCCGAGGGCGTTGGCCAGGGACTTGAGGCTGTCGCTGCCGGGCCTGCCCAGGGTGGTGGTCCAGTTCGGGACCCGGCGGGCCTCGGCCAGCCGGGTCATCTCGTGGACGAGCTGCGTTCGCGGGGTGCGGCGAATCTGGTCCAGGCCCTCGTGCAGACCGTCGCCGGTGACCGGTGGCGTGAGGAAGTCGGGGATGTACCCGGAGGCGGGGATGAGCGCCCGCAGGGGGCGCAGGGCGCGTCCCGCGACGGAATCCCGGGAGAGCCGGTCGAAGGCCGAGCGGCGCCATTGGCCGAATTCGAGCGGTCCTTGTCCTGTTTCCAACCGGCAGACACTGCACATCAGTTCCCACAGGGGATCCGGTTGCCGGGCCATGCGAATGTTCTGAAGATCGTTCGAGGTGAAGTGAATGCGGAGCATGCGGCCTCTTTCGCTCGCAATCCTCGTGGGGGGTTACAGCCGTGCGGAATTACCGCGACCACAGAGAAAGACGAGCATGGCATGCCCACGGTTGCGCTCCATGATCGCCCCACGTGGCACGGCAAAGCGCGGTGAATCCCCGGGCGAGGGGATTCACCGCGCTCCGCCGGTTTCAGGAGACCTCGGTCGCCTTGGGCATGTCTCCCTCGGTCGTGGTGATGTCGATGACGGAGAACGCCGCACCCTGTGGGTCGCTCAGTGCCGCGAACCGGCCGAAGGGGCTGTCCATGGGACCGAAGCGGACCACGGCGCCGCGGTCGGTCGCCTTCGCCACCGCCGCGTCGCAGTCCTCGACGGCGAAGTACACGTTGACGTACGGCGGAACCTCGGGCGGGAAGTCACCCGTCAGCTTCATCCGGCCCAGGACCGTGTCCTCGCCGAGGTTGTACATCCGGTAGTCGATCGCGTCGTCTTCCATCTGCTTGGCGCTGTACCCGAAGACGGCGGGGAAGAAGGCGTCCGCCTTCTCGGGCTCACGGGTGTAGATCTCGGCCCAGGAGTAGGCGCCCGGCACACCCTGCGCCTCGAAGCCCTCGTGGACGCCCGCCTGCCACACGCCGAAGGCGACGCCGCCCGGGTCGAGGGCCAGCAGCATGGAGCCGAAGTCGCCGACCTTCATCGGCTCCATCAGCACCTGGCCGCCGTTGTCCCGGATCTTCGCCGCGGTGGCGGCGACGTCCCGCGAGGCCAGGTACAGGCACCAGGCGGACTGGCTCTCCTGCCCTGGCATCGGCGGGACGACGGCGGCGACGGCCTTGCCGTTCGCGTAGGCCTGCGTGTAGTTGCCGAACTCCGACGACGCCTCGCCGAAGGTCCAGCCGAGCACGTCACCGTAGAAACTCTTGGCCCCCTCGACATCGCTGAACATCGCGTCGGCCCAACACGGCGTTCCCTCAGCTCGTACAGCCATGGCGTTCGACTCTCTCTCCGCTTCGACGGACGGGGTGCGCCTGCCACGCTAGCCAGGCTTCGGCCGCACCGCGCGCCGAGCGGTGCACCTGCACCAGACTGGAATCCGGGGCTTCGAAGTCGTCGACGGGACGGGGCTGAGGATGCGCGCGTGGGTGGTGGCCGAGCCGGGCCCGGTCGGGCGAGAGCCGCTGCGGTTCGTCGAGAAGCCGCTTCCCTCGCCGCGGCCCGACGAGCTTCTCGTGCATGTCCGCACGTGCGGGGTGTGCCGCACCGACCTGCACGTCAGTGAGGGCGACCTGCCCGTTCACCGCCCCGGCGTGACGCCCGGCCACGAGGTCGTGGGTGAGGTGGCGGCGGTGGGCCCGGCGGTCAGCGGCTTCGCGGTCGGGGACCGGGTGGGCGTCGCCTGGCTGCGCCGTACCTGCGGGACGTGCGCGTACTGCCTGCGCGGGGCCGAGAACCTCTGCCCCGCGTCGGAGTACACCGGCTGGGACGCCGACGGCGGATACGCGCAGTACACGACCGTGGCCGCGGATTTCGCCTACCGACTGCCGGACGACGTCGACGAGGTGACCCTGGCGCCGCTGCTGTGCGCGGGCGTCATCGGCTACCGGGCGCTGCGACGGGCCGCGCTGCCACCGGGCGGGCGGCTCGGGCTGTACGGCTTCGGCGGCAGCGCCCATCTGTGCGCGCAGCTGGCGCTCGCGGAGGGCGCCACCGTGCACGTGCTGACGCGGGACACGGCCGCGCGGCGGCTGGCACTGGACCTCGGCGCCGCCTCCGCCCGTGGGGCCTACGACGCACCTCCCGAACCGCTGGACAGCGCGATCCTGTTCGCTCCGGTCGGGGACCTCGTTCCCGTCGCACTGCGGGCGCTCGACCGGGGCGGCGTGCTGTCCGTGGCCGGGATCCATCTCAGCGACACACCACCGCTGCACTACGAGACCGAACTGTTCTACGAGAAGGAGCTGCGCAGCGTCACCTCCAACACCCGCGAGGACGGGCGGGAGTACCTGCGGCTCGCGGCGCTGCACGGCGTACGCGCCACGACGCACACCTACCCGCTCTCCCGCGCCCCGCAGGCCCTGCAAGACCTCAAGGCCGGCCGCTTCGAGGGGGCGGCGGTGCTGGTGAACGACCTGCCGCCGCTGCACTGACCACGCCGCCGCGCGGGTGCGGGCCCGCCGCCCGCGTGCGTGGATGGACCCAGGCGTGTGGTGCGGTGGAGGTGGCATGTCGGGCCGAGGCGGTGACGACACTGCGGGTGCGCGGGCGCCGCTGGATCCGGTGGACGATGCCGTCGAGTCGATCGGCACCGGGCTGGACGAGCGGACCACGTGCGCCGAGCTGACCGCGTTCGTGTGCCGGCATGTGTGCGACGCCGCCGCCGTGGATCTGCTGCCCGAGGACGTCCCGGCCGACCTGCACCCGCCCGACCCCGCACTGTCGCGCGTCGCCGCTGCCGGGCGCAGCGAGCTGCTGACGCCCTGGAGTACGCACGGCGCGCGGCCGCTGTCCGTGCGGGCGCTGGACGAGGGGCATCCCATCACCGCCTCGCTCGACCTGTCCGGCCGTGTCGCCCGCCAGGTCATGACGGTTCCGCTGCTGGCGCACGGCCGGCTGTACGGGGTGCTCCTGGCGGTCCGGCACGGCACGCCGTTCACCCCCCGGGACACGTCCATCACTCACTACGCGGCCCGGCTCGCCGCCGTCCACCTGGGCCATGCGCGGCTGCACAGTGCCGTACGCAGCACCGTGCTGGACCTTCAGCGGGCGCTCCTGGCGGAGCCGGGGAGGCCCCATCCGAACCTCACGCTCGCGACCCGGTACCTGCCGGCCGGCGGCGGAACGCTCGTCGGCGGGGACTGGTTCGAGACCGTGAGGCTGCACTTCGGGCGGACCCTGCTGGTGGTGGGCGATGTCATGGGGCACGGTCTGGACGCGGCGGTGGACATGAACGCCTACCGCTCGATGCTGCGCTACGTCGCATCGACGGACCTGCCGCCGCACCGGGTGCTGCGGCGCCTGGACGCCGCCGTGTCAGAGGACGGCACGCGGCGCCCGGCCACCTGTCTGCTGGTGCGGGTCGATCCGGCGCGCGGCACGGTCTCGCTGGCCGGCGCCGGACATCTGCCGCCGGTCGTGTTCGCCGGGGACGGCACCGGTGAGCTGGTGGATCTGCCGGTCGGGCCCCCGCTGGGCACAGGTGTGGGCGGCTACGAAGCGACCACCCGCACGCTCACCCCTGACGACACCCTGGTGATGTTCACCGACGGACTCGTGGAACGGCGCGGGGAGGACATCGACGTCTCGCTGGCACGACTGGCCGGGCTGCGGCTGCCGCCCGGAGCGGGCGTCGACGAGCTGCTCGACCGGCTCCTCGACCGGCTCGGCGCACACCGTGCCGAGGACGACGTCGCGGTGCTGGCGGCCCGCATCCACCGGCGGCCCGGAGCGTGAGGCGCGGGGCCGGGCGAATCACAGCTCCCAGTCGGACTCGATCTGCCGGAGCCGGTCCTGGGCCTCGGCGGGCGACGCGCGGCGGCGGTCCAGGACCAGATAGAGGTAGATGCCCTGCAGCTTGCGCCGGGTGATGGGGCGGATGAGGTGGTACTCGCCGGTCAGCGTCACCAGGATGTCCTCCAGGCTGTCGACCGGATAGCCGAGGACGGTCAGGGCGTGCAGTTTGGCCCGTACGACATCGGTATCCACCTCTCCCGCCTTGTGCAGGTCGAAGCCGCTCATTCCGCCGCGTACGCCCAGGGTCACGCGGCTGAGATAGTCCACGACGGCGGCGCCGAGCGCTCCGTCGATCGTCATCGCCGCGTCGAGCGCTCGCTGTGTCGGATCCACTTGCGCACCTCCCGGCGGGACCCGGGCCTCGGCCGGAGCGAGGACGGGGTGCCGCTCTCATGCGTGGCACTGGTCCCCCGTGCGGGTGACGTCCGCCAGGGCTTCGTCCAGTGTGGTTGAAGGGTGGAGCAGGTCCAAGGTGCCGTGCGCGCGCAGCAGGCGCAGCATGCCCGGGTCGCACAGCAGGCCGAACGCGGCATCGGCCTCGACGACGCGGCGGCGGAAGCGCAGGACCATGCCCAGGCCGGTGCTGTCGATGAAGGTGACCGCCCGCAGGTCGACGACGTAGCCGGGCGCGCGCAGCGCGGCGACCGAGTCGATCCAGGGGCGTACGGGGAGGGTGGCGGCGAGGTCGACGTCGCCGTGCAGTGCCACGACCAGCAACGCGTCCGCCGCGTACAGCTGGGCGTGGTCGCCGGGCGGGGACCAGGACATCCCGGTGACCCGCTCCAGGGCGTGCTCGCTCAATCTGGTGGTTCCGTCCCGTTTCCGTGCGCGGCGCGCAGGCATGCGGAGCCGTGCGCGGTGTGGTCACCACGGGTCCGGAGGTGCCAGGCAGCCCGTCCCGGAGCGGGCTCGTGCGGCGATCGGCACCCCCGCACCGCACGAGCCCGTTCCGGAACTCCCCCTGAGCGGCTCCCCCTTGAACCGTGGGCTGCTTCTGTTCTACCTTCGCCACATGGTCGGGAGATCAACGCCCGCTCACCAGCGCAACAACGTGTGGGCGGCACCGGGACCGGGCGGTGAGCGATGCGGACTCACCTCGCGTTGATCGAGGACGATCCCGACTTCGCACTGATGTGCCGTTCCTATCTGGAGCGTGCGGGTTTCACCGTCACCTGGGCGATCGACGCCCGCGCCGGGAAGGCCGTGATGCACGAGGGCGGCATCGATCTGGCCGTACTCGATCTGGGGCTGCCGGACGGCAGCGGGCTGGACCTGCTGCGGGCGCTGCGCTCCACCAGCCGTCTGCCGGTGATCGTCGTCACCGGGCGCGGCGAGGAGGCGGACCGGGTGGCGGGTCTGGAGATCGGCGCGGACGACTATCTCGTCAAGCCCTTCTCGCAGCGCGAGCTGGTGGCCCGGATCCGTGCGGTGCTGCGCCGTTCGCAGCCGCCGGAGATCGCGGAGATTCTCGAAGTGGGCGGGCTGCGCGTCGACACCGCGGCCCGCCGGGCCGATGTCGGGGGCGCGGTGCTGACGCTGCGCCCCAAGGAGTACGCGCTGCTGGAGCTGCTGGCCCGCTCACCCGGCCGGGTCTTCTCCTCCGAGCAGATCCTGGAGCAGATCTGGGGAGTGTCCTGGCAGCCGCCGGCGACCGTCGTCGAGCACGTCTACCGGCTGCGCGGCAAACTCACCGACCTGTCCACGCCCGCGCCGCGCATCACCACGGTGCGCGGCTACGGGTACCGACTCGATCCCTGAGGGCCGCCATGTCCGCGAGCATCCCCCCACCCGCCCCGGACTTCCGGCGCCTGTTCGACTCGACACTCTCCCCGCTGCTGATCCTGACGCCCGACTTCACCATCGTGGAGGTCAACCGCGCCTACCTGACCGCCACGCGCACACAGCGCGGCATCGTCGGGCGCCGCCTGTTCGAGGTGTTCCCGGACAACCCTGAGGACCCCGCGGCCGACGGCGTACGGAATCTGCGCCGCTCGCTGGAGACCGTGATCTCCACCGGGCGCACGGACACGATGGCCCTCCAGCGCTACGACATCCCCACGGACGAGGAGGGCGGCTTCGCCGAGCGCTACTGGAGTCCGGTCAACTCGCCGGTGCTGGACGGTGACGGCCAGGTGTCGCACATCATCCACCGCGTGGAGGACGTCACCGACTTCGTGCGGCTGCGCCAGGCCGGGCGCGACCACGAGCGGGCGGTCGCCGAGGCGCAGACCCGCGCGGAGGGCATGGAGATCGACCTCTTCGTCCGCGCCCGGGAGATCCGTGAGGTGAACGAGCAGCTCAGCCGCGCCAACGTCGAACTCGACGAGACGGGGCGTCAGTTGAGGGAGGAGCAGCAGGCCAAGGACCGGTTCATCGCCACGCTCTCGCACGAGCTGCGCAATCCGCTCGCCGCGGCCACCGCCGCCACCGAGCTGCTCGCCCTCGACCTGCCGGACGGGCACCCGGCGCTCTCCGTCCTGGAACGGCAGCTCGGCACGCTGGCGCGGATGAGCAACGACCTCCTGGACGGGACCAGGGCCCTGACAGGACGTCTGGAGCTGGTGCGGGAGCGGGCCGACCTGCGGACCGTCGTGGACAGTGCCTGCGCGGACCTCCGCCGCCTGTTCGACCAGCAGCAGCGGACCCTGGTCGTCGGCCTGCCCGCCGATCCGGTACTCGTCGACGGTGACCGGCTGCGGCTGGCCCAGGTGCTGACGAACCTGCTGTCCAACGCGCTCAAGTACACGCTGCCGGGTGGCCGCGCGGCGGCGCGTCTTTCGACGGCGGACGGACAGGCCCGGCTCACTGTCGAGGACGACGGCATCGGCTTCGATCCGGCCCAGGCCGATGAGCTGTTCGGCGTCTTCATGCGGGCGGCGCCCGCGGGTCCCAGCACCCCCGAGGGACTGGGCCTCGGCCTGTCCGTCGTACGGACCATCGTCGAACTCCATGGCGGGCGCATCGACGCGCACAGCCGGGGACCGGGCACCGGCGCCTCGTTCACCGTCCTGCTCCCCCTGGCCGCCACCGACGTACCCCCGCCCCGGCTGCCTTCCGCCGCCCGGCGCGCCCCACGCCAGCTCGCCATCCTGATCGTCGAGGACAACACGGACCTGGCCACCACCTACCGCGCCCTGCTGGAGCGGCAGGGGCACCACGTCACCGCCGTCCACACCGGCGCCGACGCGCTGACTGCCACCGAGTCCCATCTCTTCGACGTCGTCCTGTGCGACCTCGGCCTGCCGGACATCGACGGCTACCAGGTCGCCCGCGAGATCCGCTCCCGCCCCCACGGCGCCAAGGTCCGCCTCATCGCGGTCTCCGGCTTCAGCCGCGGCAGCGACCACGGCCAGTCCCGCGCGGCCGGCTTCGACACGCACCTCGCCAAGCCGCTCCCCCTGGCGGAGTTGCTGGAGCTGCTGGCGGAGGACACCGGGCAACGGTGAGGCCCGCGCCGGTTCGGTGCCGGGGCTGGGCATCCGCACGCGTGGCCGACACGGGTCTTCCGCCTTGTACCCGGCTGTGCTTGCCTGGGGAACCCTTTCGGCGGGCGGGGCGGGAGTTGCTGCATGCGGAAGCCGTGGATCGTGGGGGTGTTGTTGGCCGGGCTGTTGCTCGGCGCGTGCGGGGACCCGGCCTCGGGGCCCGAGGCCTCGCCGCCCACTCCCGCGGCGCCAGGGGTTTCGCGGTCCCCGTCGACGACCACGCATCAACGGCCGCCCGCCTCCGCGGACACCAAGGGCATCGCGGCGAAGGCCCCCACCGTGCTCTACCTCGGGGACTCCCTCGCCATGGAGAACCAGAAGGTCCTCGGGAAGTTGCTGCGGGACCGGCTGCACGCGCGGTACACGAGCGCCCCGTACTCGGGCACCACTCTGTGCGACTACCTGGAGGGCACCGCGACGAGGTCGCTGGTCCCGCCCGCGGACAAGGCGGCCGCCCTGGTGCGCTCGCTCCAGCCGGACTTCGTGGTGCTCCAGTTCTGGGGCAACTCCTGGGGCTACACGCCCTGCATGGACGGGATCACCTACTCGGCGAACCAGCACCGCTACTTCTCGCGCTACACCGCCGACATGAAGAAGCTGACCGAGCAGATCTCGGAGGCGGGCGGTGCGAAGCGGCCCCGGATCGTGTGGGTGCTGCAAGGGCCTGACCCGATCACCCCCGACCGCGTGCGCCGTGTGAACGCGCTCTACGAAGTGCGGGCCGGGGCCTCCGGCGACCTGTTGGCCGATGCCGGCAAGGCGGTCAGCCCCGCCGCGGCCCGCTACACCTGGGCCCAGTACCTGCCGTGCACCGCGTACGAGCACGCACACTCCGCCTACTGCACCCAGCCGGGCCGCGACCGCACGACCCTGCACCGCGACGACGACTACCTGCACTTCTGTCTCGGACCCACCACATCCACGCCCAAGCCGTGCGCGGTGCGCTCCCCCGGCATTCTGCGCATCACACGGGAGATCACCCGGGCGATCGCCGACCACGTTCGCTGACCGATCCCAAAGCGACTGCGTGCAAGGCCCGTTCGGCACGAGCCAGGAGTCTCTCGGCCCCTGCCGGGCGCTTCCTGTCCGCGTCACCGTGGAACCACCAGGACGTCCGGGGAGGCAGTCATGACCGAACTCGCCGCCCACAAGATCGTGGTGGGCATCGACGGCACCGAGGCGTCCGTGGCCGCCCTGCGCTGGGCGACACGGCAGGCCCACGCCCTGCATGCGGACGTCGTCGCCGTCCACGCCTGGGACCCCACGGCGCGCCACCTCGCCGCCTACGCCCCGGTCGCGGCGCACCCGACGGACGCGGAGCAGCGCGACGAGGCGGCACACCTGCTCGCCTCGACACTGCGCGCGGTGTTCGGGACCCGGATCGACGGCGCCGTACGTGCCGTACTGGCACAGGGTCCGCCCGCGCGGGTGCTGTTGAACCATGCCGACGGGGCGCTGCTGCTGGCGCTGGGACGCCGGTCGGACAAGCAGCGCGGGCTGCCTGCCCTGGGTGTCGTCGGCCGTGAGTGTCTGCGGCACGCATCCGTGCCGGTGGTCACGGTGCCCGCCGTGGACCGGTCGACGGCGTCGCTCCGGGAGGCCGACGCAAACGTATTGGCCGGTCAAACGGGGCCTCTGCTAGCTTCCCGCCATGGCTGATCCGACCGTTGCGCAGAGGGACCTGGCAAGCTCTGTCCTGCCCGAATGGGACGGCCGGCGCGAGGACCGGCCGGAGGACGGGCGATGAAACTGTCCGTCACCATCCACCAAGTGCGCCTCGGCGCAGCGGAGTTCAAGGTCATCCGCCCCGCTCGCCCCCTGGTCCGCGCCGTGCTCGTCGACCACGACCGACACCTGGACGCCTGTCTCGATCAGGACGCCGCACAGCGGATCGGCGCTTTGTGGACGCTCGCCGCCTCGTCCCCGCGGGCACTGATCCACATGCCGATGCGCGGCAACAAGGGCCCGGAGCGGGAGCTTCCGGAGGACGGCACGCGTCGGCTCGATCTCGTGCTGCTGCACCACTCGCTGCAGTTCGCTCCCTCGCGCTGGAAGGAAGTCCGCGGGCGCCTCGGCCGGGGCCGTCCGGGGACCGTGACGCTGCCCGACCCCGGGCACATCGGCGAAGCCGTGATCGACCACGAGGCACGGCACTACCGGGAGAACCGGGACCTCTTCCACCAGCACGTCCACGCGGAGACTCTGTTCATGACCGGCAGCGCGAAGGTGTTCAGGGAGACCGCCCGGCACTTCCTCGACGTGGCCCGGAACGGTCCAGGCCACGTCCCCGTCCATCCGAACTACCCGCACTTCTGCACGGAGTTCCACTCCAACGACGGCGTTCTCGGCGACGCACGCGAGATCCACATCGAGTACTGCGACCAGTGGCGCTCATGATCCGACGGCCCGGGCCCGCCGCCCAGGACGGACGACCTCGGCCTCCCGTCACGACTCCTTGACGGACAGCACGTCGTGCCGCTGCTCGCCGAGAACGACCTTGAGCGCCCCGGTGTCCGCCGCCGCGCCGAAGACGTCGTAGGCCTCCTCCATCCGGTCCATCGGGAACGTGTGGGTGACCAGGGACGACGCGGGCAGTCGGCCCGCGGCCATCATGCGCAGCAGGGTCGGCGTCGAGTACGTGTCGACGAGTCCGGTGGTGATGGTGACGTTCTTGATCCAGAGGTCTTCGAGGTGCAGTACGGCGGGCTTGCCGTGCACGCCGATATTGGCCACGTGGCCGCCGGGCCGGACCATGCGCGTGCACATCTCGAAGCTGGCCGGCACCCCCACCGCTTCGAGGACCACGTCGGCTCCGAGCCCTTCGGTCAGGTCGGCGACCAACTGCTCGGCCTCCTCACCCGCGGCGGCCACCGCGTCGGCGCCGAGGTTCTTGGCGGCGTCGAGCCGGGGTGGGGCGAGGTCCACGGCGATGATCTTCTCGGGGCTGTAGAGCTGGGCCGTGGCGATCGCGGCAAGACCGATGGGCCCGGCCCCGACCACGGCGACGGTGTCTCCGGGCCGCACGTGCCCGTTGAGCACACCCACCTCGTAGGCGGTGGGGAAGATGTCGGCCAGCAGGACGGCGTCCCCGCTGTCCACCCCGCCGGGCAGCGGGTGCACGGACAGGTCGGCGTAGGGCACGCGGACGTACTCGGCCTGCGTGCCGTTGATCAGATGGCCGAGGATCCAGCCTCCGCCCCCGCGGCACTGCCCGTACGCGCTCTCCCGGCAGAAACGGCACCGGCCGCACGCCGTGATGCACGAGACCAGCACCCGGTCGCCGGGGCGGACGCCGCGAACATCGCTGCCCACCTCGACGACCTCGCCGACGGCTTCGTGCCCCAGCACCGTGCCGGGCCGTACGTCCGGCACATCGCCCTTGAGGATGTGCAGGTCCGTCCCGCAGATGGTGACGGCGTCGACGCGCACGATCGCGTCGGTCGCCTCCTGGATGCCGGGGTCCGCGACGCTCTCCCAGGCGGACTGCCCGGGGCCGTGGAAGACGAGTGCTTTCATGACGATCCCCTTCCCGAGGCTGGCGAATGCCGGTCGCGGAGGAATTCCGCGGCCGTGCGGCCACGAGGCAGGACGGTCCATTCATTCAACGAACCGCCGGTCCCGTCCGCCCGTCGGAGGCGGGACACCCGTGGGCGTCGCCGTCGCCGCCGGAGCAGGCTCGCACTTCCAGCTTGGCCCTGATGGCTGCCGCCCGCTTGGGCCGGCCGGCCCGCTGACGGGTCCGAAAGCCCCTTCCGGCCGGCCGGGCTCTGTTCGACCTGCCAGTCGGCCGCAACCGATGGGTGCCGCGCGCCGGGGCGTACGCCAGTCTGGTGACGGACACCTGTCCGCCCTTCCACCTGAACCTGGGAGGCGCGGAACCGGTCGATCCGCGGGGCCGGTCGCAGGGCCCGCGCCGGTGGAGGGGGAGAGCATGGCGTCCGTCACCTTCGACAGGGCAACACGGCACTTCGCGACGATGGACCGCCCGGCCGTCAGCGCGCTCGAACTGCAGGTCGCCGACGGGGAGTTCATGGTCCTGGTCGGCCCCTCCGGCTGCGGAAAATCCACCGCGCTGCGGATGCTCGCCGGACTGGAGCCCGTCGACTCCGGCGCGATCCTCATCGGCGACACGGACGTGACCCGTCGGCCGTCCAGGGACCGCGACGTCGCGATGGTGGTCCAGGACTACGCCCTCTATCCGCACCTGACGGCGGAGGACAACATCGGCTTCCCGCTGCTGGTCCAGAACGTGCCCAAGGACGCCGCGCAGTGGGCCGTCACCGACATCGTCGCCCTCCTCGACGCGCGTCACTACCTCGGCCGCAAGCCCAAGTCGCTCTCCGCCGGGCAGCGGCAGCGCGTGGCGACCGGCCGCGCCCTGGTCCGGGAGCCGCAGGCGTTGCTCATGGACGAACCGCTGTCCAACCTGGACGCCGGAGCGCGGGTGCGGACCCGCGCCCATATCGCCTCGCTCCAGCGGCTCTTCGGCATCACCACGCTCTACGTCACCCACGACCAGGCCGAGGCGCTGTCCCTGGGCGACCGTGTGGCCGTCCTCGACGACGGTGTGCTGCAACAGGTCGGCACCCCGAGAGAGGTGTACGCGTACCCCGCCAACGTCTTCGTCGCCGGCTTCATCGGATCGCCGCCGATGAACCTCCTCCGGCTGCCCCTCACCCTGGACGGCACCGCTCAACTGGGCGGCCTCTTCCTCCCGTTGCCCCGGCCCGCCCTGGAGGCCGCGCGCGCCGAACGCCTCACCGAGATCGTGCTGGGCATCCGTCCCGAGGAGTTCGACATCGTCTCCGTGGAAGACCGGGAGACACCGGGACTGGATCTCGTGATCGATGCCCTGGAGTACACCGGAGCCTCCCTCCACCTCCACACCGTCATCGGCGTCCACCGGGTAGGCCCGCGTCTCGTCGTCCGAGCCCCACAACGGGCGCCGTACGGCGAGGGGCACCGCATGCGCGTCACCGTGCACCCGGACGCCGTCCATGTCTTCTCCGGACGGACGGGGCTGCGCCTGCCGATCGACGGGGAGCCGGCCTGAACCGGAGCGGCATGCAGGCCCGTCGGCCCGTCGGCCCGCAGGAAGGTGCGTGGGGCAGGGCCGTCCAGACCCGGTTGGGGCCGGACGGCCCCTACGACCCGAGCCGCCTGCTCCAGCAGGCTGAGTTCATCCACATTCCCGGCAGCACGACCGGCCCGGGAGAGGAGGTCCTCATGTCTGTCACCTCGCTCGACTCGTCGGCACTGGAGAAGATGATCTCGGCCGCCATCGCGGCACCCTCGATGCACAACACACAGCCCTGGCACTTCCGCTTCGACCCCGAGCTGTTGACGCTGGAGATCCACGCCGCCGCCGAGCGGGCTCTGCCCAGCGAGGACCCGCACGGCCGGGCGCTGCACATCGCGGCGGGCGCGGCCCTGGTCAACCTGCGGATCGCGGTCACTCATCTCGGCTGGAAACCGGTGGCCCGGCTGCTCCCGAATGCCCACCGGCCCGATCTGCTGGTCACCGTGCGCATCACTCCGAGTGCGTCGCTCGCCACGGTCCACAGTCCCGATCTGTACGACGCGATCTGGCGCAGGCGCAGCAGCCGGTTCCCCTTCGCCGAGCGGCGTGTCCCCACGGCGGTCATGCAGGAGCTCGCCGAGGCCGCACACATGGAAGGCGCCGCGCTGACCGTGCCGGACCCGCACGAGACGGCCCGTCTGTTGCGGGTGACCGCCACGGCGGAACGCCGCAATCACGCCGACCCGGACCGCAGTGTCGAGAGCCGACGCTGGACGGGACGGGACGTGGGGGAGGACACCGGCATCCCGTCGTCGGCCTTCGGACCGCAGGACGCCTTCGAGCAGGTCCCGATGCGTGATTTCGGCGCGCGCCGTTCCCTGGAGCAGCTGCCGTCCCGGCCGTTCGAGCGCACGCCCACGCTGGCGGTGCTCACCACGGCCCACGACCGGCGCATGGACTGGCTGCGCGCGGGCCAGGCGCTCCAGTCCGTCCTGCTTGTCGCGACGACCCAGGGGCTGCGCACCTCGTTGCTGCACCAGGCTCTGGAGTGGCCGGACCTCCGCGACCGGCTGCGACCGGAGACAGCCCCCTTCGACCACGTCCAGCTCATCGTCCGGCTCGGCTACGGCCCCGACGGGCCCGCCACGCCCCGCCGTGCACCGCATCTCCTCCTGGACGCCGAAGAGGCCGCCCCGTCCGCCCGGCCCTGACCCGGGCACCCGAAACCATCGGCGCCCGCCGCAGCCCGGCCCCAAGGGCTGAGCGCGCCCCCGGGCGCACTGTGGGCGTACTCCGACCCAGCGGGAACTGCTGCGCCGCGACAGCGCGTACACGGCGCCGCACAGCGGCCAGCTCGCCTGATCCGCGCGGGACGAGAGCGGGCCGGCCGCCATACCGGCCCGCTATTCGCCCGCGTGGGCCTTCTCCAGGGCGGCGAGGTCCAGCTTGGACATCTGGAACATCGCCTTGCTCGTGCGGGCCGCCTTCTCCGGGTCCGGGTCGCTGACCAGATCCATGAGCCTGGCCGGGATGACCTGCCAGGAGAGACCGAACTTGTCCTTGAGCCAGCCGCAGGGGCCTGCTTCGCCACCGTCCTCGGTGAGCTTGTTCCAGTAGAAGTCCACCTCCGCCTGGTCCTCGCAGTAGATCTGGAAGGAGACGGCCTCGTCGAAGGTGAACTCCGGGCCGCCGTTCAGGGCCACGAACTTGTGCCCGTTGGCCACGAACTCCACGGCCATCACGGAACCGGCGGGGCGGGGTCCGGCCTCGGTGTAGCGGCCGACCCGGCCCAGCTTGGAGTTCTTGAAGATCGACACGTAGTAGTGGGCGGCTTCCTCGGCCTGTTCGTCGAACCACAGACAGGTGGTGAATCCGTCGGCGGGCATGGGTACCTCCTCGGGTCGGGAACGTCGTCTGCTCTGTGGACCGGTCCCCGGCCGGAAACTCATCGGTGACAGGTCAGGACTTGGCAGCGAGGCGGGCCGCGAAGGCGGCGATGTCGGCGACGACGCGCTCCGGCTCCTCCCAGTGCACGACATGCCCAGCGCCCTCGTAGGTGAGCAGCCGTGCTCCGTGGACGGCGTCCAGGATGATCTGCTGGTCCGCACGGGGCAGGAATGCGTCCTGGTCGCCCCAGAGGAGGAGGGTCGGCACCAGGATGCCCGCGAGGGTCGCGCGCAGGTCGGTCTCCAGCAGTCCGCGGACGGTCTCCTGCCAGACGTACGCGGGAAGCTTGAGCCCTTCCTCGACCATGGTCTCGATGAATCCGCGGGCGACCGGGCGGCTCACCATGCCGTCCAGGAACCCCTCGACGAACTCGCGCGGCACGGGGTCGGAGAGGCCCTGGACGGTCTCCCCCACGGCGGTCACCGCCGGCTTGTCGGCGAGGGTGGCGGGGACGCCGATCAGCACCAGCCCGGAGATCCGGTCGGGGTGGCTGCCCGCGACGATCCGCGCAGTCACGCCGCCGCTGGACGATCCGGCGAGGAGCGTGCGGCGGATGCCGACGGTGTCGAGGAAGGCCACGAGATCGGCGGCGAAGTCCTCGGGCGTATAGCCGTCGGGAGGGCGGTCGGCGTCGCCGTGGCCGCGCTGGGTGGGGGCGAAGCCGTGCAGAGATGCCGGGAGCTGTCTCAGGAGCGGCTCGAAGGACCACCAGGAGTCCGCCAGCCCGTGCACGAAGACGACGGGCGTGCCCTCGGGGTAGCCCGCCTCGGCGTAAGGGAGGGTGAGCCCGTCCCGCAGCACCGCGGTTTTCAGGGCGATCACGGTCATGGCAGCCTGCCTCCTCCGCTCGGCCGCCCGGGTTCCGTGCGCCGGGGATGCGCGCGGCGATCACTTCCGACAGTACCGAGCACCGCGGGTCGGCGCAGAACGGACGGCCCGGGCCGTCCGAGGCCGGGGGCGCGGTGTCCGGCCGGGGGGGTGCAGGGGGTCGCAGACGCGGTGGTCAAAAAATACCGGAGCCACCGAACGCCCCGCAGTTAGCATGCGCGGACATGACATCTGCAGACGCCTCAGGCATTCATCCGTTCCGCATCGACTTCCCCGAGAGCGACCTCGACGATCTGCGCCACCGCCTCGACCGCACCCGCTGGCCGGACGCGCTGCCGGGCGTGGGCTGGGCCTATGGAATTCCGCGGGATCACCTCGAAGAGCTCGTACGGTATTGGCGGCACGAGTACGACTGGCGTGCGGCGGAGGCCCGGCTGAACCAATGGCCGCAGTTCACGACCGAAATCGATGGCACGCGGGTGCATTTCGCCCATGTGCGGTCCCCGGAACCGGATGCCACTCCCCTGATCATCACGCACGGCTGGCCGGGTTCGATCGTCGAATTCACCGATGTGGTCGGCCCGTTGACCGATCCGCGGGCTCACGGCGGGGATCCGGCCGACGCGTTCCATCTCGTCATCCCCAGCATTCCGGGATTCGGCCTCTCCGGCCCGACCCGGGAAACCGGGTGGGAATTCAAGCGCGTGGCCGCCGCGTTCGCCGAGCTGATGGAGCGCCTCGGCTATCACCGCTACGGGGCGCAGGGCGGGGACTGGGGCGGGGCCATCTCCCGTGAGCTGGGCCGGGCGTATCCCGACCGCGTCATCGGGGTCCATCTGAATCTGCTCCCCGACTCGGGCGCGACGACGGAGCCGACGCCCGCCGAACTGGCGGCGCTGAGCCCCGAAGAGCGCGAGCGCACGCTGCTGTCCTGGCAGCGGTTCCAGGAGTGGAACAAGAACGAGCGCGGGTACGCCGACATCCAGTTCACCCGCCCGCAGACACTCGCGTACGGGCTCACCGACTCGCCGGTCGGCCAACTTGCCTGGATCGCCGAGAAGTTCAGGCAATGGACGGACCCGCGGAAGAACAGCCCCGAGGACGCTGTCGACAGGGAACGGCTGTTGACCAACGTGATGCTGTACTGGCTGACGGGGACGGCCGGTTCGTCCGCGCGCATCTACTACGAGCGGGCGCATGCGGACTACTGGGGATCGCCGCCCGCCCCCTCGACCACGCCGACCGCCCTCGCCGTCTTCCCGCACGAGAACTTCGTGGCCCTGCGGCACATCGCGGACCGCACGAACACCATCGTGCAGTGGACGGAGTTCGACCGGGGCGGGCATTTCGCCGCGCTGGAGGAGCCGGAGCTGCTCGTCGCGGATGTGCGTGCCCTCTTCCGGAAGCTGCGCACGGCCGGCTGACTTCCCGCATTTCCGCGCCCCCAGTCCATGACGGCCTCTGCCCGTGGCGAATCTGCTGCGGGCCAAGAAGGCCCGGGTAGCGGCGCGTTCGGGCCGAGAGTGGAGAACGCGGCGACGGCAGCCGCACCACCACGAGGAGGACCGATGACTCCATTCATCACCGGCTGGGACCCGGGCCGCGCTCCGCGGGCCGAAGAGGGCGACACCCCGGCAACACGATTCGACGACCATCTGGCCGCGCAACTGCTCGCGCAGCGGATCGTCCTGCTCGGCACCCAGGTCGACGAGGTCTCCGCCAACCGGGTCTGCGCCCAGCTGCTCCTGCTGTCGGCGGAGGACTCGCGTACGGACATCAGCCTGTACATCAACAGTCCTGGCGGATCGGTGACCGCGGGGCTCGCGATCTACGACACGATGCGGCTGATCCCCAACGACGTCTCGACGCTCGTGATGGGGTTCGCGGCGAGCATGGGCCAGTTCCTGCTGAGCGTGGGAACGCACGGCAAGCGCTTCGCACTGCCGAACGCGCGGATCATGATGCACCAGCCGTCGGCCGGGATCGGCGGGAGCACCGCCGACATCGAAATCCAGGCGGAGAACCTGGAGTTCACCAAGAAGGCCATCGAGCGGATCACCGCGGAGCACACCGGCCAGAGCGAGGAGACGATCTCCCAGGACGGCGATCGCGACCGCTGGTTCACGGCCGAACAGGCCAGGGAGTACGGCATGGTGGACCGGGTCGTGGAGTCGCTCGACGATGTCCGCCCGGCCGCGTCACGACGACGGATGGGACTCTGACATGGGTTCGTACACGATTCCGAACGTCGTCGAGCGGACCCCGCAGGGCGAGCGGTCCTACGACGTCTTCAGCCGGCTGCTGTCCGAGCGGATCATCTTCCTCGGCACGGAGATCGACGACGGTGTCGCCAACGTCGTCATCGCGCAACTCCTCCATCTGGAGTCGTCGAACCCGGAGAGCGAGATCGCGATCTACATCAACTCGCCCGGCGGCTCGTTCACTTCGCTCATGGCGATCTACGACACGATGTCGTTCGTCCAGGCGCCGATCTCGACGTTCTGCGTCGGTCAGGCCGCCTCCACCGCGGCGGTGCTGCTGGCCGGGGGCGATCCCGGACGGCGGTTCGTGCTGGAGCACGCCCGGGTGCTGCTCGGCCAGCCGGCCAGTGGCGGACGGCAGGGCACGGTGTCTGACCTCAGCCTCCAGGCCAAGGAGATGCTGCGGATCCGCGCGCAGGTCGAGGAGGTCCTCTCCCGGCACACGCACCACGAAGCGAGCACCCTGCGCGCGGACATGGACCGCGACAAGGTCTTCACCGCACATGAGGCCGTGGCGTACGGGCTCGCCGACGAGGTGCTGAGCCGACGGCTGGCGACGGTGTGAACCCGGGCGCCCCAAGGCCCCCGGGTCCTGACCGGTCGCGGGCCGCTCAGGCCGCCAGGCACATCCCGTCGTAGCGCGATGCCGACGGGGCGCGCCCGCGGTCCGGACGCCGCACCCGGGCGAGCCGCGTGAGCTCGTCCTGGGCGAGCGAGAGCAGGTCGGGGAGGCCGAGACCGAGGGCGCGTGCGGCGGCCGCGAGGACTTCGGAGGAGGCCTCCTTGCGGCCGCGCTCCAGCTCGGAGAGGTACGGCATCGAGATCCGGGCCGCCTCGGCCACGTCCTTGAGGGTGCGCTCCTGGGCAAGGCGCTCACGCCGCAGGACGTCACCCACGAGGTCCCGCCACAGCGGCTCCTTCTCCGCGGGAGCCGGTGGCACCTGTCTCGGCGCGAGAACGGGCCGCGGGCGCTGCGGCGCGCGTGCCGGAGCGGTGGCCGGACTCGGCGCGGCTGCCGGGCGCAGGGGGATGACACGGGCTTCGTTCGGCACTTGGTTGCTCACCCCTTCAGCCTAGAAGCGCCAGGCCGGAGGGGAAGGCATCGGCGTTCCGCTCTGGGTGAAGTCCCGGTTCCCTGTTGCGGCGCCGGGCGCGCGGTCGGTGGTGCTACGGCTCGTACGGCGGCCGGGCGCTGTCCTGCGCCGGCAGGATCAGCGAAGCGTCGCGCCGACCATGTCACCCGCGTCCGGGCCCGCCTGGACGCGCACATCGCCGTTCGGTGCCCAGATCCCGGAGCCGCCCGACGTGGCCTCGTACGTCCCGCTGGGCCCGGCCGAGGTCGACAGCACCGCCCAGACGCCGTGGGCCAGGGCCCGCTCGCGCAGGTGACCGTCACGCCGGGCCGCCGAGGCGGGGCCCGGCCCGTAGAGCGTGCTGGCCACATAGGCGTCGATGCCCAGTGCCGCGGTGTCGGCGGCATGCTGGGGCACGGCGGCGTCGTAGCAGACGGCGAGGCCCAGCCGCCACCCGTCGACCACCATGACCTCGGGCTTCTCGCCCGGTGTGAAGCGGTCGAACTCCTCGCCGTGCAGCCACATCTTCCGGTACGCCACCCTGACGCCGTCGCCCGTGACGGCCAGGGTCGCGATGTATTCACGTCCGTCCTCCTCGCGCACAGGGGCTCCGACCAGCGCCGTCGCACCTGCCGTACGGCACGCGGCGACGAGCTCGGTCAGCCGGGGGTCGCCCGGCGCGACGGCCGGGGCGGCAAGGTCGTAGCCCGTCAAGGACAGCTCGGGGAAGACCACCAGACGCGCCTCCGCGCCGAGGACGGCCCGCGCGTGCGCGGCGGCGTTCGCGGCGACGTCCAGGTGGACGCATACGGGCTGGACGACGGCGACCGCGAGCGGTTGGCGCATGTGGCACTCCACGACGGACGGCCGGGTGCAGTGCGCGTCCACCCACGGGACACGCGCCGCGACCTGCCGCAACGAATGAGATCGCGGAGAATCTAACAGCCGTTCCGCCTGCCCCGGAGAGCCGGCTGCCCCTCAACAGCCAAGACACGCCGGGCAGCTGGAGCCGCACCGCCGACTGCACGGCTCCAGCACCGTCCCCCGGTTGCACGGCGAGAACTCCCGCTCCTCGCCGTCGAGGAGGACATGTGCGCGAGAAGTGCGGAGGGGAGTACCACTCCTCGCGCGCAGGGACGGCCGTCCTCGCCGAAGAACAGGACCAGGCAGCCGTCCCGCCCCATGGCCTTGACCGTACTCCGCGCAGCCGCGACAACTCCCCTTCCGGCAGCCGTAGGTTTGCACTGGTTTCGGTCTACTGCTCGGCGGTGACGGGGTCGTTCACCGCGGGGCTCGCGTCTGCCGGGTGCACGGTGGCGGCGATGCGGCCCGGTCCGCTCAGGAGGTGATCGTCGTGCAGGGGAACGCGGCGACCGACGAGCGTGGGGCGGGTGAGGGAGAGGAACCAGGCGTCGGCGGTGAGGGCGAAGCCCCGGGCGGCGGCCGCGCAGCGGCACGCGGTGAGACCTCCGGGATCGACGACCCAGCGGGGGCGGGCGAGGACGGTGACACTGCGGACCGACCGGCGACAGTCGGTGAGGTCGTCGGTCTGGAGCACCACGAGCCGCCGCGGGGAGACCACCGCGGGCAGCAGGTGGGTGATCGCGCTGGTCCGGGGGAGCAGGACGACCGGTTCGCCGTCCAGATGGATGAGGCCCACTAGTTCGATGTACGGGGCGCCGCGCCGGGTGACCGCCAGCCGTGCGGCCGGTGCGCGGGCCAGTACGTCGAGGCATTCCTGTTCGGTCAGTCGGCTTTCGTCCACGCTTCAGCCCTCCGCCGAGTGTCCGCGGTCCGCGAGCACGGACGGTCAACTGCATCCAGGGACTCTGCCGGGGTCCGGGGCGGGGCACTCCTCGGCCGGAGCGGGCTGCGGAACCCACCGGTCCAGGACGCCACTTTCACTTTTGTACGCGGTACGGGCGGTGGCAAGACGCCCATTCGGTCGTTGGTTCGTCGATGTCCGGGCCGGTCCGTGCCTCGCCGTCACAGGCCGGGGGTTGTCCCGGACGACCCCGGCCCGGTGTCGGTCGACGCCGACTGCGCCGTCGTATCGGAGGACACGTTGCCGGGCGGCGACGGCGGGTTCGCCGGCTCTGTAGTCGGGGGTTGCGGGGACAGGGACGTCGACCCGGACGGTGTCGGCGACGAGGAGGACGGGGACGGCGAGGTCGGCGGGCACGGGCTCCGCGAGCCGCTCGGTGTCGCCGCGGACGGCGTACCGGTGGGCGGGGACACGCACGGCGACGGGGAGTGCGGTGAAGGCGAACTCGGCGTCGGGGACGAGACGGTCACCGACGGGGAGGGCTGGTTCACCGGAGGACTGGTCTTCTGGTCGTGCTCACCGGTGTCGCCGTGATGGCGGGTGAACCAGTCGTCGTGGTCCGGGTCGTAGATCACGAACACGTTGATGACCGTCGTCGCGGGCGAGACGACCACGACGTTCTGCGGCCGGTACGACGCCCACGAGTCACCCGTCCGCTTCGGGGTGGTCTGCTGTGCGACCGGCGGCAGCAGCGGATTGCCGCAGGCGCAGCGCACCCGGGGCACACCGTGGCCGTCGACGAGGACGGCGGTGCCCGCCTGCAGGACCGCCTGGTAGCTGGTGGGGGCGCCGTTGCGGTAACCGTGGTTGGTGACACGGGTGTCCATGCGCAGTTGCACGGGGGTGAGCGAGCGCAGATAGGCGGGTACGGAGGCGGGCTGGATGCCCTCGACCGACGCGAACGCCTTGTTCTTCGCCGGGTCCGCCTGGAGTGCCCTGATCTGCTTCTCCACGTCGCAGCTGGCGACCTTGCGGGTGCCGCCGTAGAGGCCGGGCGCGGAACCGTCCACGCCGCGTGTCACGTTGGCGGAGTCGGATGAGCTCGTGGCGGCGGGGGTCACCGGTGCGGTGGAACTGTCGTTGGCCGTCGACTCGGTGAACGGGTCGGGCCCCGACTTGCTCGCGGACTGCAGGAAGACCTCGCTGCCCGCCTGCTTCGTGCCGCCGCCGTCGGAACGGGTGAGGACGACGCCCACAGTCACCGCGGCGACCAGGGCCGCGGTGATCAGCGCGACCCGCGGCGCCGATTTCCACCAGGGGCGGTCCGGCCCCTGGCCGGCGCCCTGGCCCGGTTCGCCCGGGCCGAGGGGACCGCTGGGCCCGGAGCCCGAACCCCCGGCCCCGCCCGATCCGCCCGCTCCGCCGCCGCTGTCGCCCGCGCCGGAGCTGCCGTCCGGTGGGCCCAGCGGGGCGCGGCCGCTCGGCTGCGTGGGGCTGGGTGGTGTCGGACTCGGCTGGGAGGGGCCTGACAGCGGGCCCGACGGTGGTCCTGTGGGGCGGCCGGATGACGGCGGTTCGACGCTCACGAGCTCTTC